>NZ_AJLK01000163.1 GCF_000317205.1 Fischerella muscicola PCC 7414 | reverse complement strand
GGGGACCCCTAGCCCCCCATCTCCCCATTGCCCCTAATCCCCACGACCGACAGGGAGTGGGGGCCGGTGAGTTCCCCATCTCCCCACCTCCCCATCTCCCCATCTCCCCATCTCCCACCTAACGCGTAATACGATTGAGTAGCCAAATTGACCCTACAAGTCCGGCAAAGTGAGCAGAGACTGTATTAGTGTTCGCTTGCACTACAAGCATATCTAGACCACTAATGATGCGGTTGGGGTCAAACAATTGTGTAGTAATTGCTTGGGGAGATATAGACCTTGCTACTAAAGTACCAACGATCGCTTGCGCTCCTAACAGAGTCAACAACATTCCAATTAAATTCACTAATAGTCCGAACCGTAAGACTTGGACTGTTTCTAATTTGCTAGGGTGATTGCTAGGATTAGAAGATAATAGTTGTCTGCCAATCCGGGTATAACGGAAAGCTAAATATACACCCACACCCAAGGTAACTAGTCCACAAACTGCCAGAAATACACCAAATCCATTGCCTGGGTTATTACTAGGGCTACCAGGTCTTTGGCTGAAAATACCGAATAACAGCACAATAATTGTAGAAACTACGCCTAGTACTAGTTGAATCCAAAAGCTAATCCAACCAACGAGGCGAAAGGTTTTAGCAATTTCCTGACGGCGAGAAGAAGATGATTGGGAGTCTACTGACATACTGATCACCTATGTGCTGGGGGGTTTGATAGATTAACTATGACACTTAAACAATGGTTTTGTAGAAACGTGCTATTTCATGTCTCTACATCTAAAGTGGTAGAAATTCAGTAGACTATGCTGGCTTGAATGTGTCAAGAGGTGCAGGAACTAAATATATAGATGTTGGTTTATGCTTTATATTTTAAAGATTTGCACTGGTGCGATCGCTGTAAAAAAAGTGTTTATTAAGTTTTACAGAAAAATTTGCAATTTACCTTTAAAATTGCTAAGGCAACAATTTATGCTTAAACAGTCCTCACACGCTCGGCATCACTTAACACAAAGACAATGGTTAAACTGTTGTCTGTTTGCTCCTCACCACACTGCCTAGAGCTTGGGGCAGGAGTGCATTTTTTTGCACCTCCAAAGTGGCGCATTGATAAGGCGCTATCACTGGAATTTATTTCCGGTACATGAAGTGCCATTCCCACAATTACAAACTTGGGTGAATGATTTTATTGTGTGCGCCTTGCCAATCCAGCCTAAGTAGCGTTATATACTTACCCAGATAGGGAGTAGCACTATATACTCACAAAAGGGATTGTAGGCTCAACCCTTGGGCATTGTTTTAGCCATTCTTCACTAACCATGAAACTTGAGGATATATATCAATTCTTTGAGAATCCTCCGCCAACTTACCTTTGTCAAGAACTAGCAGTTTGTTATATCTTGTACGTTTTATTACAAGGGGAGTCTTACGGAACCGAGTTAATCCAACGCTTAGAAACTGAATACCCCACCTATCGTCTTTCAGATACCGTACTTTACAGTGCGATTAAGTTTCTCGAAGACTACAAAGCCATTACAGGGTATTGGAAAAAACTCGAAGGACGCGGACGTCCCCGGCGGATGTACCAAGTTTCTTCAGAGTGGATTCCACAAGCGCAGGATTTAGCACGTCTTTGGCAACAGTATATAAATGGGAGGACAAATTAACGAATAATTGATAATGAATAAGTCCCCTCCAATCAAGCAGTAAAAACACTATATGGATACCGCTATTCTGCCATCCACGTTGTTGCTCACTTTTGTGTTATCGGTCGGATTATTTTTCTTTGTTCGTGCCTCTACTAAAGACCGTACAGAAGTTACACAACTGGTATCTGAGCAAGACGAAGCTACTTTAATGTCTCAATTAAGGGAGTATTTCCGAGCTAGGTCTTACCGAGTGGCAGCGGTAGACCCACAACAAAACCAAGTTATGTTTGAAGGCAATGTTCGCCCCAGTTGGTTTTTAGCAGTATTTTTGACAGTGCTAACTGCTACTGGTATTCTTTGCCTATCATTAGTTTTGTCACAACTTTTTCCTAGCTTGAGTGGTTTTTTTATCGGGATGGTATTGCTATCCCCTCTTAGTGGGATTTTCTATTGGAAAAAAGCTGGAAAGCTTGAGAAGGTGTCGCTGAAGGTGGAACAAACCCAGAGCGAATCACCATCCTCAAGTCGAATTACTGTAACCGCCCATCGAGATGAACTGATTGAGTTAAAAAGGGTATTAAAGCTAAAGTCTGGCGAATAGCCACCAAGTTATGATCACCAATAATTCCTTGATGGTACAAGCCACTGATTGATCTGTGGAATCAATCAGTCTTGAAAAGCTTTGAGCCACGAGTAAGGCGCCAGGAGCTTACGCTAACGTCCCAAGCCCCAGCGCCCTAAGGGGAACCCCTACTCTAGGAGAAATCGCGCTTGCGTGTATGCAGTCGCTCATTGGGAAACCCCCTTTGGAGTGCGCTGCTTGCCGCAAAGGCGTCTACAAACTTTTCACAAAATCCAAAATCTAAAATTGTTTGGTCATCTCCAAATCACGAAATGCAGATTTATCAGCAGCATTTGTTGGAAATGGAAAGAAAAAAGATAGCTAATCCCAATCATAGACTATTCTCCACAAGGATTTTAATCCTTGTGGAGAGTAAGTTATATTTTGTTTGACAAAGCGGCTTGGAATTTTACAAAGATTAATTAGTGGTTTGCCTTCCACTAGAGAAATAGCCCCTAAGCATGTCATTCACACGATGCGAACTCTTTGCTTGGGGAGGAGTCGCTATATTCCCGCTTTTTGTACATCTTTAGTTATCCAAACCTCATCCTACAAACACAATAGTTTGGCAGGATTTGATTAATCTTATCCAGACCGCTAAATTTGACTGGCAAATTAGCTAAAAACTAAAAAAAATTAAATTTTTATATATCTTGAGCATTTTGCCAGTTAATAATTGTCAAAAGCCACAATCACTGTTTACAAATCGCCTTAGATGTTTCAGCGACTAGCCAATGCCATCGGTTCTTGGACTGTAGAAGGTTCTAAAGTCCTCAGACTGGGGAACAGGAAATGATTCTCTTCTACATACTGAGCGCCAAATAGCCCCTTTTCAGCCCAAAAGTATCGATCTGTTGTATGTTCGTTGCGCTTTACGAGTAGCAAAGCGGGTGGCAAGATCCCTTCAGCTTGAATAAATTTTCTGGCTGCTGTCACAGGTTTATCTTCGCCGCTTTCAATGCTATATTGGGGCACATGCTCTAAGATACGACGTCCTTCTTGCCGACGACGGCTCTTCCGCTTTCGTCTCCTTGCCAACCTTTTTTCCTCCTCTTCAAAGCTACAGATTGTAGTTATAGCTACAAAATCCGTCGTAATTATAAAAGTTCTAGTTCAAAAGATCAACAGTTTTTAAACTTTTGATACAAGAAACATAATTTCTCTTAACGTAGATAAATAAATTTGGTAAGTACTATGAACAGTGTTAGTGGTTGGTGGTTGTTTGTTGTAGAGACGTGCCATGGCACGTCTCTACAGTGGTTAGTGGTTGGTGGTTAGTGGTTGGTTGTTAGTGGGTAGAGACGCGATTAATCGCCTCTGTACATTAGTAGTTAGGGGTTGGTAGTTGGTTATTTCTAAAGCCCAATACTTAATACCTTCTGCCTTCTGCGGGGCCCCCACAAATTCGCGATTCGGAGAGCGAATTTGTGGGGAACCCCTTCTGCCCTCTGCCTTCTGCCCTCTGCCTTCTGCCTTCTGCCCTCTGCCCTCTGCCTTCGGATTAATGCATTAGTTGCAAAATATAGTTAAGCTTTGTTACATATAGAACTCACACTTTTTCTCTGTTTTGTCCTAATTCTGAGCAAGATTTGAAAAATGCTAATGTCTGCCAGTTCGGAATTTATTGCTCTGTGTCGAGAGCAAATGGCGTTACTAGTCCAAGGGCTGGGAGCGTCTTTGAGTGTTGTATATTTAACACAAGAATTGGTAGAGGCTCCAACAAATGAAGCGAAATTGATTCCATTGGTGGTTTATCCAGAAGCAGCAGTTGGAGGTCAAAGTACAAATGCTCTGGCATTACCAACACTGAATCAAAAGTTATTGACAGCAGCAAAAGATTTTCCTGTCCCATCAAAAAATTCTCAGACAGAAGATGGAACTTCAGAAAATTTACCAGAAGAATCTCTTTTAAGCGGCGACAAAATCGTTTTACCTCTGGTCTATGAAGATGTCATGATGGGGCTACTGGTGACAGCCAGAGAAGATAGGGCATGGAATGAACAGGAGCGAAGTCGTATAGAAAGTATAGCCCGAACACTGGCAATAGCCTGTATTTTAGACCAGCGACGCACATGGTTAGAGGTACAGTTGCATCAACAACAAATTGTGCAAGAAAAACAGCAGGATTTGCTAGATAATCTGTTGCATCAATTTCGTAATCCTCTGACAGCATTGCGAACCTTTGGCAAGCTGCTTCTGAAGCGATTGCGACCGGGAGACCTGAATAGAGAAGTAGCAGAAAGTATTGTGCGGGAAAGCGATCGCCTGCAAGAATTATTGAAGAAATTTGATGAAGTGATTGATTTGGGGGTAGAAAATTTAGCGCCTTTGAGACTACCAGAACAAGAAGAAATATTTGTAGAAGCAACTGTAGAAAAAGAACACAAACCGCCATTATTGCTACCAGGAACAGGCGAGAAAGAAGCAGATTGCTATCTTGCTGATATATTGCAACCCTTGTTAATTTCAGCGCAAGCAATAGCCCAAGAACGTAACCTGCAACTGACTGTAAATATTCCGTCTAAATTACCGTTAGTACGCGCTAACTGTAAGGCATTAACAGAAGTGTTTAGCAACATCATCGATAATGCTTTGAAGTATACTCCTGCGGGTGGCAAGATATTGATAGAAGCCGGACAACAAAAAGATAATCTCCAAGGAGTTGCGATTACAGACACAGGCCCCGGCATTCCGCCCCAAGATTTAGAACATCTGGGTGAACGGCATTACCGGGGTGTACAAGCTCAAACTGAAATTCCTGGTACAGGTTTAGGGATAGCTATTGCTAAACAACTAATAGAGCAAATGCAGGGAGAAATTGAAGTCAAAAGTCCTGCTTTAAACTCAACTATTACCTCGCCTCAAACACCAGGAACTACTTTTATTGTGTGGTTGCCAATTGCTAATGGTTAATGGTTAGTGGATAGTGGATAGTGGTTAGTGGTTAGTGGTACACAATCAACAACTAACTTTTAACAACTAACAACCACCAACCACCAACCAACAACTAACAACTAACAACTAACAACTATCTATCTGAGTGAAACTTGGAAGTTTTGACCGATGGTCATTTGCAGGTCAGTATCTGGGTCAATAGCGATCAGATCAACACTATTTCTACCGAAGAATAGACCAATTAAAGCACCGATACCAGCACCGCCCAACACTTCTTCTGTGGCAATGGCGCGATCGCCTGTAACCGCAGATACGGCAGCTGCTGCACCTGCACCTAAAACAGTATTCTTCAAAATTGCACCAGTACTAATACCTTTTTTGACAGTTTCGGTTTTGGTAATTACTTCAGAAGCAGCGTTGATTTGATACTCCTGACCATTGGTTAAAATTAATCTTTCTGCCACGAATTGAGAACCGCCTTTAGCTGGTTTAAGTTGACCAACAACTTGACTGTTGGCAGGAATGACTACTGTTCCTGCATCTGTAACGACATTTTGCGAAACAGTCAGTGTTAAAGGTGCTGTTTCATCCTTGGTGACGAGAATTTTTTCTGCTTTATCGTACTTCACAGGAATAACAGTTCCTTGGGGAATGGTCACAGCTACAGGTGGATTTTGTGGATTCTGTTGATTAACAGCGACAATGTAGGGGGAATTAATCGCTGCAACTTGACCAGTACTAACCAAAGCTTGATAGATAAAAGCTGCAACTTGGGCGCGTGTGGCAGTATCTTGTGGTTCTAGGAATCTTAGACTTGGATAGTTGACGACAATTTGCTTTTGAGTCGCAGCAGCTATGGGTGTACGGGCGTAACTAGAGATGCTATTGGCATCACTGTAAAATTGCAGGGTACTGTCTACATTACCGCTAGCAGTATAGTCAAGACCGTTGGCGAGCGAAACTAAAACTTGCTCACGGGGAATATTTTGACCAGGCTCGAACCGATTTCCAGGATATCCTGACAAAAAGCCAGTAGTATATGCTTGTTGAATAGCACTGTATGCCCAGTAGTTTCTGGAAACATCAACAAAATTCACAGCCTGCCGTTCTGATGATTTTTGAAAAGCTTTGTTGAGCATGGCAGCAAATTGAGCGCGGGTCACTGGTTCTTCTGGACGGAAGCTACCATCAGGAAAGCCAGCGATGACACCCCTTTGTGCTAATTCTTGAATAAATTGTCCTGCCCAATAGTTAGAAGAAACATCAGAAAAACTAGTTTGGGCGAAGGAAGGTGCAGCTGTCACTAAAGGCGCGATCGCACCTGCTGTAATACCTAAAACCATGAAAGCAGCACATCCCGATTGCCAACGGAATTGAGTAAACATTTATTTTTCCTCTCTAAATTTTTGTTTTTTCTATTACTTAATAAGATTATTTTCTCTAATAAACTGTTCCTAAAATACTCTATTTGGTAATAGAAAGCAGATAGTTTTTCAGCCAACAAGCTATTATTTGGCTAGGAATTATTCAGCCAAATTATCATTTTTCCCTTTAGTTTTTATTGACGCAAACTTACCAAAAGAGTTTCGCTAAAATCCAAAAATTTTCCGTATATATTTAAAAAGTAGTATTTAAAAGCTCCTAACTGGTTTCAGTGTTAGCCAGTGTATAGGTTTTGCATCTCCAGACCACTAGAGTGAGGTTGTATATTGACTTGATAACCTTTCTTCAGCCTTCAGCTAATTATGGACAAAGAGCTTCTGCCACCTATAAAGTCATTTATATTGTCATTAAGGATACTTGTATGCTGAAATCAGGTTACAACTACAGACATAGGTGCATACAGCTGGGCATTCTGAGGAAGATTTTATTTTTCCTAATCTAAAATCTACAACTGGTCATACTGTGCGTATAATCTAATACCATTTCACGTTAATCACAATACATTTCAATCCTGTAGAGACGTGCCATGGCACGTCTCTACAACACAAATATGTTTTACGTTTAAATTATATTGATTATACCAATATAATTTAATGCTGCTTATTCATAAATAAGAGAGGGGTTTCCACAAAGGAAACCCCTCAAAGTAGGGTCATCAGTTTTTAGAATGATGAAAGTCACAATTTAATTTCTGTTCATCTTAGAAGCGGGATACTACCAAATTAGAGTTGAGAGTGACATCCAAATCTTGTTGTGGGTTGATGACAACAACTTCTACTTCTCTTCTGCGTAGTAAAGTGCTTGCTAAAGCACCAACAGCACCACCGGCTACAGGTTCTAGGACTTCAACTTTTTTGTTACCTGTAAGCAGAGAAATAACAGTAGCAGCACCTGCACCGAGAGCTGCATCTGTTAATACCGTGCTAGTTTTGGCTCCTTTCTTGATCGTTTCCTTTCTGGTAACTACTCGAGAATTTGCATCAATAGGCTGTCTTCTACCATCGCTAAAAACTAATTCTTCTGCTACAAACTGAGAACCTTTTACACCATTTATGGTTCTTGGTTGTAATTGTCCTTCAATTTTAGTTCCCGCAGGAATTAGAACATTTCGATTTCCGTCTACTACGTTCTGTGCAACTTCTAAGGTTACAGATGTGGTTTCGTCAGGAGTAACAACAATTCTATCTTTATCGAAAGTAACAGGAATTGTAACTCCAGGAGGAATTGAAACTGTCCTTGATTGACTGATTGGTTGATTTGGTCTAGTAAAAATTGCTGGTTGTTGTGCAGTTGCAACAGGAGCAAACAAAGGCACTATGGCGCTGGTTGACATTACCATTGCCATGAATGCTGTTGTTCCAGATTTCCAATTAAGCAAGCGATTCATAAATAGTCCTTCTTTAGCCTTAGTAGATTAAATGACGTGATATTACTGAATATTGTTTCTGAGTTATGTTCAACCTGTCTATAGGTCTATACCAATGGTAGAAGTTTTATGCTGAAAGTTACGTTATCTAGTTTTATTCCACATCATTATTATCTAGTTTAGCTACTTTCAATAGTAGTGTTCAATAGCTTATGATATCTATGATGCAAAACTACATCAATTTGTTCCTGAAATTTTTCTATTAGTTTTATATGCTTATAATTGACTATAAATAAACTTCATAAATTAAGCATCTCAACAGCAAAGTAATATTTAGACTGATGAAAAACTTTGGTTGTGTTAACTATTAAAAAAATGCTACTGTAAAGCCCAGATCCCCGAATTCTCAAAAATTCGGGGATCTTGTTTCTCACGAATGATTTAGAAATGCTATAGCTGCTTTCAAATATTCTGAGAGTGTATTGATATCTAATATAACTGTTGGATCATCAAAATCTACTTTACAAATCAATGAGTAAAACTCTTGAATAAGTTGACGTAAACCTAAAGTTGCTTCGCTGATATTTTCTAAATTTACTCGCATCTCTTTTGCAAATAGCAATGGATGACCAATTTTACTTTTATATATGGGTGCAGTAATTAAGGCTGAATGATATTTGTGTGCTTGCAAAAGTTGCTGATAAATTTGTAATTTTCTGGGTTGATCAACAGCAGAAACTGCTATTATCTCAACATCAGTTGGAATCTTTTGTAATCCTGCAAGAATTGAAGTTGTTTTCCCAGCACTTGCATCAGGATTAATTACCACCAAACTCCCAGGAGGACAATCACTTTGTCTGTGGTGATTATGTGAACCTAACACTACCACAGGTGTAAAACCAGCTAGTAACCACTGTTCTAGCTGGTAGGTTAATAATGTCTTACCTTCACACCAAGGTAGTGTGGTTTTACAAGTACCCATGCGGGTGGAAGTACCCGCAGCAAGGATAATTGCAAATTGTTGGTTATGAACGTCTGCGTTGACGACCAGGGCCAATTATTTCTCCATTAAGAGTAATGATATTACCTCACAGGGGTAGTAATGGAACCATCTGGAAAGGTGGTGAAGCCAATAAACATCTCCGTAATAAGGATTTAGGTTTTTCAGTGATATCTATAAATTGAGCAGAAAAAGAACTTGTTTGTGAGCCACTATGATATTTCATATAGGATGAATGCTCTGACATACAAGAGCGATCGCCTGGTTGCAACTAAATAAAAATGATAATCAAACAAGCAATTATTAGGCAAGCAATGTTCGCCTAATACCTCCTATCCCATACATGATTATTATTAATAAAGCAACTCGGATATCAGACACTGAAGCATGTTTTGAACTAAAAAGTTTATTTTATGGTGCAAGTCACAAATTCTGATTAGTAACAATTTTGATAAAAAACTAATTAATGATAACATAATTGTCATGAAAATTTGACTTTTGTGAAGTGGCTGCTGTGGCAGTTTTTGGCATTAACTGTTTGAGCGTGGTTTCTGAATTTTTAGCATCCAGAACTGTAGGACGGAGAGTAAATTAGGAGATTTAAAATTCATGCCAAACCGCAAAAAGCATATTGAGCATCTACCTCATGCTGAAGCAGCTGATCGCACAATTCGCCTAAAGCAGCATAAACGCCTGTTTGCCTTACTTGCGATTGCGGCCGGTTTAATTTTTCTTCAGGGATATATGATCGCTCCCCTGATTCCACGTTTAGCTGAAGTGTTTAACGTTCCAGTTCAGGAAATCGGATTTATCGTTCCAGCCTACATGTTGTCCTACGCGCTGATGGCATTGTTCTACGGTGTGCTGTCAGATCGATTCGGACGGTGGTCTATAATTCGCATCTCGCTCTTCATTTTTGTGATCTGCACAGCGTTAACTGCAACGGCTCAGACGGCTTCGCAAATGGCGGCTTGGCGACTACTGACAGGAATTGGAGCAAGTGGAGTTATTCCACTCACCTTTGCACTGATTGGTGATTTATTTCCGTTTGAGCAACGAGGTAGCAAGCTAGGACTAGTGTTTGCAGCTATGGAAGGGGGAATGGCGGCGGGTTCTGCGGGTGGCGCAATTCTTGAACCATTTTTGGGTTGGCGATTGCTGTTTATTGGTACGGCTGCTCTTGCTGCTTTGGTACTTTGGCGGCTTCATCTTTACGGCGCTCTATTCGATACACCCAAGGTAGAAAAATTACCTTCCATTCGCCAGATATTTAGGGGATACAGCCAGATATTAACTACTTTTCGAGGACAACGAACCTATGCGTATGTTTTGTGGAATGGCATCTACCATTCTGGTGTGTATACCTGGCTAGGGTTGTACTTGTCACAACGTTACAACATGGATGCCTTGAGCATTGGTTTGACTATTCTCGGCTATGGCATTCCTGGATTACTGTTGAGTTCCCTAATTGGTCAAGCCGTTGATCGTTGGGGACGCCGTTGGCTAATTCCGTCAGGACTAGTTATGGCAGCCCTAGCTGGTATTGCTATGATTTTCGATATTCCCGCATATGTCACGACGATAGCGGTTCTCGTCTTGTCTTTGGGGTACGACCTTACACAACCTTTGTTTGTGGGTATTGTGACTGACTTGGGGGATGGCAATAATTTAGGTCAAACTATGGGACTCAAAGTGTTTACCCTGTTCAGTGGATTTGGTATCGGCAGTTTCATCTTTGGAGAACTACTGCACTTTGGGTTTGGGATATCTCTTGCTATTTTTGGCGGCATTCAGTTAATTTCTGGTTTGATAGCAATTCCACTATTTTGGCAGGAAGTCCCATCTCGATTGCGCTCATAATAGCTTTAATACTGACGCACACTTAAACGGAGGTGGTGGAATAGTTCATAATTCCATAAATTCTTTACTATTGACAATTGACGATTGACCATTGACTATTGACAGTGACAATCCACTTCCACCACGCCGCACTTTGATTAATTCTGCACAGATACTTACAGCTATTTCCTCTGGTGTGAAAGCACCGATATCTAAACCAATAGGCGCATATATCTGCTCTAACAATTTTTCAGAATAGCCCTCAGAACGTAAAATTTTGTACACAGTATGAATTCGTTTTTTACTGCCAATCATACCGATATATTTAGGTTGGTAATTTAATATCAATCTTAAAGCTGTTAAATCTTGTACATAACCCCTAGTGACTAAAGCAACATATAAATCAGAGACATTATTTAAAATTTCTTGAATAGCAATAATTGGTTCAGCGATTACAATTGCAGCTTCTGGAAATCGCTGTTTTGTAGCAAACTCTGGACGATCATCTTGGACAATTACCTGAAAACCTGCGATTTTTGCAATTTGGGACAAAGGAATAGCTATATGTCCTGCACCACTAATTAATAGCTGTGGTGGTGGTGACAAAAGTTCTATGAAAGCTTGATTTTGTAGTGTTAGTGGTGAATTCAGGGTTTGTGTTGTTGTCAGATAAGGTTTTTCATCTGGAGCAAAGGGTGTAATTAAGACTACTGTTTGCTCTAATGTTAATTTTTTTAAAATTTCCTTGACTAATTCAATAGCTTTATATCCTGACCAGAGTTCTAACCACACCAACATTGTGCCACCGCAAACACCCTGGGTTTGTGAATGTGATGAACCAGATAAATCAATTTCTACAAACTGCTTTTCGCCTGTCTGTAATACTTGCAATGCTTGCTGATAAACTTTGGCTTCACCAGCACCTCCGCCGATTGTGCCAAAACTTTTACCATCGCTACTGATGAGCATCTTAGCGCCAATTTCTCTGGGAACAGAACCCTTTGTTTTGACGACAGTAGCTAAGACGACGGAAGTTTTTTCTAAGGTTTCAGCAAGCACTTGATAAAAGTGGATATGTTTACCCCTTAACACAGTTATCAGTTATAAAATCACCCGATTGGGTGATTCCCTTGGATGAAGGCGATCGCTGTCTAAATTTAGACAATATAGATAGATGAGTGGGAAATTTGAGAGCGAATTTCCCCACTGTAGCGCAAAACTTTCATTGATGCGTGAGTTTATCCGGAAGCCAGTTATTAGAGTTTGTAGTTAAATGTGTACCTAAAGAAGAGATATACACCAAAAGCGATATCTCAAATCCAAAAAAAATTTGCAATAATTTTGCATAAAACTCAAGAACCCAACTGTATATATATAGGAATAAGGTTCAAAAAGCCAACTCAACCAATATACAAATTCTAAATTCTCAGGAAAACAATTATGACTAGCTTTACTCAAATCCAAACAAGACACGACTTACTATCTCCTGTCCGTGAATGGTTAGAATCTATTAATGTTCATAACGCTAAATTAGCTCATTTTCTATGTAAACTAATTCCTGCTCAATGTCCTTTTGAACGTGATGTTGTAGTATTTGGTCGGAAGCTTTTCCACATTCCACCAATGTGTAAACTCAATCCTCTTTATGAAGAAGTTGTTGGTTTACGTTTCAAAGCTCTTTGCTATCTTGCAGATGAATGTGGTGAAGATATTACAGCCTATTGCTAATTATTCATGGTTAAGAGTGATAACAGCCTGACTGTTCTAACACTTGACTGAATTTAATTAATACTCTTCACCATTAGCTTTGGCAATTTATTTATGACAAGCACGTTCCCATTTAAACCCAGAGGTTTTTGCTCGTAAGAAACGCTAAATTAGTTTGGGCAAAACCTCTGGATAAAATAAAAGTTTGATTAGTATTTTCAATAATATCAAAGTTGCAATTTTAGAGAAATTTCCATCGCGATCGCTTCATACCTAATTATGCGTTGGATTCATTAATATCAGTGAACAGTGATCAATTATCAGTCACTGATCACTCGCCACGGGCAATTGCCCACAACGAGGAATGAAAATTTAACTCCTCCTACACCCCTACACCCAATACGGTTGGCTTAAAGGGGGAAATCCTTATTTTTCCTCCTTTACCCTTTGCCCTTTCCCCTTAACCAAACCTTATTGCCCCCACACCCATTTTCAAGAAAGATATCAAGGATGAAGTGTGAAGTATGAAGTATGAAATTTTTTCATCCTTCTGCTATCTGCCGTCTGCCTTCTTCCAAGCTATCTAGTTCTTTTACAACAGGATGTTTTAGAATGGTAGTTATTTTTTTAGTGTAACTTTTAGCACTTGCTAACCGAAAATGAAGCCTGTTGCAGATACTACTGATTTTCAACCGCATACGCAAGAGCAGACGCCAGTGGTTCTCACTTCCGAACTGCGAAAAGTTTACCGCACCGGCTTTTTTTTGAATCAAAAAGTCGTATCCCTCAAAAGCTGCTCTTTAACTGTTTACAAAGGGGAAACCTTTGGGCTACTGGGACAAAATGGTGCTGGTAAAACAACGTTATTAAAATTATTACTAAGTATTATCCGTCCTACCTCTGGACGGGGATTACTTTTAGGTAAACCACTGGGCGATCGCACAGTCAAAGAACGTATTGGTTATTTACCAGAAAATCCCTATTTTTATGACTATCTTACGGGTTGGGAATTTATCCAGCTAGCAGCTGGATTATTCCAAATTCCTACAAAGGTGCAACGCCAACGCATTCCTCAATTGCTAGAATTAGTCGGTTTATCCCAAGCTGATGCTCGTCACAAGCAAATGCGTCGCTACTCTAAAGGTATGCTACAGCGTGTAGGTATGGCACAGGCGCTAATTAACGATCCAGAAGTGGTGTTTTTAGATGAACCTATGTCTGGGTTAGATCCGGTAGGACGGTTGCAAATGCGAGAAATTATTCTATCGCTGAAAGCCGCAGGCAAAACAATTTTTTTCAATAGTCATATTTTAAGTGAAGTAGAACAAATTTGCGATCGCATTGCTATTCTTGCTCAAGGTGAATTAATTTGTTCTGGTTCTCTCAATGAACTCTTGGGAACATACAACACATATTATGTCAAAGGTCAAGGTGGCGATTGGGAAATTTTGCAAAAATGGGTTCCTAATCTAGAATTTGTATCTGATGGTTATTGGCAAGGTGACTTGCAAGGTGACGCTTATGATTTTTTTGCAAGTCTGAATCTCATGGGTGGCCAAATAATTAGTATGAATTTGTCACGTCTATCTCTAGAAGAGTTTTTTATGCAACAGATTCAAAAGTATAAAAAATAAGATGATAGTCATTTGTCATTGGTTATTTGTCATTTATCATTTGTCATTAGTGTCATTAGTGATTTATCGATATCTTACAAATAAACAACCAACAACCAACAATCAACAACCAACAATCAACAACCAACAACCAACAATCAACAACCAACAATCAACAACTAACAACTAACAACTAACAACTAACAACTAACAACTAACCACCAAGTAAATTGATTGTAATTATTACCACAAATATTTTCATAATTCTAGAGTATTTTAAAAAGCTGCTTGAAATTAGCTTCATTAAAAATTCAAATTGCATATACGATCTCTTTTCTGAAGAATAGGGTTTTCTCAGAAAATAATATTATTGGGGAACCCGAATATTTAAGTATAGTCAACGATAAACTGATAAGACAGTGCTTTACTCATGGTATTTCAGGTAAATATGCTTAACACAAGTTTGTGGAAACTTTTTAGTCAGCCAGTGGCAGGGTTGCTGTTTTTCACCCTAGCGTTGACAAATTTCTTACCTGCGGTCATGGCTCAAACACAGATACCAACTGTTAAAGAGTGCTTAGACCGAGAATTGGCTGACAGTAGAAATACACAAGCTTCGTACTCAGGTTATACATTAGGTGGTGGCGATCGCATCCGTGTTAATGTCTTTGAAGTTGAGGAATATACTGGAGAGTACACAATTCCTCCTGGTGGAGCAATCAATTTAGCTCTCATTGGCACTGTCCCTGTTCAGGGTCTCTCAACAGAGCAAGCTGCTAACGTTATTGAGTGTGCTTACAGAACTTATTTGAAGCGTCCCATCATTTCAGTAAATTTGTTGTCACCTCGTCCGATTAATGTAACTGTAGCCGGAGAGGTGTCACGACCAGGAGCTTATAGTCTCAGCTTATCAGGAGGTGCGGGTCAAGATCCTGGTGTGCAATATCCAACCGTAATGTCCGCACTGACAACAGCTCAAGGGGTAACTCAAGCCGCAGACATCACTAAAGTACAATTACGACGCAGGTTAGGATACGGCCCAGAACAAGTCATTACCCTCGATTTAAAGAAATACATCCAAACAGGTAATTTACCGCAAGACGTTACTCTGCGGGATGGCGACACTGTTTTTGTACCAACAGCAAATGACTTGAATTTAGCAGATGCGCGTAACTTATCCGCCGCTAGCTTTGCTGCTGATATTACCCAACCCCGTTCAGTAGCAGTAACTGGTGAAGTTAACCGTCCAGGCACATACCTTGTCACTCAAGGACAAGCAGAGGGTGCGGGTACTGGAACCGCAACTGGAACTAATGCACCAGCGATTTCTGGTCAACCTACCGTATCACGAGCAATTCAACTTGCTGGCGGGATCACACCACAAGCTAATATTCGCGATATAGTTATTCGTCGACCAACCAGAACTGGCACAGAGCAACAAATTAGGGTCAATTTCTGGCAATTGCTGCAAAGTGGTGATATTAATCAAGACATCATTGTCCAAGATGGTGATACTATTGTTATCCCCACTGCTACCGAAGTGAACCCAGCAGAAGCTACGCAACTAGCAAACACTACTCTGTCTCCAGCACGTATTCAAGTTGGTGTGGTAGGGGAAGTCAAAAATCCAGGAAGAGTGGAAGTTCTGCCTAATAGTACATTGAATCAAGCTGTGCTGGCAGCAGGTGGATTTAATGATGCTAGAGCCAGAAGTTCCACCGTTGATTTGATTCGTCTCAATCCTGATGGTTCTGTCACCAAGCGTAGAGTGAAAATTAATTTCTCCGCAGGAATTAACGAGAAAACCAACCCCATACTTCGCAATAATGATGTTGTAGTTGTTAACCGTTCTAATGCAGCTCTAACTGGTGATTCTATAGGCGCTATCTTTAATCCTATAGGTACTGTCTTGGGTATTATTAGATCCGTACTCACCGGATTTTAACAGTAAACAGTTATCAGTTATCAGTTATCAGTTTTATTCCTGGGTCTAAGTTCTAGATCAATTGTTGGAAAGTTTTGGTGGCAGGTCAAATTTTCTTACCACATATCTGATAACTGAATAACTGATCACTGATCACTGATACGAAACTGTTTGTGGATTGGCAATGTCATTAAGTCATATTGAATTACCAATAACTAGTGACTAGTATGCAATTTCAGCTTGGCAGACAGCGACGTCATGTATCCTGGAGGCAGTCATTACTGTGTAGCCTAACTCTAGCTTTGAGTTGGGGTGTAGCAATGCCTGCAACTTTAGGGGCAGAAACAGTTACTATTCGCTTAGGGCCATTTCAACAGTCAGTAGCGATCGCGGATTTAGAAAAATTTGCCAAAACCGGAAATCTACCAGACAATCTGCAAATATTTTCATCTATACTGACACCGCAAATTAGAGAATTACTAACAAAGCGTCTAGAAATAGATCCAGTTGTTGCCGACAAATTTGTTGAAGAATTAAAACAAAACCCAGTAGGCAAACAATTTATCTCATCGTTGACAGCAGTCATACCAGGTAGTAGCGCCGAAAGTCTGCAAGCAACCCTCAAATTAGCGCTGCGGCAAGTTAACGGTCTGAGTGCGCTGGGTTTTTTACGGGCCTACCCCCAAGAAAATGTGACAGTAGACGCATCTCAAGCAATCTCTGTGGCACTGGAATTAAACCCCAGTTACTGGCAAAGTCAAATTTTTGGAGCCGTGTTATCACGGGAATTAGCTGCTAAAACTAGCACACCAATAAAAACTAACTTCAATCCTGCTGCTCCTGGCCAACAAACAGTCCAGCAACAAACATTCATCCTGCAAGATCGACAACGGAATCGGACTATACCTGTAGATATTTATTGGAGTAATGGCGATCGCCAAAATCCAATGGTTGTAATTTCTCACGGGTTTGGAGCAAATCGTAGATTTTTGAGGTATCTAGCACGTCATCTTGCCTCTTACGGTATCACTGTCGCCGCGATTGAACATCCAGGCAGCAATGTCACAGCTATTAGTAGAAACTCAAATCAACCCAATCTTAAGAGGTTATTACCAGAGACTGAATTTATTGACAGACCCAAGGATATCAGCTTTACACTCAATGAACTGGCGAAACTGGATAACCAACCGGGACAACTGCAAGGAAAACTAAATACAGATAAAGTTACTGTCATCGGTCATTCTTTAGGCGGTTATACTGCCTTAGCTTTGCTAGGAGCAGAGGTTGACTTGCCACAACTGCGGCAATTCTGCAAAGATTCTTTAGGTATTGCTCAAGCTCCCGGTGACTGGTTGCAGTGTGCAGCCGCTTCTTTACCAGAACGAAAATTGCGGCTCAAAGATGAAAGGGTAAAAAGTGCGATCGCTCTCAATCCTCTTGTTGGCAATCTCTTTGGTAAAAACGGGTTAGCTAAAGTCAAACAACCAGTTCTTATTTTAACTGGAACCGAAGATGCCCTCACTCCAGCACTCAAGCATCAAATCACACCCTTTAGCCAATTAGGAGGCGAAAAATATTTACTTAGTGCTGTTGGTGGTACGCACTTGAGTATTAGCGATCCTACCTATCAGGCTAGTGATGCTACTACCATTGTCAGAGAACGGCGGGGTGAAGAAACCAAAGCTTTGCGTCAGTTGCTGCAAGGTGTCAGTTTGGCGTTTATCAAACAACAGACACCAGAAGCCAAAACCTATCAACCATTTCTGACACCAGCTTACGCTCAATCTCTCTCTACATCACAACTGCCGTTAAGTCTTGTTTCAGAATTACCAGACAATCTTAAACCGTGGTTGAAGTTGGTGAGTCAGTGAAAGGGGAAAACTAGATGGTGGGGAGGTGGGGAGGTGGGGAGGTGGGGAGAGTTTATTTTAATAACCCTAAATTCTACCGCCAATAGTTTGCAGCGTTATTCTATACTCAACACCGCTTAAACCTTAACCGAACCGTACTGCCTACACCCCTACACCCTACTACTTGGTAAATTTAATCACAAAATAAGCGCTTGCAACTATGGCTGCGAAAGTGCTTTAACTAATACGGCGCAATTCCCCATCCCCTTGTAGATGTCCGAACAATCTCCAAAAATTTTTCCAGCCATACTTTACTAGTAAAAATAGATAGTATTAAGCTAAATACGCTAAGGGGGTGATATTGAATGCTACACAAAGCCGTACAAGTCCGTTTATACCCATCTCAACAACAAATACTGCTAGCTCAAACATTTGGGCGTGCTAGATGGTGGTGGAATTATGCTCTAAACAAGTCAATTGGGACTTATAAACAGACGGGTAAACGACTCGGACAAGTAGCACTCAACGCACTTCTACCAAAACTCAAAAAAGCAGAAGATACTTGTTGGTTAGCTAATTGTTATAGTCAAGTTTTGCAAGCTACTACGCTCAACCTAACCACAGCGTATAAAAACTTTTTTGATAAACGTGCTGGATTTCCTAAGTTCAAATCTAAGTAAGGCATTCGTCGTTGAGTACAGAAGCCCCGTCCGCCTATGCGTCGGGGTAGTTCACTAGCCTTGCTTCTTGCTCAAGTATCTTGCTTGAACACACTGCTTGTGCTATTAACTTACACATTCAACCATATTCAAATCATCAAGACACAAAAGTAGGACAGATTAGAATTAAGTCCTTAAAGCTTAATTAGGAGCATATATGGAACCAATCATTGCTATAGTCTTAGTGCTTATGGGCTATGCCTTAGGCTCTGCTAAATTAATTAACGAAGGCAATGAAGCTCTTGTAGAGCGTTTAGGTAAATATCATCGCAAACTAGACCCTGGTCTAAACTTTATTATTCCCTTGCTAGATCAAATTGTGATGGAGGATACCACAAGAGAACAAATTTTAGACATCAAGCCTCAAAATATTATTACTAAAGATAATATCTATGTAGAAATTGACGCAGTATTGTTTTGGCGGATTCAAGATATTAAGAAAAGCTATTATGAGATTGAAGATCTGCAAACAGCACTGTCTCAATTGGCTACAACCACTATTAGAGAAATGCTGGCTCAACACACCTTGGAAGAAACTAATGTCTTGCGATCTGATATGGATAGAGCCATATTAGATAGCTTAAATGCTATTACACCCAAATGGGGAGTAGAAGTCCTGCGTGTAGATATTCAAAGTATTGCTCTGCCTGAAAGTGTGCGAAAGTCGATGGAAGAGCAGCGAGCTGCTGAAATTAAAAGCCGTGCTGCTATTTTAGAAGCAGAAGGGGAACGGCAAGCCGCAGTTAAAAAAGCAGAAGGAACTAAGAGATCGATGGAAATCATTTCTGAGGCTTTACGTGATAACCCTGGAAATAAGGATATTTTGCGGTATCTTGTAGCACAAGATTATATAAATGCTAGTTACAGACTAGGTGAAAGCGAAAATGCCAAGGTCGTGTTTGTAGACCCAGGAAAATCTGCTGATATGATGGATTTGATCTCAGAGACACTATCTCAAGAAGGTAATAACAAAAAATCAGAGAATGGTTCTGTATAAAAAGTGATTGGTTATTTGTCATTTGTCATAATCACAACCAACAAACAACAACCAACAACCAACAACCAACAACCAACAATCAACAACCAACAACCAACAACCAACAACCAACAAATAATCACGATCGTCGAAAAATTGCATCTGCAACTAAGCAAACATCATGCATTTGTTTGACATCGTGAACCCGGAGGATATCAGTTCCTGCAAAGATAGCAGCACAACATGCCGCTGCCGTTCCCCAGACACGAGCTTTTGGGTCTGGTTGGTTTAAAATGCGACCAATAAAACTTTTACGCGATGGCCCTACTAAAATCGGACAGTTCAGTTTTCGTAGTTCCGGCAAGCGGCGAAAAATTTCTAAATTTTGCTCGTAGTTCTTGGCAAAACCGATGCCAGGATCGACGATAATTTTTTGTTGATTAATACCCGTAGCTATTGCTGTTGCAATTCGTTCTGCTAAAAAATTGTAAATCTCCCCCATCAAATCTTGATAATCAGTCATTTTTTGCATGGTTTGGGGTGTTCCACGCATATGCATTAAAATAATAGGCACACCCAACTTTGCTACAGAAGGTAGCATTTCTGGGTCAAACATGCCTCCAGAAATATCATTGACTATATCTGCACCTGCTTCTCGTGCAGCGATCGCTACTTCTGAACGTGTGGTATCTACAGAAATTGGTACGGAAATTTCCGGGCGTAATACCTCTAATACTGGTAAAACACGGTTGAGTTCCTCAGTCACAGAAATTTGCTCTGCCCCAGGGCGAGTTGATTGACCACCGATATCGATAATATCTGCTCCCGCTGCTTGGAGTGCTTGCGCCTGGGCTAAAGCAGAAGCGATCGCATTAAATTCGCCACCATCACTAAAACTATCAGGCGTGACATTTAAAACGCCCATCAAATAAGTCCGCCGTCCCCACTCGAAACAGCGATCGCGAATAATCAAGTTGCTTGTCATTTCACTATGTGAGGCGGGCATTGCCCACCTTACTATTTGTAATTCACTTGTAATTCACAATCCGGGCAAAACTTGCAGGTTCTAGACTTGCTCCTCCCACTAACACACCATCGATTTCTGGCTGAGCCATAATTTCATCAATATTATTTGGTTTGACTGAACCGCCATACTGAATTGGCACATCAGGGTTTTTTAATTGCTTGCGAATAACACCGATGACTCGATTAGCTTCACTGGCTTCACAGGTATCACCAGTACCAATCGCCCAAATCGGTTCGTAAGCAATCACCAAATTACCCTGATCTATATTTACTAAGTCTGTTTCTAGCTGACTGATAATTAGTGATTCTGTTTCCCCCGCATCTCGTTGTTGTTTGGTTTCGCCTACACACAAAATCGGGGTCAAACCATGCCTTTGAGCAGCTTTCAGGCGTAAATTGACGGTTTCGTCCGTTTCCCCAAAATACTGCCGTCGTTCACTGTGACCGACAATTACATAGCGTACCCCGATTTCTTGCAACATCGGCCCGGAAATTTCACCCGTATAGGCACCACTATCTTCCCAATGGACATTTTGTGCCCCCAGTTGTACACGGCTACCATGCAAACTCTTAGATAAAAGATTTAAATCAGTGAAGGGTACACATAATACCACTTCTCTGTCTTGGGGAGTATCTTCTAAGGTAGGCAGAAATCCTTGTAAAAACTCCTGGGACTCTGCCTGGGTTTTGAACATTTTCCAGTTTCCGGCAATTACTATTTTCCGCACAGGTGATTCGTCAAGCTCAAAACTATACACAATGCAATCTTCAGTTTAGGACTTTTTGTTAATGATTTGTTAATTTTTTGGGCTATTGTCAATCGTCATTTGTCATTTTTCGATGGTTAGTTGTTGATTGTTGGTTGTTGGTTGTTGATTGTTGGTTGTTGGTGGTTAGTGGTTAGTAGTTAGTAGTTGGTTGTTGGTAATTTCCAATGCCCACCCCTCACACCCCTCACACTCCCCCACTCTTTTCCTAATTTTGAATTGTTTTTCCCCATCACCCCATCACCCCATCACCCCATCACCCCATCACCCCATCTCCCCACTGCCCCTAATCCCCACTCCCTTGGGGGAGTGGGGGCCGGTGAGTTCCCCATCACCCCACCTCCCCTCCGTGTTCCTAAGTAAAAACAGAAGGCGACTTTCACAACAAACCACCTTCTGAATCGGAATATATGAGTGCGATCGCCTACATAAACTAAGTAAACTCGATAGTATCCACGAAACTGATAATCTGCTGCTTAAGATTCTCGGCTTCTTGTTTAACACCTTTGGGAGTTTCACCATCACAAAAGCTGCGTTGGCTACTGACTATATACAAAAAGTCTCCATCAATAAATGCTAACAGTCCTCGATAGGCATCACATTTAACGGCAGTACCATTGTTTCCTGTTTTAGGAACTGTTGAACCTTCGGGCATATTCACTAATGCGAAGTAAGCGCCCTCTAATACATCTGGTAGGTATTCCGTGTAATCCACAGAAGCATTAGGTAAATTAGATGCGATCGCACTAGGTACATACTTGTTCAAAAGAATAGACCTTAAATATTCTTCCTGTCCCACAGCTTCCATATCATCCATTTGTTGAGTAGGCAGGGGACTATAATCGATTCGGAATAAGGAACCAAGGTCATCAGAAAAAGTCACTACTCCTTCTTGGGTATCAATCCTAGCACCCTGTTTCAAGCTTGATGGAACGGGGACTGCAAAATTACCAGCAGGTGACTCATATATTTGCTGGCTAGCCATTGATTCTAGTAATGGTTCATTGTCTTCATCCAGTAATTCTTCTTCGTCTTCTGCTTCTTCAAAAGCAGCAATAACTTCGTCTACAATTTCCTTTGCTTCATCATCTTCTAGTTCTAAGGCTTGTTGTAGTTTCTTGAGTAGAGTTGCTTTCCCTCTGGGGATACGCAGTTCTTCTTCATCTACCAGCATACTCACCCCCGCAGCAAAAGCATCTGGTATTAATTCATCATCCAAGGATTCATAAGCAGTATTAAAAAGTGTTCCGACTCCTTCATCTTCAGCAAGGGACAGGAGTTTATCGATCATTTCTAGCAATTCATCATCGGAATATTCGTCAAAAACCTCAAACCCCCATAGAATATCCGTTAATAGATCTGCATCCACATCTTCTATAGAGGAATCAGCAATTGCAGTCACAACAGCGACTGCTGCGACTGCTTCATTGGGAGTGAGTGATTCTTCCAATACCTCTTCTGATTCAAAAAATTTATCGTACTTACCCATGATTTTCCCTCCGTTGTCTGGTGTTATTGGGTAGTTTACCAATGCCTGAAGTCATTAGTCTTCAATTGTTAGGCTCAAATAAAAAATGACTTATAAGTAGTAATAATTGAATTTATAGGTTAATAACCTATTCTTAATCTTCTTACAAACCATCAACCACTAAACTCTATATGGACATACTATGTAAAGCTAAGGTCTTGCCGTAAGTTATACCATTTAGGATTTTAGATTTTGCGAAAAGTTTGAGCGGAGGTTTCCTCCACTCAAAGATTTTCAAGACGGATTTGTGATGGTGAAAGCTTGATTTATTAAATATCTTGAAGTTTCTTCTGTAATATTCATTTTTCACATTTGTAGTAGATAGTATTTGAGCATACATTTTGGTATAAAATTGAAAAATTTATTATACATATGCTATCTCCCTTCAGGGAGATGCCCTATGGACTTCTTGCAGAAGTTAGGAAAAGATGGAAGAAGGTGGAGTTCCCTTGAGGAAACTCAAGGTGTCCATATAGCGGGGATTAGGGGCAAAGGCGCAGGGTAAAAGAAATGGAATTTTCCTTTACCCTACCTCTGAAAAATTTACTTTTGCAAGAGGTCTAATGAATAACTGTACTACTCATTTTTAGATTCTAGAAAGCGTTGGGCAATATCTTTATAGAAATTTGGATCTGTCCAGTAACCCAAATGTGCTTTTTCTCCCCAGTAAGTTTCATATTCTAGCAAAACGTTATCTAAACTGTTGTAATAATCTAAATGACCACTAATTGGATCTTTTAAATGATAGTAATTGACCCAGCGAACTTTCTCTAATTGACATTCGACTGGATTTTTAGTCAAGTATGGAGTTAGCTGAATATATAAAGGCTTCACACGAAAAGAATTTAAGTGTTCTAAAATTCTCTGTCTAATATATTGATGTTGCTGTGCAATTTCTCTAAAGAAAAAAGCAATTTTATCTAATGGAGATGCGAAAGTGATTAAGCCTGTAATTTTATCAATAACTAAACTTTTGCCTTTATCTTTGGAGAGACTTGCCTCTATGCATAAAAGATTTAAGGTATCGTAGGCTATGCAGCTACCGAGAGAATGCCCAGCTACGATTACTTGGTCGTAATTTGCTTCTTTATCTTTGAGAATAGCTTTAAGCAATGCTAATGATTCTGCTAGTATTTGTCCACGAATTTTATGGTAAGGAGATTTTACATTAGTAGTAGTGTAGATAGCAACATCTCCCACAAAATTAACTAGCAAAGGAGTAACCAGTTTTTTACTCAATTTCCAAGCTGGTTGTAGAAATTGACCATATAGAAATGGACTTAATAACAGCAGTAATATACAAACAATCAATCGTAACCAAGGATATACTATATTAAATAGGCGTAAAAATATAGTTAGCCAGCGTAAGCGATATTTAAAAAATTTCTTCCATTTATTTTCTTTCAAAATGTCGTCTAATTTATCTTGATTTTCCTTGCGACTATAAAATGCAATCGTCCCTTCTAGCGTCTGTTCTGTCCATTGCAATACTTCCGGTACACTAATTTTATTTTCTGTATCAGCTGCCCAGTAATATTCATGAATATCTATAAAATCATCTGGTTGAAGCTCAGCAGAGCTAACACGTACAAAGCTTTCTATCCAAGGATTGCCATTTGGCAATCTTCGCTTAGCAATTAAGTGTTCTAACATGATAGGCAAACTTTGCCCTTCAAAGTGTTTGATTAAATTTTGAGCAAAATAATCTACTGTTTCATAAGGTATTTGTTCACCTACGCCGTGGATAATAATAAACGCCGTACGTCCTTGAGGAAATTTAATTTTGCTATCTTGGTTATTTATCATAAATCAATAGAATTAGTTAAGTTGTTAAAAACAATATTTTATATTATATATTTAGTAGGATCTTTGGAGTCCCTTTTAACTTTTTGCCTATGGTATATGCAGTAATCTTGATGATTTATTCTTACTCTCTATTTTGCGTCATGTCAAACATATACTAAGCTACAATAAGAATAGACTTAATGATTATCATAAATCAAATAAACTAGCTATTTTTAGTAACAAGTGGTTACAATCTGTAACTAATGTATTTATAAATGCTAATTATGCAATTGTTTATTGCAAAAAAATCGATGTTGTTATTGTAGATTTTTGATTTGTTACTAGTATCTGCTTAAATAGCAATATGTAATTTTGTTAATAATTTCTTTTCGGTATAACAGCAACTATTCTGTTGCCAAAAAATAATTTTCCAAGCGTCTGCTTCTTTCTGTGCTAGCATAACGACTTTGATAGATTTTTCTATAAAATGCTCAAACATAAGCTACCTATGAGATAAAGCAAAAGATTATTTATGTATATACAGCATTAGCAAATCTCATTTCGGAAGCTTCGGTGGGCTTTGGGGTCCCCTCTGGGGTTGGGGGGAATTGAGGGGGGTTAATTCGACTTTTGCAAGAAGTCTAATGTGAAATTAGACCATAAGCTTAAATAAGATTTGCTCTATAACTTTGGACATATATTAATCCGTGTAGGAGTTGTAAAAATTGAGAGACTCAGATTCCCGACTTCGTGAAGAAGTCAGGAATCTTGTTGTTCACAAATGATTTAGCAATGCTATAGTGATCCCGAAATATAATAAAAGTAAATTACGAAATATAAAGAAACTGTTTATTGTATATCGATAAACTCAATTAATCATCATTATTGAGCAGGACTCAAAGAATTTACTAGGAGTAAATACTGGTGTCTACAGTTATAAAAGAAACTTCTAAACTAACTACCAAAGAAAAATCACTCATTCTCTGGTTCAATGAAATTGGTATTAATGACATACAGTTGGTTGGTGGAAAAAATGCATCTTTGGGTGAGATGATTCAGCAGTTAACGCCTAAAGGTGTAAATGTGCCAATGGGGTTTGCTACCACTGCTTATGCTTATCGCTATTTCATCGAGTCTGCTGGGTTAGAAGCACAGTTGCGGGAATTGTTTGCTGACTTGGATGTTGATAATGTCAATAACTTACGGGAACGAGGTAAAAAAGCGCGATCGCTACTGATACACACACCATTTCCAGCAGAATTGCGAGATGCGATCGCCCAAGCATATCAAACTCTATGTCAACAGTACTATGTGGATACAGATGTAGCAGTTCGTTCTAGTGCTACCGCCGAAGATTTACCTGATGCTAGTTTTGCTGGACAGCAAGAAACCTACCTCAATGTCACCACAACTGCGGGAGTTTTAGCAGCTTGTCATAAATGCTTTGCTTCTTTATTTACTGATCGTGCTATTTCTTATCGTCACATTAAAGGCTTCGATCACTTTAACATTGCTCTCGCCGTCGGTGTACAGAAAATGGTGCGTTCTGATTTAGCATCTGCTGGAGTAATGTTTACTATCGAAACCGAGACAGGTTTCAAAGATGCAGCACTAATTACAGCTGCCTATGGTTTAGGAGAAAATGTTGTCCAAGGGGCAGTTAATCCTGATGAATATTATGTTTTCAAGCCGACATTAAAAGCAGGATTCCACTCAATTATTGATAAAAAATTGGGCAGTAAAGAATTAAAAATGGTTTATGATGACGGCTCTAAGTTTACTAAAAATGTGCTAGTTACAACTAGCGAAAAAAATAAATTTGCCCTTACAGATGATGAGATTTTACAACTAGGGCGTTGGGCTTGTTTAATTGAAGACTACTATTCCCAAGTTCACGGTGTCTACACCCCGATGGACATTGAGTGGGCAAAAGATGGCATTACCAACGAATTATTTGTCGTGCAAGCGCGTCCAGAAACAGTGCAATCTCAGAAAAGTCAGAATGTGTTGCGGAATTATAGACTCCGATTGGATGGGGGACAAGGGGGACACAGAGGACAGGGGGGACAAGGAGGACAAGGGGGACAAGGAAGTAATCTTTCTCCCTTGTCTCCCCCCTCTCCTTTGTCTTCCCAATTCTTGATCCCCCATCCTCTGGTGACAGGACGCGCTGTAGGTTCGGCTATTAGTCAAGGTAAAGCACGAGTAATTTCCGAAGTTAGTAAAATTGACCAATTCCAACCAGGGGAAGTTTTGGTAACAGATAGAACTGACCCCGACTGGGAACCAATTATGAAGCGCGCTAGCGCAATTATCACAAATTCTGGGGGACGCACGTGTCACGCTGCAATTATTGCTAGAGAACTTGGTGTACCTGCTATTGTCGGATGTGGCAATGCTACAGAAGTGATCAAAACTGGTCAAGAGGTGACAGTTTCTTGTGCTGAAGGAGAAGAAGGAAAAGTTTACCCAGGATTACTACCTTTTGATGTGCAAGAAGTAGCTTTGGAAGACTTGCCTCGTACTCGCACCCAAATTTTAATGAATGTGGGTAATCCCCAGGAAGCTTTTAGTTTATCTGCTATTCCCAACGATGGGGTTGGTTTGGCGCGGACTGAATTTATTATCGCCAATCATATTCAAACTCATCCGATGGCATTGATTAAATATGACCAAATAGAAGATCAATTTGTCAAAGAAAAAATAGCACAAATTACTGCTCTTTATGATGACAAACCGCAGTATTTTGTTGATAAATTAGCCCAAGGCATAGGCAGAATTGCCGCAGCATTTTATCCCAAGCCAGTAATTGTGAGAATGTCAGATTTTAAAAGTAATGAGTATGCCAATTTACTCGGTGGTAGACAATTTGAACCCAAAGAAGAAAACCCCATGCTAGGTTGGCGGGGGGCAGCCCGCTATTATGATCAAGGGTATCGCGAAGGTTTTGCTTTAGAGTGTCAGGCGATCAAAAGAGTCCGGGAAGAAATGGGTTTAGTGAACATCATCCCCATGATTCCTTTTTGTCGCACTCCCGATGAAGGACGGTTAGTATTGGCAGAAATGGCAAAAAATGGTCTAAAGCAGGGTGAGAATGGCTTGCAAGTTTATGTGATGTGCGAATTACCTAATAATGTCATAATGGCCGAGGAGTTTGCTGAGGTATTTGATGGTTTTTCGATTGGTTCTAATGATCTAACTCAGTTAACACTAGGAATAGATAGAGATTCAGCGTTAGTAGCACGGTTGTTTGACGAACGCAGTCAGGGGGTAAAGCGAATGGTGAAAATGGCGATCGCTGCTGCGAAAAAGCATAATCGCAAAATTGGTATTTGCGGACAAGCACCCAGTGATTACCCAGAATTTGCTCAGTTTTTGGTGGAACAAGGAATTGATTCAATTAGTCTAAACCCAGATTCTGTGCTAAAGACCATGCTAGAAGTGGCGAAAGTAGAGGGATAGGGGATTAGGGGAGATCGGGAGATCGGGAGGTGGGGAGTGTGGGGAGTGTGAGGGGTAAGTATTAAACAACGACCAACAAACAACCACCAACCACCAACAACTAACAAATGACTAATGACCAATGACTAAAAAATGGTTTTGGATAGGCATTGTAGGTATATTTCTTCTATCACTTGCCCTCAGATTTTGGGGATTAGGGAGATTTGATACCTTCGTATTTGATGAAGTGTACTATGCGAAATTCGGTAGTAACTATCTCACCCACACTCCATTTTTTGATGGTCATCCACCTTTAGGTAAACTGATAATTGCGTTGGGAATGTGGATTAGCGATCGCATTCCCTTGTGGAAAGATCAAGTCAATGGGTTAACAGGTTCATTGCGCCCGGCTTGGAGTTATCGTTGGATTAATGCTCTGTTTGGCTCATTTGTTCCCTTAATTATCACAGGCATTGCTTATCAATTAAGTCAGCGTCGTAGTTTTGCTTTACTGGCAGGTTTGTTTACAGCTTGTGACGGTATATTTATTGTCGAGTCTCGCTACGCTTTGATCAATATATATATAGTTGTCTTTGGGCTACTAGGACAATTGTTATTCTTATTAGCATTAGCTAACCATAGACAACAGCGCAGGCTTTATCAAGTGCTAGCTGGCGTTGCTTTTGGTGCTTCTGCTGCTACAAAATGGAACGGTTTGTGGTTTCTTCTGGGTACTTATCTCATCTGGATTTTTGCCTGGGGATGGAAAATAATAGGAAGAATTAGTAAGGCAAATATTTCCAGAGAAAGTCGTAATTTGTGGGAACATGAACGAGAAAAATCTCCGTTACAAAACCTGACACAGCTAAATTTTGTTAGCTTTGGATTTTATTTAGGAATTATCCCAGTCTTAATCTACAGTTTGATTTGGATTCCTCACTTATTAATAGACAAAAGATATAACTTTATCCAAGTTCATCAACAAATTTTTTTGTTTCATGAACGTTTAGGTGGTAACAATCCCACAGTCCACCCTTACTGTGCTGCTTGGTATAAATGGCCCTTGTTGACTCGACCAATGGCGTATTTATATGAAACAGCAACAAGTATCAAAGAACCTCTACCGGTAGTCGGTCCACCGTTACCAAAAGGTTTTGGCCAAGTTATCTATGATGTCCATGCGATGGGTAATCCATTTTTGTGGTGGTTTGGTGTCACTGCTCTTATATTGTTATTAGTAATGTTGGGGTGGCAAGCTGTAAATTTTCTAGTTAAGAAAAAGCGTTTTGCCCTCGCACCAATACTTTCTGTTGATACTTGGATTGCTTTATATTTGATTTTAAATTATGCTGCCAACTTGCTGCCTTGGGTAAGGGTAAATCGCTGTCTTTTCATTTACCACTACATGACAGCTGTAGTGTTTGCATTTATGGCGATCGCTTGGTTCGTAGATCAATGTCTTCGCAGTTATTATAAGCTACTCCGGGCTGTTGGCGTCACTATTACTTTTATGATTTTGACGGCTTTTGTGTTTTGGTTGCCGCTTTATTTAGCTTTACCTCTTTCGCCTCATGGCTATAAATTGCGGATGTGGTTTAGTTCTTGGATTTAGACAAGTAAATTGCGGGTGATATTGTGGCTATACCCAATAGTTTGTGATTATAACGAACACCGATGCACACAGATAAACACAGATGTTTTATCTATATGCATTTGTGTTTAGATTTTTTGTTACTACACCTCTAGAGTAAGTATTTCAAATACATGTAATAAATAATCAAGAATAAAAATAAAACTTTCTACATCTTAATCAAGATACATATTTTATAGGTGTAAGGATTAACTACTTTTAATCTTTTTTAGCTAAATACTTTTGTTCTGTTTGTTAGACTGAGAACGCAATGTGATTGGGAAGTACTGCAAAAGCAGATCAGGAAATCAAAAGTCTATCTTTCAGGCAAAATTTTCTGTTTTGATAAATTTAGGAAGATTTTCATCCTGTTTTCTGGCTCTAACTATAACTGCGATTAAAAGATAAGTTACAAAAGTTAATCTAGTTAGAATGCTAAACCTAATCGTTAAATATTTGATGATCCGCAAGGAAAGAGGAGGAGCGTGATGGTAATGGAATTTGAATTGCAAAGTTTAAACTTAACAAGCTTAAAAGAACCATCAATTCATACTATTAGTCAAATTCAACCCCACGGAGTGCTTCTGGTTTTAGAAGAACCAGAGTTAAATATCTTACAAGTCAGCAGTAATACCTACGATGTTTTTGGGATAACTCCCGAAAATATGCTGCAAAAAAAATTAGAAGATTTACTCGATCCCTTTCAAATGGAGAAAATTAAAGCTGGACTTTTACAAGAAAGTCTAGACATGATCAATCCCACAAAAATTTGGGCAAGAGTTAAGGGTGATGAGTATATAGTATTTGACGGCATATTCCACCGCAATGCAGATGGATTTTTGATTTTGGAATTAGAACTTGCTTTTTCTCAAGAAAATATTCCATTTTTAAGTTTCTATCATTTAGCAAGAGCTTCTATTAATAAATTAGAAGAAACGGGGAATCTCCACGATTTCTGTCAAATTCTTGTGCAAGAAGTCCGAAAAGTCACAGGATTTGACCGAGTGATGTTATATAAATTTGATGATGATGGGCATGGTTCTGTCATTGCTGAAGAAAAATTAGAAACTATGGAATCTTATCTGGGTTTACATTATCCAGAGTCGGATATCCCTAGACCAGCAAGAAAATTATTTGCTTCTAATTGGATTAGGATCATTCCAGATACTCATGCTGAGTCTGTAGAAATTTTCCCTGCTATTAATCCCCTGAGTCAGCGTCGCCCAGATTTAACGAATTCTATTCTGAGAAGTCCCTATTCATGCCATATTGAATACTTGCATAATATGGGCGTTGGTGCTTCTTTGACTATTTCTTTAATTAAAGAAGGCAAACTTTGGGGATTAATTGCTTGTCATCACCAAACGCCTAAATACGTCTCTTATGAGATGCGGAAAGCTTGCGAATTCTTGGGAAGAGTGATATTTTCAGAACTTGCAGACCGAGAAGAAACTGAAGATTATGACTACAGGATGCGGCTGACGTATATCCAATCAGCATTGGTTGAATATATGTCCCAAGAAGAAAATTTTATTGATGGATTAGTTAAACATCAACCAAATTTACTAGATTTAACCAATGCCCAAGGTGCAGCAATCTGTTTTGGTGGTAATTATACTTTAATAGGTGAAACTCCCAAAGAAGAAGATTTGAATTTTTTAGTCCAATGGCTAAAAAATAATGTAGAAGAAGAAGTATTCTATACCGATTCTCTGCCACGTCTTTATCCAGATGCCCAAAACTTTAAAAATGTGGCTAGCGGTTTACTAGCAATTCCAATTTCTAAACAGAATTATGTGTTGTGGTTCCGCCCTGAAGTCATTCAAACTGTTAATTGGGGTGGTGATCCAAATCGGGCATTTGAGGTGAATACTTCCGACGGAAATACGCGCTTGTGTCCGCGTAAATCTTTTGAATTGTGGAAAGAAACGGTTCGCTTAACTTCTCTACGTTGGCAAGCTGTGGAAGTGAAAGCAGCATTGGAATTGCGCAAAGCAATCGTCAATATTGTACTGCGCCAAGCTGATGAATTAGCACAGTTGGCACATGATTTAGAACTTTCCAACGCGGAATTGAAAAAGTTTGCCTATGTTGCTTCCCATGATTTGCAAGAACCGCTGAATCAGGTAGCAAACTACGTGCAATTGCTGGAGATGCGCTATGAGCAATTACTCGACGAAGATGCAAAAGAGTTTATTACTTTTGCTGTCGAGGGAGTTAGCTTGATGCAGACGTTAATTGATGATGTGCTAGCATACTCGAAAGTAGATATGCAGGCAATAGAATTTGAACTGACGAATGTAGAAACAGCTTTAGAACGCGCTTTAACTAATTTGCGGAAACGCATCAGCGAAACAGGTGCCGTTATTACCCATGATCAGTTACCAACCATCATGGCTGATGGTACTCAGTTGATGCAATTGTTCCAAAATTTGATTGGGAATGCTATCAAGTTCCGCAGCGACAAAGCGCCAGAAATTCATATCGGTGCTTCTCGCTTAGAGGACGAATGGCTATTTTCAGTACGGGATAACGGTATTGGTATTGATCCACAGTTCCGCGATCGCATTTTTGTTATCTTTCAACGCCTGCATACGCGGGATGAGTACCCAGGTACTGGTATGGGACTAGCTATCTGTAAAAAAATTATCGAGTGTCATCGGGGACGTATCTGGGTAGAATCAAAACTTGGTGAGGGTGCAACATTCTACTTTACTATTCCCGTGGGAGGACGCGATCGTGAGCGCAGAAACGGACGAAAAGCACAGAACCATATTTTTGGTCGAAGATAATAAAGCCGATATCCGTCTCATTCAAGAAGCTTTGAAAAATAGCATGATACCGCACCAGGTAATTACTGTCAGGGATGGTATGGATGCTATGGCTTATTTGCGCCAAGAGGGCGAGTACGCTGATGCACCCCGCCCTGATTTGATCCTCTTAGATTTGAATCTCCCCAAAAAAGATGGTAGAGAAGTTCTGGCTGAAATTAAAACTGATCCCAAGCTGAAACGCATCCCTGTAGTCGTGCTGACAACTTCCCACAACGAGGAAGATATCTTCCATAGCTATGACTTGCATGTGAATTGCTACATCACCAAATCCCGCAACCTCAGTCAACTATTCCAAATCGTCAAAGGTATAGAAGACTTTTGGTTGTCTACTGTCACTTTGCCGTCAGAGTAAAAGAGATCGGGAATTGGAAGAAAGATAAAAGAGAAATTCTTCCTTGTCCCCCTTGTCTCCCATCTCCTTATCCCCTATCCCTTATACCCAATTCCCAAACCACACTATGATTGCAAGCTCAATCAAAATTTTATTGATTGAGGACAATTTGGCGGAAGCTAGATTGTTACAAGAGTTTCTGAAGCAAGCCCAGTCTCATGAATTTACTCTTCTCAACGTCAAGAGATTGGGAGATGCTTTGTCCTTACTCAGTAATTGTAATGAGATAAGCTGTGATTTTGATGTAATTCTGTTGGATTTGACTTTACCAGATAGTGAAGGATTAACCTCACTTCCACCGTTGATTAGCCAAGCTCCTACTGTACCAATTGTAGTATTAACAAATACCAACGATGATGAACTTGCCATAGAAGCAGTACGCCAGGGAGCGCAAGATTATCTAGTCAAGCGACAGGTGAATGTAGAAGTACTGATTCGTGCTTTAAGATATGCGATCGAGCGCAAGCATACTTTAGAATCATTACGCGCAATCAATCATGCCTTAGAAATGCGGGTAGAAGAAAGAACAGCAGAGTTAATCAAAGCCCAACAACTCAATCAGTTTAAATCCGAATTTGTTTCTATGCTTTCCCACGACATCCGCAATCCTTTAAATACCATTTTATTGGCGGCGGGTTTGCTACAAAACAGTGGTGACAAACTATCTACAGAAAAAAAGCTGAATCATTACAAACTTATTCGTTCTGCCATTAAAAATATGACACAACTATTGGATGAGGCTTCCCTATTGGGTAAAGCTGATTCCGGTAGACTTGAGCAGGAATTTACTTTACTGAATTTACAAGATTTTTGTCATCAATTAGTTGAAGATGCCCAATTAATTGCTGTCGATAAACATATTACAGTTGTATTTACAACTACTGGACAACCAACTGAAATATTGAGCGATGAGAATTTATTGCGGCATATTTTAGGAAATTTACTTAGTAATGCTATTAAATATTCGTATCCAGATAGTATTGTTTATTTTGAATTAAGGTTTAAAAATCAAACTGTAATTTTCAATATTAAAGATGAAGGTATTGGTATTCCTTTAGAAGATCAAAAACAACTTTTTCAACCCTTCTATCGTGCTAATAATGTTGGCTCAATTCCTGGTACTGGTTTGGGTTTGGCAATTGTGAAAAAGTGTCTGGAGGCGCATGGAGGCGATATTACAGTTAATAGTGAAGTGGGAGTGGGTACAACGTTTACGGTGACACTACCGTTGATTAAAGGTTAATCAGTACATACCTACTGACTAAAATCAAGTCTAATCGCTAGCATAATATTTTTAAATAACCAATAAGGGATTTCCAATAAATAAAAATAAACCGCAGAGAACACAGAGAAATGAGAAAGAGTTGGTGCGTCCGTCTGATGGAGATTTTTATTTGGAAGTTCCTTAGTTCGTTAACTAATAAATGATTACTGATTACATACTCTTTCAAACACGGCACGATAAACAGGTTCACCTTTTTTTTGAGTAGCTATTTCCCTTTCTGTAGAAACTGGGAGGGGATTTTCTGCTAACCATTCTCCCGAACCTTCTCTTTGAAAACTAGGATGAGCAGCAAAGCGATCGCACATTTCTATCGCGACAAATTCTACATCGGATTGTAAAAATACAATCCCCCCTGGAATTAGATAATCTGATAGTTCTGCAACTAATTCTGGTTGTACCACCCGCCGTTTCGCATGACGATTTTTAAACCAAGGATCGGGAAATTGAATACTGACACGTTGTAATGTTCCTGGGGGAAAAGTTGATAAAAGCGATCGCAAGGAATTATTGACGTTACAAAATAAATAGTACAAATTTTGCAGTTCTAACTCATCCCGAAGTCTATTTGCTTCATCTACTAAAGGTTGGCGAATTTCTAAACCCAGAAAATTCCAATTTGGTTCTATCTGGGCCATTTGCAATAAAAATCGTCCTCTTGCACAACCAATATCTAAGTGCAGTGGTTGGTTTGGCTTTGTATAAACTTTTTCCCAGTCTAGAGGATTAGCTGGTGTTTGATACTTTTGTGCTAGTGGGTTGACGTGCTGACGGACTCGAACGCGTACCAAAAAATGATTCTCCTTATTGGTTGGTGGTTGGCTGTTGGTGGTTGATGGTTATTAATAATATAGTTTTTTGCTTTTGTCGTAATTTGTATCAATCTTGTTTTATTTTAACCATTATAAATATTTATCTTGGCACAAACTCACTCTTTTGTATGATGCATGAACTTAAGATATTAATAATAATACAATCTTTTATAATTTTTTTTGCTTTTTGACTTAATCCTCACTATCTTTTTCCAACCAACAACCAACAATCAACAACCAACAACCAAAAATCAACAACCAAAAATCAACAACCAACAACTTTTAAATGTATACAAATATTAAGCGGGATCATTGCTACACATGTCTATAAATCAGAGGTTATACTCTTTTTAAAAGGATTTTTTAGACGTTGTTTTTAAAATAGTCTTTACTTCAATGATTCCCAATTTTCGCTTTGCCGTAGTCAGCGACTTACATATTGCCCTGCCCCATACAATCTGGAATCACCCCAGCCGTTTTCATTTGGTGGAAGTTAGTGTTTCTGCATTTGAAAGTGTATTAGAGCATTTAACACAACTAGATTTAGATTTTCTTTTACTACCCGGAGATTTAACTCAGCACGGTGAACCAGAAAACCATGCTTGGTTGGCACAACGTTTAGCAAAGTTACCTTTTCCTGCCTACGTCGTTCCTGGTAATCATGATGTTCCTGTATTAAGGGCTAATGAGCAATCAATTGCATTTGCAGATTTCCCTTATTACTATCGTAAATTCGGTTACAAAGATCCAGAAAAATCTTACTATACCTGTCAGATTTTACCAGGAGTTAGATTAATTGGTCTAAATTCTAACTTGTTTAACGACAAGGGAGAGCAAATAGGACGTTTAGATATTAAACAACTGCGATGGTTAGAAGAAGTGCTAGCCTCAACTGGTGATGAATTAGTGCTAGTGATGATACACCACAATGTAGTGGAACACTTGCCTAATCAATCACGCCACCCAATGGCCAACCGCTATATGTTAGAAAATGCTGGGGAATTATTACCCTTATTGCGTCGCTACGGAGTGAGGTTAGTATTCACAGGACATTTGCATGTTCAGGATGTAGCATACTCTCAGGGAATATACGATATTACTACTGGTTCTTTAGTCAGCTATCCCCATCCCTATAGAGTACTGGAGTTTCGCCACGATCATTACGGTAGGCAATGGTTGCAGATGTTATCCTATCGAGTAGAGTCAGTTCCCAATTTCCCTAATTTGCAACACAGTTCACGCAAATGGATGGGCGATCGCAGTTTTCCCTTTATAGTTAGATTTTTGACCCTACCTCCTTTAAGCCTACCGTTAGAGCAGGCTCAAGAACTAGCCCCTACTCTGCGAGACTTTTGGGCTAACGTTGCCAATGGAGATGCATTATTTGACTGTTCCCATTTTCCGCCAGAAGTAGGTCGTTACTTTGAGAAATACGGTGCGATCGCCACTTGTGGCACACCCACGCTAATTGATAATCACAGTACGCTATTGGTTAGTGGTTAGTGGTGAGTCAGCGCGCCCCAAGGGGGATCCCTCCCCCAATCCCCAACGCCAGGTGCTTTATGCCGGGAAACCCGTCCACCGCACTGGCTCCTCCCTGTCGGTCGTGGGGGCCGGTGAGTCCCCCATGAGCGACTGACGAACCCGTAGACACGTAGACGCGTAGCGGCTTAAGGCAGGGTAGTGGCTTAAGGTAAGGGTAGGGTTAGTGGTTAGTGGTCAATGGTCAATTGTCAATTGTCATTAGTCATTCTTTCCCCACACTCCCCACACTTTCCACACTCCTCATACTCTCCCTTGTCTGGTTTGTCCTCCAAGTCGTCCCCCTTGTCCCCGATCCCCGATCCCCATTACCCTACCGCCCGACAAATCCCAAATACAGAAGTGTAACCATGTAAAAACGTACTACCACCAACAGGGCCGATTTCGCCACCACAGAAAAAGCCCCCCAAGGGAATATTATTGAGGTAGCGCTGAAATAGCTGGGAATCAAAATTTGGCTTGCCATATAGTCCCGCACCTCGCCCCAGACAGGAAAACATTAATGCACCAACAGCAGCTGGTTGGGATTGTTGTTCTTTTTGATACCGCTCTAGCAGAAATTCTAAGTCTTCTGCCGAGGCTTCAGCATCTCGTAGATGGAATTGCAGGCGTTGTCCGGGACGAACGTAATCACCAATCGCGATCGCTCCTCCTGCGGGGTCTACTCCCAAAATATCGCGGATTAAAAAGTCTCCTTGTTGCAGACAAGGCTTAAATTCATCCATAGCCAGACCGACAAATAGAGAATTTTGGGCTAGTGTTCGGTCTTCTTCGCTCAGGCTAGCAATTAAATCTCGTAGTACCAACAGTGGTGCTTGCTCGTCTAGTTCCAAAATGATATTGCGATCGCCTCTGGTAACTTGGTATGGCTGACCAATCGGTCGGCATCCTTGAGCTACTATTGTTTCTAAAACAATATTGCCACTCAACGCCACCCCAACCGTTCCTTCTTCATACAAGCGACCATTACAAAAAAGCGCAATTCGGCCACCCATTACACCACTACTGGCTTGACCACCGACTTTCATAGAACCTGGATAAGCATAATCTAATCCCTGTAACAAATCGTTGATACCAGACGAGAAGGAAGCAGACAGCAAAATGAAATGGGGTGTTGGTGAAGATGGCACACCAATCAAATCGATCCAAGCGTTTGGTGGCCCATCTAAGTCAGGTAATTGTTCGGCAACAACATGAAAAGCCTTGACATCAACTCCTGGCAGATGAGCCAAACTCAGGCTTAAGGCAGGTTCTGCTTCCAATTCTTGAGTTTGTCCAGCCAAACTAGTACCAATCACGCCGCCACCACTACAGCCGATCAGCACAGGTACTGAAAGTTTCTCTGCCAGCAGAGGTAACACTCGAGAATATTCACTTGTAAAAGCAGACGAAATGAACACCAGCCCTAAATCCGCAGGTGCTGATAAGGAAGAAGTTGTGCGTTGTACCACATCTGCAACAGCTGCTTCTAAAGAGGGTCGGGTTGACAGGGCATTTGCCCACTGCATTTGGTCTGCCATGAATTTTACGCTTTTCTATAATCCGGCTAGTAGTTTTTTATTTTTTATCTTGGAAAACATGAAATTGCATCCCAAAATCAGGTGAATTTAGCCCTTGATAAAATTTTAGAAACTTAGGGTAGCTATTACCATTACATCTATCTAAAGATAATTGTATAATCTTCAAACTATATGCTTAGTAAAATCTTAAAAGAAAAAGGTTATAACAGACTACGTCCTGTTATTAGCTGTACTTTGGAATCAAGTAACAATCCATGAGTACTAAAGTGACAGCTAAATGGCTAGAATAGTGTGGAATAGTGCAAAAAATGCCCTTTCTGTACTTTTTCTATACTGGTATTAAAAACACACAGCAAGATTAGAACTATGACAGACATCCAAAACAGAATCCAACAAGAAGTAGAAGAAGCCCGCGCTGTTTGTGACACCTCAGGTAGCAATTCTGCTGAATGTGCTGCTGCTTGGGATGCAGTAGAAGAATTACAAGCTGAAGCTTCGCACCAAAAGCAAGCCAAGCAAAAAACTGCTTTTGAGCAATATTGTGATGATAACCCCGAAGCAGCTGAATGTCGTGTTTATGACGACTAACAATCAAGTTACTAAATTTTACTGAACATTGACCAGCAAGTAACTAAAGATCAATTTGCTAATATTTGCACTTTCGCTTTTTTGCTTAGACAAGGTTAGCCTTCCTTGTGTCCTAGTTGAAATAAAATACTTAACACAAGGTGTAAATTACATTTACTTCTTAATGAGAAGTAAGTGTAAAATCATTGAAAGTTTATGCAAAAAAGTTTGAAAGAATCAAACATCTAACCAAGCAGGGGCAGTTTCCAACTCTCCCTTGAGGTATCAGTGTTTGTTGCAAATATTTAGTTTCAGGTCTTTTAGTTACTTGTTTTTTATGTTAATAGCAATCTTTACATCTAATTATCAATAATTGATAATTGTTAACCATTTAGATAAAGGTTACAGAAATTTAATGTAGCATTACTCACAAAAAAAGGCAGAGGACATAAGGTATTAAAAGGTATAAAGGAGAACTTAAATTGTGGGATGGCCGCCCACTTAATATATAAAGAAGATTATACTGAGACTCTTAGAGTGAAGGTATAAAGGCTTAAAAGCATGGGTTCCTTTATCACCTCTGCCTTCTTCCTTCTGCCTTCATGAACCTCAGGCAATTAAGCATAGCATTTAAAAGGCGTATAGAGGGGATAAGATAAGCACCATCAACGCTTTCAACCAATTGTTGGGGGACTTAAACTCAAGCAAAGATGCCCTCTTTACTGATAACTGGTAACTGATCACTGATAACTGTTATATCAGCTATCATTTATAAGATTCTTGGTTAATTATTACTTGTAAATTCTCTGGGTAAAATTATTTGTAACTCGTGGAAATACTATGGAAAAAGAAGTTTGGTTTCGCCCTTTCGTCTGGATGGATTATAGACTGGCAGTACTATTTACAGTGGTTATTCCCCTGATTCTGCTGATTTGGGCATTTGTGCAAAAAGCCGAAGGGATGCAACGCTTGCTGGCTATTTACTGGCGAGTATCAAGTCTTTTAGCTATCACAATTTATTTAATGATTGCCCAATATCCAGTCAGTTTTATCTCAGGATTTATGGCTCGTATCCTAATACCGATTTCGCTGTGGTTCTGGGTGGATCTTAACGATGAAATTGAGTATCATTCCAGCGGCCCCTTAAAGCTGACTTTTACTTCTTGGCGCTGGGCAACAACTTTCTATTGTATTTTAGGTTCGCTTGCCTTTATACCTTTTTTGGGTTGTGCTTTTTCAGAAAATGTTAGCAACAATCCCAATTGTCATGTCTGGTTTGAAGCACCTTTAAGATTTAAAGAATGGTTTCATCCCAACACGAGTACTGGGTTTCTCGGCATTCTTGGCATTATCGCTCTAGTAATTTATGTACTTTACCTAATTTATTTTGTCTTAATTAAGTTGGGTAAACAAGGACGTTCAGCTACACAACAATAATTAGTTTTTGCTTGGTGATTGCTATAGCATTCCTTAAATCATTCGTGAACAACTAGATCCCCGACTTCTTGTAGACACTTGGAGGGTGGCTTCCCAAACAGTAGAAGTCGGGGGTTTTGCTATAGTTGTTCTCTAGCCAATACTTTGAGTAGGGTTTTAATTATTTTATATCCACTTTTGATTAGTCTACACAGTTCATAAAAGTCTAATTTATGAAGTTAGAAGTCTTCAAGTTATAAATATATGGATGAGATTGCTTTATTAGATAATTATGAAAGTATTTTCCCCCTATTGATAGATGTTTATTAAGGATAAACATAAAATACATAACTATAAAAATAATTTACTTATAAATAATAAAATTGTTAAAATTGAATCATTTTTTTCGACAGTTACTCTAACTACAGAATTATTTTTTCTAAGCAAAATCATGTTTTTTATGTAACAAACTCCTCTATTAGAAAGAGGTTGAGAGAATTTTTAATTTGTAAATTAGACACAGAATCGAGGGTATTCAACAAACTCTATAGATTCTTTAAATCTACCTTTTTTGACAAAAATAAAACGAAAACAAAGAGGAGAATTATTATGTCAGATACAAGCAAACGTGGATTTGCATCAATGGATGAAGATAAGCAGCGGGAAATTGCAAGTAAAGGCGGAAAAGCTGCTCACGAAAAAGGAACTGCACACGAATTTACATCAGAAGAAGCTAGAGAAGCTGGTCGTAAAGGTGGAGAAACCACAAGTAAAGACCGAGAGTTTATGGCAGAGATTGGTCGACAAGGTGGTAAGCACTCCCACAGAGGCGATCGCAATGACAAAAATGAGCAAGATGACAACGACGAAGAAGGAAAAGGTACTCAAGGTGGTAGCCGTGAGCAACATGCAAAAGCAGGACGACAAAGCCACAAGAACAAATAAAGTTGAATTTTATAGACTTTTGAACCCACTTGAGTAAGTTTGTAGAGATGCGAAATTTCGCATCTCTATATTTATATTTTTTAATGTTAATTTACTTTGTAAAGTTCATTCTCAAACAGGCGTTCGCAACTTTTTCATACAATTAGCACCACGCTTTTAGGCTGATTTGCTAGCCTGAACAAAAGTAAACTCAAAGTTTGCTTACTTAGGTGTATATTTTTCTATTTAAATATGCGTTTCTTCAGTAAACGCAGATACCCGACTTTGCTAAAAAAGTCGGGTATCTTGTTTTCACGAATCATTTAGAACTGCTATTTAACGTGAATTCGATAAATATGATCAGACTAAAAATATGCGGATGGCGAGACTCGAACTCGCAAGGCAAAGCCACACGCCCCTCAAACGTGCGCGTATACCAATTCCGCCACATCCGCAAGGTTGCACTAATGATTAAATATAGCACAACAAAATCACTATAGTGGAGTCATAATTAAATTTTTCCCAAATTCAAGAGTCTATATGCACAAAATTTTGACCCTTGACCTATTAAACTGGCGGAAATACAGCCTCCACAGGAGCTGACTTTTCACCTCATGTGGAAACCCAACCCCCTAACAGAGTTTCCTCACAGGAAAGGGAAGAAATTTAAAGCCTCTCTCCTACAAGGAGAGAGGTTTTCCTGATCCCCTGAAAAGTCAGCAGCAGGAGGAGGACAAACAAAGGTTATAACCAGAACTTCCTGTAGACTTGGCACTCTTACGGTTTTAAACTGTGCAATTACAATGCGCTCGGGCAAATTAGTAAACCTCAGGTTTGAGCAGATGTTGGTAGTCTGATGAATTAAATCAGTGAACAGTGAACGACTTGCTTTGATAACTGATAACTGATAATTGATAACTGTTAAAAGTTCTATGCTATGTCATCTCCTGTCATAATTTGAAATCAAGCGAAAGCGTTGTTTTAGACTAGCCGGGAGAAAATGTCAACCAAAGGCTGAAGTATGAAGTATGTAAACCTCATTCAGGCGGCTACTCTGCCAGAAGGGCTACGCCCTGGGAGTGCAGGGTAGGATGAAACAACCTCATGAAGTTTTAAACCTCATTCTTCTTTTCATCCTCCATCCTTTACACTTGGTGACTTATTTAGTCAATTTACTTAACTGATATCGACACTATAAAGATGAAGTTTGACAAAATATTAATTGCTAATCGGGGAGAAATCGCGCTTCGCATTCTCCGGGCTTGTGAAGAAATGGGAATCGCAACTGTGGCCGTACACTCCACCGTTGATCGAAATGCACTGCATGTCCAACTAGCTGATGAAGCCGTTTGCATTGGTGAAGCTGCCAGCAGTAAAAGTTATCTCAATATTCCTAATATTATTGCCGCAGCCTTGACACGCAATGCTAGTGCTATTCATCCAGGCTATGGTTTTTTAGCCGAGAATGCCCGGTTTGCGGAAATCTGTGCAGATCATCATATTGCTTTTATTGGCCCTTCTCCAGAGGCCATTCGCTTGATGGGCGATAAATCCACAGCCAAAGAAACCATGCAAAAAGCAGGAGTACCAACAGTACCAGGTAGCGATGGTTTGATAGACTCGGATAAAGAAGGATTAGCGATCGCCAGAAAAATTGGCTACCCCGTGATGATCAAAGCCACTGCTGGTGGTGGTGGTAGAGGTATGCGTCTAGTCCGTTCCGAAAACGAATTCATCAAATGTTTTCAAGCAGCACAAGGCGAAGCAGGAGCAGCATTTGGTAATTCTGGGGTTTACCTAGAAAAATTTATCGAGCGTCCGCGCCACATTGAATTTCAAATTTTGGCCGATAATTACGGAAACGTTATTCATTTGGGTGAACGGGATTGCTCAATTCAGCGTCGTAATCAAAAATTACTTGAAGAAGCCCCCAGCCCAGCTATTGATCCAGAACTGCGTGAGAAAATGGGTCAAGCAGCCGTTAAAGCAGCTCAATTTATCAATTATACCGGCGCAGGAACTATCGAATTTCTCTTAGATAGATCAGGTAATTTTTACTTTATGGAAATGAATACCCGCATCCAAGTTGAACATCCTGTGACAGAAATGATTACAGGGGTAGACTTGGTTGTCGAACAAATCCGTATTGCTCAAGGAGAAAGACTAAAACTTACCCAAGATCAAGTAGTTTTGCGGGGTCATGCGATCGAATGTCGCATTAACGCCGAAGACCCCGATCACGATTTTCGTCCTGCACCTGGTAGGATTAGTGGTTATCTCCCACCCGGAGGCCCTGGTGTCCGTATAGACTCTCACGTCTACACCGATTATCAAATTCCCCCTTATTATGACTCTCTGATCGGTAAGTTAATTGTTTGGGGACAAGACCGTCCTACAGCCATTAACCGGATGAAACGAGCGCTGCAAGAGTGTGCAATTACTGGACTGCCTACTACTATCAGTTTTCATCAAAAAATTATGGAAAACCCACAGTTTTTACAGGGTAATGTTTACACCAGTTTCATACAAGAAATGCAAGGCTAACAGATAAAACAGGTGGGGAAGTGGGAATAAGGGGCAGTGGGGAGTATGAGGAGTATGAGGGGTGTGTAGACGAGGCAGTGCGGTGGTGAGGCAGCGCGCAGAAGGGGGGTTTTCCCCATGAGCGACTGCCGTAGACGCGTAGCGGCTTCTGTAAAGTAAGGGTTTCCCGGCATAAAGTAAAGAGCCGTGCGCTCATAGGCTTCCCGTAAGGGTGGACTAGTAAACCAATAACTACTAACCAATGTACAGACGTGCCATGGCACGTCTGGTACAACTACTAACTAATAACCACCAACCACCAACAATTATTTAGACATCATAATCAGTAGTCCTTGTTGACCAAGAAGCAGTTCTCTCAGCAAACTAAAGATACCAACCCAAATAATTGGCGTAATATCCACCCCACCAATGGGTGGAACTAACTTCCGCATTGGTATCAAAAATGGCTCTGTTGGCCAAGCTATTAAATTAAAAGGCAAACGATTTAGATCTACTTGGGGATACCAAGTTAGAACTATGCGAAAAATAAACAAAAGTGTCATCAATCCCAGTCCTAGACCGAGAATCCAAGCAGTCAGGTTAACACCAGTCATGGTTTGAGTTTCTCACTCTCTGCAATAAACAAAAAACCGAGCGCAAGTTATAAATTTTGAAGCTTTGTAAAGCTTAATCATTATTATTTTAGCTAAATGCTGCCACCCATCTGTAGATAACAGTGGTTAAGCAAAATTAAATTTGGGGGTGAAGGCAAGGAAACGGGAAGGAATAGAGGTCGGGGAACTCACCGGTCCCCCAACCCCACAAAGTGGGGACCCCTAGCCCCCCATTTACAGAAGTCTATGTCCTATTGCTCTAAGGGTGTAATAGACTATTAAAATTAAGGTAAAGTCTGTAAAAAAAGGTTGAAAAGTATGACACCTTCTTTAGCAAATTTTCTTTGGAGCCTAGTTTGGGGTACTGTCATTGTCGTTATCCCTATTACCGTAGGATTGCTTTTTATTAGCCAAAAAGATAAAATCCAACGTTCTTAATAATACCTGTGGGAGTTAGTTTGACTCTCAAAACCAGTGCTTTTTTAGCTCTGAGTAATCATGTAGAGACGCAATGGCAGTCGTACGGTTGCAAACAACACGGCGCTGCCTATAATTTTGCGTCTCTACAATATATTTAGTGCCCTGTTAAAGTAGAGATTTAAATACCAACTCGCTAACATAGATTTGATATTAGGACAAAAACAATGGTAACTTTTTGGCTGAACTCAGCCAGTGTTCTGGCTCAAGTCAATTTTGGGGCCAACTCAGCCAGTCTTCTAGGAATTTTCCTGGCTATAGCTGGGGCTGCTCTGTATTTTCTCCGCACAGTGCGTCCAGAACTCTCGCGAGATCAAGATATCTTTTTTGCTGCTGTAGGCTTGCTCTGCGGCTTTATTCTTATTTTCCAAGGATGGCGCCTAGACCCGATTTTACAATTTGGTCAGTTACTTTTAGTTGGTTCAACTGTATTTTTCGCGGTAGAAAGCATTCGTCTGCGGGGCATTGCAACTCAACAAGCTAAACGTAACACTCCCATAGTGGATGATGAGCGAGAAGTTAGTAGTCGCTATCAGTATCGGAGAAAGTCTCCTTACAAAGCTGAGGTGGACGCAGAATTAGATTCCCTACCTTACGATGATGAGTATGAAGATGAACGTCCGCGTCCTCGGATTCCAGGTAGTAGAGAAAGCCGTTCATCCCGTGGAGATTACTATGAAGATGAACCCCGGCGTATAGAACGTCGCAGTAATGGTGAGAGATCAGAAGCCAGCGACAGAACAACTCGTCGGCGTAGTAGTTCGCGTCCAAGCAGTCGTAGTAGCGATCGCTTAGAAGATGATTGGGGTACTACAACTTCTAAAACTGTTGATGATTGGGATAGCCCAACTACTAAAGAAAGAAGACCTTCTCGGCGTGGAACTAACAGTTCTTTTCGTCCAGAAAACCCTGCTGATGATCTTACTGACACCACACCCAAACCACCAAGAAGACGCCGTCCGCCCAATAATTCCGAATCTCGAACTGAACGTCAAGATGACGACGTCATCCCTACTGATTATGTAGAGTATAAACCGATTAATCGTTCAGAAGGCGAATCAGATAATTCAGTAGATTTTGATGATGTTTAAATAAACTAATGTGGAGGTTGTAAAAGAGAGAACAAAAAATAGTTAAGGTGAAAAAATTTACACCTGGATTTTGGCTCCAACGAAATTGTCTTTGGAGTCTGATTTTTGGTTTTGCAAGTTTACTTGTAGCTTGTAGTCCAGAAAATATTCCTATTGGACCGACTTCTCTTAATAGTCGCTACACTGAAGAGCAACCGACCTTAAGTGGCAATGGTCGTATTTTAGCGTTTGTATCAACCCGTAATGGCACTCACCAGATACTGCTATACGACTTACAGCAGCAAACTTTTTTGCGTACACCACGCTTAAATCGCCCTGGGACGATAGTTGAAAGTCCCAGCCTCAGCTATACCGGACGCTACATAGCCTATATTACCAGCGACCAAGGGAGGCCCGTGGTGGCACTTTACGATCGCGCTACGCAACAGTCACAGATCGTTACCCCCACATATCGCGGTTGGGTAAGAAATCCTAGTATTAGTCCTGATGGACGTTATGTAGTTTTTGAAACCGCCAGCCGTGGTCAATGGGATGTAGAAGTCTTAGATCGAGGGCCAGAGATTGAGTTGGATATCCCTAACGGTGCGGCTGTGGCTCCTGTGCCGTAGTCTGGAGGGGATGGTGGGGAGATGGGGTGGTGGGGAGATGGGGTGATGGGGTGATGGGGTGATGGGGAGAAAACAATTCAAAATTCAAAATTTAGGAAGAGGGTGTGAGGAGTGTGTAGATGCGCTCATAGGCTTCCCGTAAGGGTGGGGTGTGAGGAGTGTGTAGACGCGTAGCGGTGAGGGGGTCGCAGTCTTGGACGCCACGTGCTACAACTCTTGGAACCCCCAAGGGCGCAGTGGCTCCGTTTCCCGTCACGATTGCGAACTCCCGTAGACGGGCGAAGCCCGGCTTCAAGGTAGAGTACCCGAAGGGCTTCCCGTAAAGGTGGAGTAGTAAACCACTAACTACTAACTACTAACTACTAACTACTAACTACTAACTACTAACTACTAACTACTAACAAATGACCAAATATATTTTTCTTCCTATACTTACCTTAACAACTTTATTAACTGGCTGTGTTGGCTATCCCCGCCTTTTGAGTTACCCTTTCGACCCTGGCGGTAGGAGTCTCAATAGTCCTGCTTCGGAATTAAATCCACAAATTTCTGGCAGATATATTGTTTTTACTTCTGACCGTCGCGGCAGCCAGGATGTATATATGTTTGATATGGTGACTCGCAATTTGATTGATATACCTGGTTTAAATGCCTTTGATGCGATCGCCTCTCATCCGAGTGTTTCCGATGATGGTCGTAGTATTGTTTTTGCTGCTTCTCGCCAAGGTCGCACAGGCATATTTTTATATAACAGAGAAACAAGACAATCACGTAATTTGACTGCTAACTTGCAAGCAGAAGTCCGCAACCCCACAATTAGTGCTGATGGTACGAGAATTGCCTTTGAGTACAGTAACAATGGACAGTGGGATATTTTAGTCTATAACCGTTCTGGGCAACCTTTGACTATACCGCAAGATCCACGTTAGCGAAGGGATTGGGGAGGTGGGGGGCTAGGGGTCCCCACTTTGTGGGGTTGGGGGGCAATGGGGAACTCACCGGCCCCTGGTGGGGATTAGCGGCGATGGGGAGAGTATGAGGAGTGTGGGGAGTAACAACACTTTCTATATTGTCCTCCTTGTCTCCCTTGTCTGGTTTGTCCTCCTCTCCCCTTTCCCCGATTCCTATTCCCTACTCCCTTCTTCCTGTATCGCTTCAATTAGCGATCGCACCTGTTGAGTTCCTTCGGAAGGTTCAAATGAAAGGGGAAATTTGCCCTTAACAAGCATCCGCAAACCCAGGGGTACAATACCAAGCAATCCTCTCAAATCCCGAAAATAGTTACCGACTACTTGTAAACCGAATTGTCTCTCATCAATCCAACCACCTGCTTTGACTAACTCTACTAACACTTTGCGATGGCGAATTGAACGACTATCGCTTTTTTGTTTGTGGGCAATAATTTCTTGTTTAATTTTAGTGATTTGATCCAATGGAGCAACATCCATTGGACATACACTGTTGCAGTAAAAGCAACGAGTACAACCCCAAACTCCTTGAGTACCTTCGTTGTATTTTTCCAAGCGGTTTTCTGTTTCACTATCGCGGTTATCTGCCACCATTCGGTAAGCTTTTGCTAGTGCATGGGGACCAACAAATTTGGAATTGACTTCAAAGCCATTGCATTCAGAGAAGCAAGCTCCACACATAATACAATTACCAGTTTGATCAAGCCGCGATCGCTCTTCTGGTGTTTGTAAAAACTCTCTTTCTGGTACGTTGCGGCTAGCTGTACTTACATAAGGTGCGATCGCCTCAAGATTATTCCAAAAATCGTTCATATCTACCACTAAATCTTTAATTACAGGCATATTGCCCAGTGGCGCGATCGTAATTTCTGGAATAGCATTTGTCTTGCTTGTGTGTGCTGCTAACTGTTGTAATCTAGAAATTTCACTGCCAACATTTTCTTTACAAGCAAGAGCAGAACGCCCATTAATTCGCATAGCACAGCTACCACAAATTGTATTGCGGCAATTTTTGCGAAATGCTAAAGTTCCATCTTGTTCCCACTTAATCCGATTGAGGCAATCAAGAATTGTATTACCTGGTTCTACCTCCAAAAGGTAAGTTTGTACCTTAGCAGAAGAATTATGTTGCTGTCGAATAACCTTAAATAGTACTTCCATTATTACCAACCTAAATATTGAAATTCTCGCATTTACATTAGAAAACAGACTTTTGCAGAAGTTAGGGAAGGGTAGGTTCATGCCTAACCGCACAAGAGGTGGCACAAATCTAAAATCTTCAAGCTGCATCCCACAATTAGCGTGTAGTCAATCCGTCTTGAAAAGCTTTGAGGTTTCCTCCAGGACGCTACCTTGAAGACGACCTACGGGCGTCTTCAAGGTAGAGTACGCCGGAAGCCGACGCACCCTTCGTGAAGCCTATGAGCGCGTCTACAAACTTTTTGCAAAATTGCAAATCTAAAATCCAAAATTGATTGACCCTTATCTTTTATAATTCCCTTTTACCTTTTAACTTTTACCCTTAACTCAATGACATTGCTTACCCAACGAGCTATGCTCTAGCTACTCTTATTTCAAAGCTAGCTGTTAATATGCTGATCATTAAAGAGTGCGAGGATAAGCATAAAAATTCTAGTTGTAGAAGCTTTGTATGGGTTTAGCGACAGTTTTGTCAACTGCTACACCCTATTACCTTATTACCAAGGTTGGGTGATGTGAAAACCCTACTTTTAAAGGTGAATGGATGAAACAGCACATCACCCGGTAATAGGTAATTGGTAATTGGTGATTTCTTATTACCCATTACCCATTACCTATTAGCCATTACCAGGACAACCCCGCTACCAAAATATGGACGAATCCCCCAAAATTTATTCGGGGGTGTCCCCTCAACTATAGAATATAACTTTATGTTGATGTTAACAGAAGTCAATCAAACTCTTGTTAAAGTCACTTTTGCAAGAGTTCGGTAAAGGGAAGGGTTAAAGATTAAAGGGTTTTTATTTTCCTTTACCCCAACCCCAATAACCTTTTCCCCGACTAATGCCACAAAGTCTAATAAAGACTGTACAAATTCCTCCTTTAGTCGCAAAGTGCTATTTTTTGGTTATATAGAATTGTTATAGCTGCTGATGAACATGTGGAGGTAATTAATAGACAGCATAATACTCAGAAATATTTTATCTGGTCTCAATCAATAAACTTGATCATGTAGATCATGTAACTCTGTACTCAAAACTCCTCATCTATATTAGATGAATTTTTATAAAATCCATGCCTCAATACTCACAACGGTAATAAAGCGGGAGGAAAATCCTCACCGCTTTTTGCCTTTCCAAGGTAAATGATATAAGATTTAAAGTCTAGCAATAAGTTTAATTCAAACTTAAACAATTATTTTGCTATTATGATTGCATGTTAGTATTTAATATAAAATTACGAAGAAACAAAACCAGTCTAAATAGCCGATAAGTGCGGCTGATACTGCTTTGTTTATTCGTGATGACCAGAGGTGAAATTTATTCATCTCTATGAGCAAGATAAAAGAGTGTATGCTCAACAACCTTATGACAATACTATGCTGTTCTAAGCTTGAGGTAAGCATAAGGAAATTCTTGCAAATTCTTGAGTCTACGGCTTATTAAGTAGTGGAACTCGTTTCGTTTGTAAAGATGGCTTAAAATTACACCGTCGCAATAGCGTCAAAAAAGAAAATATTTCATTTTCGATGGCAAATGATGGTTAAATGTGCCGTAAAATTACCGAAATAAATACCTGCGACAACCGCGATCTCTAACAAATTATGGGTAGCCATAAAAGATGATTTTGGTTTGTTAGAATCAGGACTTTACCCTTTTTTTGGGTTTGTCAGCAACTTTAGTGTAAATCACAAAAAGCTAAAAGCTGGCAGAGAACTACACCTTTGAATAGTTTGGAGAGAGTAAGGAAATTTTGAGCGTAATGACTGAAACTGCAACTGCACCATTAACCGGAAAAGCACTGCTTGCGAAAGTCAAAGAACTTTCTAATCTACCACGTCGAGAAAGAGCAAAACAGTGTGGCTATTATACTGTTACGAAAAATAATCAGGTGCGTGTGAATCTCACCGATTTTTATGATGCTTTGCTATCTGCTAGGGGAATTCCCTTAAGTCCAGAAGCACCAAAAGATGGTCGTGGTCGTGAACCGACTTATCGGGTTAGTGTTCATCAAAACGGCCAAATAGTCATCGGTGCGACATACACTAAAGCAATGGGCTTAAAGCCTGGTGATGAATTTGAAATTAAGCTGGGATACAAGCACATTCACCTCATTCAAGTTGATAGCGACAAAAAAGAACTCCAGTCAGATGTAGACATTGATGAAGAGGAAGATGAGATTGAAGAAGAAGAGTAAATTTTTCTCATGGTAAGGATAAAGTTATAAGTCAAGACTTAGTAACTTATCTCCTTAGCAAGGAAAAAATGGTTGCTACCGTTTAAAGATTTTTCAGGTAGAAAATAACGATTAGACCTCTTGCAGAAGTTACCGAATTTGTTAGAAGCTTGATGAAGTAGAGAGAAAAGCACAAAAAAGCAAGTCATACTAAGGGGTAAAAAAGCGATCGCGCATCGCTACTCCTGGTGGCAAATTGCTCGAAAAGGTAAAAGCTTTTCTCTCTACAAGCTATAAATTTAGGATTGCGAGAAGTCTGTCGTGTTTTTTTATCCCATTTTGCTAGCCGCATGGAAGTCATCACTCTATAATTTGCAATCATTTTGGGAAAATGCACCAAGTTTGATTGTAGTGATGGCTTTTTTTATTGCCTGGAGTGGATGTTGGTTCCCAATAGCAGCTTTTTCAGCTGTTTTCTTAAATTGGCAACCTAACAAACCCTTAAAATCAGAGCAAAAGATACCTTTATTATTGTCACTTTATTTATTAGTACCTTTAATTTTTTGGATCATCACTTGGCTGACTAAAACGCCTTTATCAGATTACGGCTTTGTTACCAACATTTCTATCCTTAGTTCCGTTACCCTGGGTTTTAGTTTAGGTTTATTCAGCCTAGCTGTGGTTTTTACATGTCAACTTTGGCTGGGATGGTGCAAGTTAGAATACACAAACATCAAGCAATTACCATCTATTTTGCTACCTACTTTGTTAATAGCTTTATTTGTAGGTGGGATTGAAGAATTAGTTTTTCGTGGATTTTTGTTTACAGAATTAGAGCAAGATTATTCAGTTTGGATAGCAGCAACTATATCTAGCTTGATATTTGCTGTATTACACTTAATTTGGGAACAACAACAAACCATACCGCAGCTTCCCGGGCTATGGTTAATGGGGTTGGTATTGGTGCTGGCACGGTTTGTTGGTCACGGTAATTTGGGTTTAGCTTGGGGACTGCATAGCGGCTGGATATGGGCGATCGCTTGTATAGATACAGCCCAACTAATCGATTACACCGATCAAATCTCAGATTGGGTGACAGGTAAGAACAAAAAACCCCTAGCCGGAGTCGCAGGGATAGTATGTTTAGTGCTAACTGCGGTAACGCTTTGGTTTGGTTATCAACTTAATTTTGTCTAACTGTTCTTAACACATACATACTCAGCAACAGTAGACGTAGGATAACTGACTTCTTTAATTTCAAATCCTGCTCGCGTCAGCATACCCTCAATTATCCATGCAAAGGTGCTATATTCTTCTCGCACATGCATTTCAAAGTCTTTGACTGTCCAACCCTCACCCTCTGGCTTAGCTGAATGCTCAATCCAATGATTAATCGAGGTTTGATACTCACTAGCCAGGAATGAGAAGATAACATCACGCAGGTAAAAAACACCGCCAAGTTTCAGCATCGCAGCCATTCGCATCAAAGCCACCATTTTCCAGAAATCTGGCAGAATGTGTAGGGCAGCTTTCGTAATCACAAAATCAGCCAGAGTGTCATTATGTTCATAAGTTAAGAAACTAGCCTGATGAAATTTGATATTCGTAGCTCCTATTTTTTGAGCTTTTGAGTGAGCGTAAGCTAGCATACTTTGGGAAACATCGACAGCATCTACCGAAGCTCCATAGAGCGCCGCCTGAATTGCAAAGGTTCCTGTACCCGCTCCCAGATCAATGACAGTATGTCCTGAAGAAATTCCTAATCGTTGAACCAAAGCTTGCTCTTTTGCTGGAGTACTGGATAGTTGGTTACGGTCAAAGGCTGCTACTTGAGCAGTATCTTCAAAGTCAACACCAGCCATTTTATATTCGTTGAAGTACCATCTAGGGAAAGAGGTCATATTCTCTTCATTTTTATGGGGTATTTATTGAAAACTTGTGGAATTTAAATAGCTCTGTAGAAAGATTTTTCAGGAGTGGAGATTATGGTACTGTTCTCGATATGAGAGTAGCTTATTTTCTACTTAAACGAATATATTAGTATAAATTTAAGCAATATTTTTATTTTTAAACCCATGAGTTTTAGCGTCTGGATTAAAAGATTGCTAATAATTTCTTTGATGCTTATCTCTTTAACTATTGTTCTTGTACTTGGGAGAGCGAAGTTACAGCAAAATAGTAGCATCCCATCAAATTCAGATATAGACCCTGCTGCTTGGAGTCCAGCCAATGTCCAATTACAAGCAGCACAAGAGCAACAAGAGGAAGTTCAAGATTTTTCCAAATCATTAACAAATACTAGTCCAACTCCCAAAGTTGAATCAAAGAAAAAACAAGCAGACAAACTTTACAGTTCTCCTAAACCATCAGTGACTACGGCTGTTCCTGACAAAGTTGCATCAACAAATAACCAAGTAGACAAACCGCAAAATATCCCTCAATATTCGTTCAAAGTTACTGAAGCTTTTAAACAATATACCCCCAATTATGAAATTGCCTTAGCTAACCCAAGCAATTATGGAGAACGTTTTGCTACAGATATTAATGGTGTACCAGTTAACAATCAGGCAATCATAGTACTTCATGAAACTGCTGATTCTGCATCTAGTGCGATTAATACCTTTCAAACAGCCCATAGTGATCAAGATAAGCAAGTAAGTTACCATAGCTTGATTACTTTAGATGGAACAATTATTTATATAGTCCCACCGGATAAACGCGCTTTTGGTGCTGGGAACTCAGTTTTTGATGGGCCGAATGGGTCAGAAACTGTACAAACTAATCCCGGTTTAGAACCATCTGTGAATAATTTTGCTTACCATGTCTCTTTAGAGACACCTCCAGAAGGTCGCAATAAAGAACCATATCATATCGGTTACACCGATGCTCAATACTATTCTCTTGCTTGGTTAATTGCTCAAAGTAGTGTTCCCGATGAGCGCATTACTACTCATCGAGATGTGGATCGTTCGGGTACAAGAATTGATCCCCGCAGCTTTGATTTTGATAAGTTTTTTAAGTTACTTCACTCTTTTCGGCAGCCAATTTCGTGAAAATGAGGGATCGGGGATCAGGGACAAGGGAGATGGGGGGCAATGGGGTGATGGGGTGTAAGGAGTGTATAGACGCACCCATCAGCTTCTTGTAAGGGTGGGGTGTGAGCGGTGTGTAGACGTGCTTGGCGCGACTTAAGGTAAGGGTGGAGTAGTAAACAACTAACTACTAACTACTAACTACTAACAACCAACCACTAACAACTAACAACTAACAACTAACAACTAACAACTAACTAAAACTATATATTTTCTGTGTTTCCAACTGTTCACAACAAATTGATGAAGGTAAAGTATCCGCCGAGAAAGTCTGGCGATCTAATTGCACTTGCAGATTACTCAGGGGATCAACACCAGGAGAAATCAAAAATTCCAACTTTTGTACATAAGGTAGACTGACAAGATAATCAAGAATTTGTCCGATCGCTTGCACATAAGGATGATTTTTTTGTTTGTACCAGTCATGGGTTGCTAGTCGTGGTTGATCAAATCCTAAATGTACTGTTAAAGATGGTTTGTCAAAGAGGGCGATCGCTAAAGGACGAGCTTCTTCTTGTAACAATAAATCATGACTTTTCGCTAAATGGCGCAGTTTTTCCAAGCGTTCGTAGCGTTCCGTAGCTGCTTGCGGGTCATCTTCCCAGTGGATTGCCATTGTCACTAAATATGTCTGCAACAGCATGTGACCCAGCTTTTTGGCTTTTGTCGTCAAGTAATAGGAGTTATAATCATTGGCTTCGATTAATAATGGCACGCGATCAACTACTTCTAAGCTATAACCTTTTAACCCCGCAATTTTCCGGGGATTATTGGTAATCAAACGTATTTTATGTACACCCAAATCCATCAGGATTTGTGCGCCCATGCCATAGTCACGCAAATCGGCGGGGAATCCTAAGCGTTCGTTGGCTTCAACGGTATCTAGCCCCATATCCTGCAACGAGTAGGCTTTTAATTTATTAATCAGTCCAATTCCCCGTCCCTCTTGCCGTAGGTATACTACAACACCTTGACCCGCATTTTCAATCATTTTCAGGGCTGCTTGTAGTTGCATCCGACAGTCGCAACGCAGGGAACCTAATGCATCCCCTGTTAAACATTCAGAATGCATCCGTACCATCACAGGGTGATCATCGAATTGGGAGGGATCTCCCTTGACAATGGCAACGTGTTCGGTATTGTCTAAAGTATGGCGATAAGCGTAGATTTGGAAAAGACCAAACTGGGTGGGTAAATCGGCAACGGTTTCTCGAATCACAATGCGATCATGTTGGAGGCGGTAGCTGATTAAATCCGCAATACTAATAATTTTCAGCTTATGATGTTTAGCATATTGGATTAACTGAGGTAACCGCGCCATTGAACCATCAGGGTTTTGAATCTCACAAATCACCCCAGCCGGATACAAACCAGCAAGTCTGGATAAATCGACTGCTGCTTCTGTATGTCCTGCTCGTTTCAGTACACCACCTTCCCTAGCACGAATCGGAAAAATATGACCGGGACGACGCAAATCTGAAGCTTTAGTACTTGGATTAATGGCAACTTGAATTGTCCGGGCGCGGTCTTCTGCTGATATACCAGTTGTTACCCCTAAATGAGGCCCAGCATCAATACTGACAGTGAAAGCAGTCTGGTTGGGATCAGTAATATTACTTACCATCAAAGGCAAGTCTAATTCATCAAGGCGATCGCCCATCATCGCCAGACAAATCAACCCCCGCGCTTCTACCGCCATGAAATTGATTGTATCTGGAGTTGCAAATTGGGCGGCACAAATCAAATCGCCTTCATTTTCTCGGTTTTCGTCATCTACTACCACGATCACACGGCCAGCTTTTAAATCTGCCAAAGCGGCGTCAATCGAATCAAATTCAAAGGCTTGGGTTGAAGTTGTCTTGATCTGAGACACAGATTTTAGCTACCAAAAGTAAATTTTTTTAACAAATCCTGTTTTTCAGATTGTACCCCCTTTAGAAGGGTAGAAGCTAAGATAAGCAAGGATTTGTTGACACTGTTACTAAATTCAAGAATGAGAGAGTGCAAGAGGAAGCTTTAACTATTGCTCTGGTAAGATATAGATTTTTTGCAAATAAAATAATTTATGAATACACAAGTAGTATCCATAATAATGATTCTAGCTTTATTCGCTTGTGGACTACTAGAGCGAAACTTTTATGCCTACCAGGATATGTCAACCACATATGCTGTAGACAGGTATCATAGCAATGCTACTGCTAGCTGACTGTACAGAAGACAGTTACAGATGAATAAAATTCATCTAGCTTTTTATTTTTTCACATAACATTGCGAAAAAGTCTACCGCTAAAATTAGGTTTTAGTACTTAAATTTCAGTAACAGTTCAAAAATCATCAGGGTTAGCATTCAACCTTCAACCGTCATATGCTAAGAGCTAATAGCTTTGAGCTAAAGTGTGGATTGTTGAGAGCTGACAACAGGTTAACCAAAAGCGGATAAGGATCTTATAATCATGGGCAATTTTAGACGCGTACCCGTTGGGATTGTAGGCGCGTCAGGTTATGGCGGAGTTCAGTTGGTGCGTCTACTGATGGATCATCCAGAAGTAGAGCTTGTTTATTTAGGTGGCGATAGCACTGCTGGTAAGCCATTTGCGGATATATATCCACATTTGGCTCATACAGTCAATTTATCGATAGAAGCGGTAGATACGGAAATTATTGCTCACCGTTGTGAAGTAGTTTTTCTGTCTGTGCCGAATGGTCTGGCTTGCCAAATTGCTCCAAAATTGCTAGAGAAAGGATGTAAGGTACTCGATTTGAGTGCTGACTATCGGTTTAGTAACTTGGCGACTTATACTGCTTGGTACGGTAAACAACGGCAAGATACTGATACTGCGGCAACAGCAGTGTATGGATTACCAGAACTATATCGCGATCGCATTGCCGAAGCCCAGTTAGTAGGGTGTCCTGGTTGCTATCCTACTGCCAGTCTCCTCGCACTATCTCCACTCCTCAAACAGGGGTTAATCATCCCCGAAACAGCCATTATTGATGCTAAATCTGGTACGTCCGGTGGTGGACGGGAAGCCAAAATCAATATGTTATTAGCCGAAGCAGACAACTCTCTGGCAGCCTATGGTGTCGCCCGTCACCGCCATACACCGGAAATTGAGCAGATTTGCAGTGAACTCGCAGGTCACGAACTCACCATACAATTCACTCCCCATCTTATCCCAATGGTACGCGGCATCCTATCTACAGTGTATGCATCCTTACGCGATCCTGGCTTGGTCAGAGATGACTTAATTACTATTTACAGAGCCTTTTACCGTAACTCTGCTTGGGTAAAAATTTGCGATCCTGGCATTTACCCCCAAACTAAATGGGCGTGTGGTAGTAATCTTTGTTACATAGGCATAGAAGTTGACCCGCGTACAGGTAGAGCGATCGTGATGTCAGCAATTGACAACCTGATCAAAGGGCAGGCGGGTCAAGCAATTCAGTGTATGAACATTATGATGGGTTGGGATGAAACCTTGGGATTACCGAAGTTAGGTTTTTATCCATAATCAGAGTTAATGGTTAGTGGTTAGTGGTGAGTCAGCGCGCAGAACAGGGGGTTCCCTCCCCCAACCCCAAAGGGGGCCCCTAGCCCCCAATCCCCACGACCGACAGGGAGTGGGGGCCGGTGAGTCCCCTATGAGCGACTGACGAACCCGTAGACACGTAGACGCGTAGCGGCTTAAGGCAGGGTAGTGGCTTAAGGTAAGGGTAGGGTTAGTAATAAAAACCAACAACTAACAACTAACAACCAACAACTAACAACTAACAACCAACAACTAACAACCAACAACTAACAACTAACTACTTCGGTCCCATACCCACCATACCTGCGTATACCGCGCGATCGCCTAATTCATCTTCAATTCGCAGCAAGCGGTTGTATTTTGCCACCCGTTCGCTGCGACACAGAGAGCCAGTTTTGATTTGACCGGCACGAGTGGCGACAGCGAGATCAGCAATGGTTGTGTCTTCTGTTTCCCCTGAACGATGGCTAATCACCGACCGGAAACCGTTGCGAGTCCCCAAGTCGATTGTTTCCAAAGTTTCGGTTAGGGAACCAATTTGATTGAGTTTAATCAGAATTGCATTACCAGCTTTCAAATCAATGCCCTTTTGCAGGCGAGTAGCATTTGTAACAAACAAATCATCTCCTACCAACTGGACGCGATCGCCCAACTTTTGGGTGAGTAACTGCCAATTTTGCCAGTCTTCTTCGTGTAAACCATCTTCAATTGAGACAATCGGATACTGGTCAACTAGTTGGGCGAGATAGTCAATAAACTCAGCTGGTGAGTGGGGCTTCCCATCGTAGACATATTGTCCATCTTTGTAAAACTCACTAGCAGCCACATCCAATGCCAAAGCTACTTGTTCCCCTGGTTTGTAACCAGCTTTTTCAATCGCAGCAACCAGCAATTCTAAAGCCACTTGATTGGACTCCAAATTAGGTGCAAAACCACCTTCATCCCCCACACCAGTAAGTAAACCCTTCTCATCTAAAACCTGGCTGAGGGTGGAGAACACCTCCGCACCACATCGCAACGCTTCTCGGAAAGAAAACGCCCCGATTGGAACAATCATAAACTCTTGAAAATCGACATTATTTGCTGCATGGGCGCCACCATTAATTACATTCATCAATGGCACAGGCAATAAATTCGCCAAAGGACCACCCAAATAACGATACAAAGGAATATCTAAAGATTCAGCCCCTGCTTTGGCTGCTGCTAGGGAAACTGCCAAAATCGCATTAGCACCCAGATGAGATTTGTTAGGAGAACCATCGAGAGTGATCATTGTGCGGTCAAGGAGTTCCTGATTCAGGGCATCCATGTGTAGTAATTTGGGGACAATTATATCCTTGACATTTTGCACTGCCTGGAGTACTCCCTTACCCCCATAACGGCTTTTGTCTCCATCCCGTAACTCATGGGCTTCAAAAGTGCCAGTTGACGCACCACTCGGAACCTGTGCCAATCCCACAGCACCATTAACCAAATGTACTTCTGCTTCTACTGTTGGTCTACCCCGCGAGTCAAGAATTTCGCGAGCCACAATTGCTTCAATGGCAGTATCAATCATTTATATCTTTGTCCTTTTTTCAATAAGTTCTTACCGCTGAACACAAACACTCACAGTGGCTGGCCCGACTATCTAGCATAGGCTGTTGGGGGATGCATAAGGCAGAGATTAACGAAGATTTTAGGGGCTAGGAATTGGGCATGAAGTATCACGTACTCAGGAAGAATCTATCGTCGCTCAGTTTCTGTGTATCAAACCACAGTTAAACACAGATACACATCGATAAATTAAGAATGGTTAGTGGTTGGTTGTTAGTGGTTAGTAGGTAAAGACGCGAGGAACATCGCCTCTGTACAATAGTTGTTAGTTGTTAATAATTATTTCTCTACTCCTCACACTCCTCACACTCCCAGACGCTTCAAACAGCGCGTCTCTACATTACTCCCCATTGCCCCATTGCCCCTAATCCCCACTCCCTTGGGGGAGTGGGGGCCGCTGAGTTCCCCACTTTTCTCACAAGTTCCTCATCTTTTACCTCTAGCCTGCAAATAGTACTTTGTCAACCGCAGTTGAGAGTTGAGAAAGACTCAGCGTAGTTTCTGAAATATCAATTTGAACTACATTTTTCCTACACTCTTACACCCCTATACCCTTATCCCCAATCCCCGATCCCTATTTTTCAAGTTACAGAGAAAAACTATGACTCAAAATAAAACCGACTCATACATGGCACTGATGCAGATTCCCGCCGGATATCTCAACATTATGGGTTATGTGGATGAATCTGAAGTGAATGGTCCTGGATGTCGTGCTGTAATTTGGGTACAAGGATGTTTGCGGGAATGTCCAGGTTGCTTTAATACAGAATCTTGGTCATTTGAAATCAATCAACTTGTGTCTGTAGATAGTCTGGCGGAAAAAATTCTCAGTAATCCTCGTAATCAAGGTGTAACATTTTCTGGTGGTGAACCATTCTGGCAAGCAGCCGCACTAGCAAGTCTAGCGCGCAAAGTTAAAGCGGCTGGATTGAATGTGATGTCATTTAGTGGTTTTACTTTGGAGAAATTACAATCTGATTATGCTCCAGCTGGCTCTCAAGAACTATTAGACCAGTTAGATATTCTCATTGATGGTCCCTACATTCAATCACTAGCGTTAAACTCACCCGACTCTCCTGTTTCATCTAGTAATCAACGGGTTCACGTCTTTAACCCAGCTTTGAAAGATAACATTTCTTGGGCAAGCGATCAGATCGAAATTCATATTTTTAAAGATGGTAGCCGACTTGTAACTGGCTACCGGGGAAAGTTGGAACTGGCAGAGTAGAGAAGTGGGGAGATGGGGAGATGGGGAGGTGGGGAGTGTGACGGGTAATAAACCACTAACTACTAACCACTAACAACCAACAACTAACAATCAACAACTAACAATCAACAACCAACAACTAACCACTGTACAGACGTGCCATGGCACGTCTGGTACAACCAACAACCAACAACCAACAACCAACAACCCTACCCTTACCTTAAGCCACTACGTGTCTACGGGTTCGCCAGTCCCCCTACCCTTACCTTAAGCCACTTCGTGTCTACGTGACGGAGACCGCCTTTTTGGGGGGCTGGTCTCACCAACAACCAACAATCAACAATCAACAACCAACAATCAACAACCAACAATCAACAACCAACAACTAACAACCAACAATCAACAACCAACAACTAACCACTAATTTGCTTCAACTCCAACACTTTTACTTGAAAATCTCCTGCTGGTAAGGGAACGTGAGAGGTGAGAATTAGGGCGTTTCCTTGCTGGGTAAAGTTTATGAGAACATTCAACATTAAGGATAAGGAATTTGGATCTTGTCCAACCATTATTTCGTCTAGAAGGCAGATTTTCGGTTGTCTTGCTAAAACAGCACCTAGTGCTAAACGCCTTTTTTGCCCCTGAGAAAGAGATTGCGGATGTTTCTGTGCTAATTCGCTTAAATTTAATTGTGATAGCAGAGAGTTAGCAACTTCTGGTGCTACTCCTGGTTGGAGAATTTCTGCACGCACGCTGTCGGCAAATAGCTGGTGATTAGGGTTTTGAAGTACAAAACCAACATATTTGGCAATCTGAACAACGCTACGTTTGCTCATATCTCTACCCAGAATTTCTAGTTTTCCTGTGTCTGGTTTGAGTAATCCACTAATTAGCTTGAGTAGTGTTGTCTTACCAGAACCATTTTCTCCTTTCAGCAATACAATTTCTTCTGCTGCAACTGTCAAATCGGGAAAATTGGGATACCCACCCCAACTGAGTTGGTGAGTCTGAAGAAGAATCGGGGTGATGGGGTGATGGGGTGCTGGGGTGATGGGGAGTTGTTTGTCTAATTTCCACTCTTGTAGCTTGCCATCTTGGAAGTAATAAGAGCGATCGCATATCTTTTTTACTAGGTCTAACCGATGCTCAACTATAATTATTGACTGACCTCTGTCTGCCCTGGTCCTGAGTAGTTGCAGTAACATATCCACACCTTTGGCATCGATGTAAGCCAGAGGTTCATCTAACAGCATCACTGGTTGCCCAATTGTTAACAAACAAGCAATGAGTAGGCGTTGCTTCTGTCCTGCTGAGAGTTGTTTTATTAACCAATTTCTTTGTGCTTCTATACCGAATTCTCTTAGTGCGGCATCTGCCAAAAGCGGTATTTTGTCTGGATGAACGTTCCAGTTTTCTAAACCGAAGACAATTTCTTCCCAGACTTGTTCTGTAAAGATTTGCGTCTCGACATTTTGTAGTACTGTGCAAAAATATTGCGATCGCCCTCTGACTGACCACTCGTTTAATTCTGTTCCCTGATACAAAATTTTCCCTTTTAACTCTCCCCCTGTATGATTCGGTGCAATTCCTGCTAGGCAATTTAACAAAGTACTTTTACCACTGCCAGTTGCCCCGGCAATCAAGACAATTTCACCAGGGTATAGGTTAAGATTAACACCTTGAATAGTGGGTTCTGATCTGCCTGGATGCCTGAAAAAAAGGTCTATGACTTCAACGAGGGGTGGTTCAGATGCCATGATTTTTTATACAAACAATTCAATATATCCCACAACCGCTAGCATCACAGTTGTACTGAGAGTAAAGATGGTGTCTTGCAATTGCCATCTTAGAGGTTTGCTGTTACTGCGCGGAGCTTGTGGATCGTAACCTCTAGTTTCTAAACCTACTGTAACATCGTCTGCGTAGGCAACTATCCTAAACATTAGGGGTATAAATAAACCTGAAAACCATTGCTGCGGTTGAAATTTCAAATCCACTCCTCGCAACTGATTTGCTTCTAGAATGCGTTGAGTTTCTTGCTGGATGATTGGTAGAAATCTCCAAATTAGCATTAAGCTGAGTGTTAAAAAGCTGGGTAAACGTGTAGCTTGTAGCGCTCTAATTAAATCAGATGGTGAAGTTGTACTGGCTAGCAGTGGTGTTGGTAACATAATTGCGACGAGACGCAGGGTACTAAAAACAGATGTGTCAAAGTCTCTCAGCCATGTAGAAACAACCATGAATAAAAACAGGCTGATGCTTACATACCCTAGAATTTTGAGGTTAATTCGCACGGAAATCAGCACTAGTAGCAGTAGTGGCAGCACCAATACAGTAATTGCCCAGATATTATCCAAAATTAAAGCAATGCTTAGGATAGTAATACTGGTAATAATTTTGAGTAGGGGATTAATTTGAGTTAGGAAAGTATGCTGCATTGGCAAAATGTGGGGTTTTCTTTGTCCTCCTTGTCACCCCGTTAAATGTATCAAACTTATAGTGAAACGGTATTAGTATTAGGTTTTGCACGACAACAAATTGTGTTGTTACGACAACAAGTTGTGTCATAACGACAGCATGTTGTGATCTAACAACAATAAGTTGTGTCGTAACGACAGGATGTTTTGATCTAACGACAACAAGTTGTGTCGTAACGACAGGATGTTTTGATCTAAGCTTAAGTGCGATCGCACCTACGAAAAATGAAAATCGGTAAAGTAGGGCTAAAGATACCAAAAAAATTATGTTTTAGAAATCGACCACCGTGCAAGGCGATGTAGACGCGCCCAAGCGCGGCTTCCCGTAGGGTACACAGATGGATTTTTTGTAGGTATTAGAGGTCTACGTCCATCTTGCCAGCTTTCTGTAGTTGCTTAATGCCCAGTTCTCCCAGCCACCAACCAATTGCACCTGCCACTCCTGCAAGTATTGTCAACAGTAATAAAAGCCAATTTTGGGTAACTATTTTTACAAACGGGTCTGCTCTAGAAGTTTTGATGAGAAAAGCAGCAAGTAGTAAACCGCCTAAATTGGCACTACTGAAAAACAGGATGTTCCCGAGTAAACGGTTGATTTTGCGTCGATAGTTCCCCACGAAAAACATCACCAATTCTGTCACTAGGACAGTGGCAGCTAAGTAAAGTGAAATAATTGGCGATATCAACCCTAGTAGCAGTGCAAGAGGCAGAATCATCAACGCCACACTACCACGGCGTTGCAAACGTGCCATTCCTAGAGTCAGGAAAATTCCTCCTAGTGGCGCCCAAGCTAATAACTGAAAGCCAGGTGGTGCAAACGGACCGACTATAATCACAGCAACCACCATGCCTATCGTCATGAAGGCAGCAAATACATAATCTCTCAGACGCCAAGGAGTTCTCATGGAGAATGCTGCGATATAAAGAGAACAGAAAGCGATCGCACTGACTATTATATTTGGATTTTAGATAATTTATTACCTCAATACTATCTCTGTGACATACTCCTACACTGATGCTTGCATCAGTGTAGGCTTCTCATCCAATCCAGCTATTGCTTCGGAGGCGATGAGCTTTGTTTTAAGTCCACGGAATGCCCTACCGCAGACTATGCAATTTCTTAGCTTGTACCCTACAAATTTTACTGCCCTCGATGAGATGCTGGCTTATTCGCACTATAGGACAAACCCGAAGGTAATTTGTATTTATCAAGATCTGCCTACTTACTTTCATGACTGTGCAACGGAGTCGCTTACCAATGATCGCACTGCCACTGGACAGAGGCTTATCAGACACCAATGGGGGTGAAGCAAACCACAACTATTCTAGCAAACAACACACAAATTGGCGATTCGTCGCCCACCCCCGAACTCAACGAGTGACCTTCGATTCAATGAACTTAAAAATGGGGAACCCTTTTTATATATTGAGCAAGCCCTCGCATTGTCCCCTCCAAGATTGGGCAGGCTTTGAGGTCTTATCGCTTAGTCCTATTGGCATGTCGCTGGGTATATTTAAGCCCACGAGGCGAATCGAAGAACAAGTCAGGCTTTAATAGCCCCTGCGATAAGCCCAATAGTCAACTCGACAATACAGTGAAGCCTGACTTGTTCTATAGCCAAAATGCGATGCCCAATCTTGGTACGTGGAAGACCCTCGACCCCGTGAGAGACCAACACGTGAAAAATCAGGCAGGCTTGAAACCCCCCTGATTGATCTGTGGGCCTGCATGAGATATCTCAAAGAAGCCTGCCTGATTTTTAGGGGTCAAGTGAGACGATTTATCGCGGTGGTGGCAAAGCCGCTTAGGCGGCTTTGCGAGGGTTCCCCATTTTTAAGAGGAGAAAGCTGTGACACTCGTTATTGGTTGGGGCTGGGACTCCTTAGCGCCCAAAAATTCATCTCATCACCTCCCTATCGGGTAGGTGAGAGGCTTCTTTTCGTTCCAGCTAAAGAAAGACGCAGCTGCGTTTATCTCTAGTTCTCTTAACAATACGCAAACGCTTGGCAGTTTACAATATCTAGGGAACTATCACAACTAATTACCACAACTGGAGATAGTTATGCGACTCCTACACACAATGTTGCGTGTTGGCAATTTGGAAGAATCGCTAAAGTTCTACTGTGATGTTTTGGGAATGAAACTGCTGCGGCAAAAAGATTATCCAGGGGGAGAGTTTACTCTGGCTTTTATTGGTTATGGTGAGGAAAGTGATCACACAGTTATTGAACTAACTTATAACTGGGGTGTGGATAAGTATGATTTGGGCAATGGTTACGGTCACATTGCCATTGGAGTCGATGATATTTATGCTACCTGTGAAGAAATTAAAAAACGTGGTGGGAAGGTAGTACGAGAACCAGGGCCAATGAAACATGGTTCTACGGTAATTGCTTTTGTGGAAGACCCAGATGGGTATAAAGTAGAACTTATTCAACTGGGTACTCAAGGTTCTGCTGTTAAACAGGAAGAACAAAAACTTGTAACTCAGTAATTCTGAGGCACAATTGCAGGAGATAGAATTGAGCGTCAAGCAATGCCGACAACGGAGGATTCATTCGCCCAAATTCTTAGCGGGGGGTTTAGTCGGTTGGGGCGTCCTTAGCCACATGTGCTTACCTGCAAAGGCGGATTCTCTGCTACTTCAACCGTCGCCAGAAACTCAAAGCTCTGACTCTAGTTTACAAGCAGCTATCCCCGAGGTTAGTACCCCTACACATAATGCGGAGGTATTAACTCCAGAAATTGATATTAGTGTTGGGCAGACAGAGTTTTCAACCATAGCAAATTCTGAGTCGTCAGTAAAAAATGAAGTGTTTGGTAATCTTGACGTTGATTCTGATTTACGAACACAGCAAACTTCAATCTCACAATTATCTGATGTTCAGCCAACAGACTGGGCTTATCAGGCATTAAAATCACTCGTGGAAAAATATGGTGTCATTTCTGGTTACTCAGATGGTACCTTTCGTGGTAATCGTCCCATGAGCCGTTATGAGTTTGCTGTTGCTCTTGCGGCTACTTTATCTAAGGTTGAAGATATCATTGCTGATAGGATGAGCGATCGCTTTATCCAAGAAGACATGATTGTCTTACGGCGGTTGCAAAAAGAATTCCGTTCGGCTTTGGATGACTTACAGCAACGGGTTGATAATTTAGAAGCACGCAACAGCGAATTACAAGCACACCAATTTTCTACGACTACGAAACTACACGGTGAAGCAATTATTGCTTTGACTGATGGTACTGATGCTAACAAAACTGTAGTTTCCCGTTCCCGCTTAACCCTCTCCACTAGCTTCAATCAACAAGATGTACTTGTGACTCAACTAGAAGCTGGTAACAATGGTGGAGATGCAATGAGTTTGGCACAACAAGAGGAAGAGAATTTGCTGGGAACCACTGGTTTTATTGCCAATGGTGGTGGACTTGATTATGTGGAAGTAGACTCTGACCTCAGGTTGAGACGCTTACACTATACCTTTCGTCCTTCCGAAGATGTGGCGGTGACAGTGGGTGCAAAAATGTCACCACGAGATTTTATTGATCGTAATAACTATGCCAATAACGAGGCGGTTGATTTTAGTTCTAGCTTTTTCCTGAATAATCCTCTGATTGTCCAAAATCAAATTGATCGCAATGGGGGTGCAGGTGCTGCTGTGCAGTGGAACCCTGGCAATGGTCAATTGACGGTGCGATCGCTCTACATTGCTGCCGATGCTGACCAACCAAATTTTACCAGCACAGAAGGGGGTTTATTTGGCGATCGCTATCAAGCTAGTGTGGAAGTTGAATATTCACCCAGCGATCAGCTAGCCTTGAGACTGCAATACACAAATGCCCTGATTAACAATACAGACATTAACGCCTTTGGTGTCAATGCCGAGTATAGCCTCAATCGGAATGCAGGCATTTTTGGACGCTTCGGATTTGGTAATTACAATGGATATAATACCGCCATCGATGAGGATTTAGATCTACATCCGGTGACATGGGCTGTAGGTGTGGGATTCCGTAACCTTTTGCTTCCCGGTACTGTTGCGGGTGTAGCGATCGGTCAGCCTTTTGTCAGCGAAGATTTAGGAAATGCCACTCAGACAAATTTTGAAGCCTTCTATAATCTCCAACTCAGTGACAATCTGAGTATCACCCCCACATTTTCATTAGTAACAAACGCCGACAACGACAGTTCTAACGGCACTATTTGGCAAACCACCCTCAGAAGTGTATTTTCGTTTTAAATTGTTGATAGTTGGTTGTTGGTTGTTGATTGGTGGTTCCAAACAACAAACAACAAACAACCACTAACCAATATAAAATCTGCAACCGTAGATACAAGCGGCTGCAAGCAATTCATGCTGGGATAATAGTCTAAGACAAATACGTCCGTAGTTTAAAATCTAAAATCTAAAATTGTAAAGATGCAGCCTACAGATCCAGATAAATTTACAGATAAAGCTTGGGAAGGGATTGTCAAATCTCAGGATATAGTACGTGCTTATCAACAACAGCAATTAGATGTAGAACATTTAATAATTGCTCTATTACAACAAGAAAATGGGTTAGCAGCACGAATTTTTAACCGTGCTGGTGTAGATGCCAACCGTTTGCTACAGCAACTAGAAGATTTTATCCGGCGTCAGCCCAAAGTTGGTAGAAGTGATCAGCTTTACTTGGGGCGTTCTTTAGATATTCTATTGGACTTAGCCGAAGAAGCAAGAGTCCGGATGAAGGATTCTTACATATCCGTAGAACATATCCTGCTGGCTTTTGTCGAAGATGAACGTGTCGGGCGGCGGATAGTTAAAAGCTTTAATCTAGATACTGTGAAGTTAGAAGCTACGATTAAAGTAGTTCGTGGTAGCCAAAAAGTCACAGACCAAAATCCCGAATCCCGCTATGAAGCTTTGCAAAAATTCGGTAGAGACTTGACAGAACAGGCAAAATTTGGAAAACTCGACCCCGTAATTGGGCGGGATGACGAAATTCGGCGGGTGATTCAGGTATTGTCCCGGCGTAGTAAAAATAACCCCGTCTTGATTGGTGAACCAGGAGTTGGTAAAACTGCGATCGCCGAAGCTTTAGCACAGCGTATCATCAATGGTGATGTCCCGGAATCTTTGAAAAATCGCCAACTCATTGCCTTGGATATGGGTAGTTTGATTGCTGGGGCAAAATACCGGGGTGAATTTGAAGACCGCCTCAAATCAGTTCTCCGGGAAGTTACGGAATCCAACGGTCAAATTGTCTTATTCATTGATGAGTTACACACCGTTGTCGGTGCGGGTTCCGGGCAACAAGGTTCAATGGACGCCGGTAATTTACTCAAACCAATGTTGGCACGGGGAGAACTGCGGTGTATAGGTGCTACTACGTTGGATGAGTACCGTAAATACATTGAAAAAGACGCAGCCTTAGAACGGCGTTTTCAACAAGTCTTTGTAGATCAGCCCAGCGTCGAAAATACAATTTCGATTCTGCGGGGACTGAAAGAACGTTACGAAGTCCATCACAACGTCAAAATATCAGACTCGGCGTTGGTGGCAGCTGCTACTCTCTCAGCTAGATACATTAATGACCGCTTTTTGCCAGATAAAGCGATCGATTTGGTAGATGAAGCCGCCGCCCAGTTGAAAATGGAGATTACCTCCAAACCAGCAGAGTTGGAAGCGATCGATCGTCGGCTGATGCAGCTAGAGATGGAAAAGCTGTCCTTAGCCGGGGAAGAGAAGGCTGTACCCCAAACAAAAGAGCGTTTAGCGCGAATTGAGCTAGAAATTAGCAATTTAACCGCCAAACAGCAGGATTTGAACGGGCAATGGCAAGGTGAAAAGCAGCTATTAGAGGCGATTAGTGCCTTAAAGCAAGAAGAAGAAAAGCTGCGAGTACAAATAGAACAAGCAGAAAGGGCTTACGATTTAAATAAAGCTGCCCAGTTGAAGTATGGCAAATTGGAGGGGGTGCAACGCGATCGCGAAGCCAAAGAAACCGAACTCCTGAAAATTCAAAGTCAAGGTAAAACCCTGCTGCGGGAACAAGTCACTGAAGCGGATATTGCTGAAATCGTGGCCAAATGGACAGGAATTCCCGTCAATAGTTTATTGGAGTCGGAACGGCAGAAGTTACTCAAACTCGAGAACCACCTACACGAACGAGTAATTGGACAACAGGAAGCTGTCTCTGCCGTTGCCGCCGCCATTCGTCGCGCCCGCGCTGGGATGAAAGATCCTAGCCGTCCCATCGGTTCATTTTTATTCATGGGACCGACGGGAGTTGGCAAAACGGAACTCGCCCGTGCTTTAGCCCAGTTTTTATTTGATTCTGATGACGCCTTAGTACGTTTGGATATGTCTGAGTATATGGAGAAACATTCAGTTTCTCGGTTAGTGGGTGCGCCTCCAGGATACGTCGGCTACGAAGAAGGGGGGCAACTGTCGGAAGCAATTCGTCGTCGTCCCTATTCGGTGGTGCTGCTAGATGAAGTTGAGAAAGCCCACCCGGATGTGTTTAATATCTTACTGCAAGTTCTGGATGACGGTAGAATTACGGATAGCCAGGGGCGAACCGTTGATTTTCGCAACACCGTTATTGTCATGACTAGTAATATTGGTAGCGAACACATCTTGGATGTTTCTAGCGATGACTCCCAGTATGAGAAAATGCGGAATCGGGTGATGGATGCTTTGCGATCGCACTTCCGCCCGGAGTTTCTTAACCGGGTTGACGATTTAATTATCTTCCATGCCCTTAACCGCAGTGAGATGCGGCAAATCGTGCGTATTCAACTCAAACGGGTGGAATATCTACTTAGAGAGCAAAAAATCTCTTTGGAAATATCTCCTGCTGCCTGTGATTATCTGGTGGAGGTGGGGTACGATCCAGTTTACGGCGCTCGTCCGATAAAACGGGCAATTCAAAGAGAAGTAGAGAATGCGATCGCTACCAAAATTCTGGAAAATACGTTTATTGCTGGGGACACGATTGTCATTGACAAGGGAGATCACCAGCTAACCTTTAGTAAAAAAAAGGTAGTGCAAATACCCATGCCAGATAGTACAAGTTCTTACATACTGGAAGCATCGCGCGAAGCATAGATTTGGAGAGACACAGAGAATGTGATTTTATGTTTTTTCTTTGTGTCTCTATTGTTTTTAAAGTTTTTTAAACCGCAGAGGCGCAGAGTACACAGAGGTAAGATGCTGCTGAATCTTAAAGTTTTATTTTCTTTGGCAAGACTACCAGTGTCCATACTGGAATGATTAAGTTCGAGGTGTTGATTGTTTGGTTGTAAAACAGTAGTTAAGCTTTAAGCACCTCAAATTACATCATAGTTTTTCCTGTCACAGCCTGAATGAATAGTGATGACTACTAAGCCCTTTTTTAAGGGTTAGAAGAAAAAGTGTTAATCTTTCCTGTCTTGGTCTGTAAAATATTTAGCTCTTCTTTGGATGAAGTACAACTTTATCGGTGTGCATCTGTGTTCATCTGTGTTCGTTTTTTTCCCTGTACCAAACCCAACTGAAACCGCTATATTTAGCAATTTCGTTTCAGAAAAATAAGGCTATTAAGATTAATGGAAAGGAAGCAAAAATATATATTATAACCGCACTAAATTAATAAACATTATTATCCTCTTGTTAATGTGGTAGCGTGACCGGACTAATTTTGTACAAAAATCTCTTATTCTATCTCTGCGTTCTCTCTCTTGGAAAGCTTTGAGGTTGTCTCCGGGACACTGCACACAGACGCAAAGTGTTTACAAACTTTTCGCTGCTTCCTGTGCGGTTTCTTAATCCACTATATTTAACCCGATCACGCTAGTAGGTGTTTATAAATTACACAATTTCCCTGATGTCTGTTACGGTACTAAACCGTTACTATTAGTAAATATTACTAAATAAAATAATTGTACAAGGCTTATGGTCTTTACTTTTAATATTTATTTTTTGTTTTTGCTTAACTGGATTTTTAGGCAAAAATATATTTGCAATTCATCTATTTTTTATAAAAAGTATTGATGTAGATACTAATAAGTATATTTTTGATTTTTATAAATACGTAGGTGCAATTTATGTATAATGTAATCAAAAGATTAATACCTCAGAATTTGAAGAGTGTATTGAAGCCTAAAATTGAATATTTACTTGATGTAATTGTCACTGAGTACTATTTCCATTTTAGAAGGTCTGAAACTCAGCAAGAATTAAAATTGATTCGTAATCTTCCCAGAAATCTCCATATTGAAGGCACGAACATTTGTAATGCAAAATGTACTTTCTGTGCTTATCCACAAATGGAAAGAGGAAAGGAAATAATGCCTATGGAAGAATTTCGACGAATATTAGATGAGTATGTAGCAATGGGTGGTCAATATGTGTCTTTGACACCAATAGTTGGTGATCCTTTTGTAGATCGTTACCTTTTTGAGAGACTTGACAATCTTAATAGTCGACCACACATTAAAGGATTTTACTTCTATACAAATGCGATTTTGATGAAGCCAGAAGTGAGTGAAAAGCTTCTTACTTACGGAGAAAAACTAAATATTTATGTTTCTTGGGGTGGATTTGACCGGGAGACTTACAAAGCAATCATGGGCGTTGATCGATTTGATATTGTCCGCCGAAACATAAAAGCATTCATTGAGGCAAAGTTGAAATTACATTCCTCTACTGGTTTAACTATCGCACTACGTTGTCCACCTACAAAATGGTCTGGTGATCTGTGGGAAAAGTTTAATCAGTGGAAAAATGAGAAAATAATTAATATTCAATTTATCAATGCTTATGATAGCTGGGCTGGTAAGGTAAAAGATGAGGAACTAAAGCGGGTAGGTCTAGAACCAGTCATTCAACCATACAAGCGAGGCGCTTGTGAATTGCTATACATGAAGCCAATTATTCTTGCTAATAGTAAAGTGAATGCCTGTGCCTGTCGTGATGTCGAAGCAGAACTGATTATAGGTGATCTCAAAGAATCTACACTACCAGAAATTTGGTCGGGACAGGGAATTGAAGAACTGATTAATCGTCAGGAAAATGGTGATTTTCCTGATGTTTGTAAGCGTTGTACTTGGTATATCAGTGTTTATAACTACCGTAAAAGAAACTCCCGTATTTCTACTATGCAGCATTGGAGTGAAGATTAGACTGGTGGTTTCATGATCTCTTCAGTACGGCAGTTATATTAATTAGTTTTTTTACTTACAATGACACTTAAAGTCAAGAACATTTGATATTCCTGTCAATATCATACAATTTCACAAATCTTCTTCAGCGAGTAGGGAAATCCGAATTATCGTTTGGGGGCAAACAGTGCTGAAAAAAGAAGCGATCGCCTTAGGTATAGCTTTAAAATTCTACTTGGTATAATGTCCTATTGCTTTCGGCTTTACCCTGGAAGCTGAGGACTAGGGTATGTTTGCCAGATTCAATATTCAAACATTTGCACTGAAGATCACCAATCATGCTAGAACAAGGAACCATCAGTATTCATACTGAAAATATTTTCCCGATTATCAAGAAGTCTCTTTACTCAGATCACCAAATCTTCTTGCGGGAGTTAATATCCAACGCCGTCGATGCCATCCAGAAGCTAAACATGGTATCTCGTGCTGGAGAATACTCTGGCGATATCGCTGAACCAGAAATTCAAATTGCTATAGACAAAAACAATAAAACCCTCTCCATCACCGATAACGGTATCGGGATGACAGCAGATGAGGTGAAAAAGTATATTAACCAGGTTGCTTTCTCTAGCGCCGAAGAATTTATTCAGAAATATAAAAGCACATCTGACCAGCCTATTATCGGTCACTTTGGTCTAGGCTTTTACTCTTCCTTTATGGTGGCGCAAAAAGTCGAGATTGATACCCTATCTTACAAAGAAGGAGCGCAGGCTGTTCACTGGACTTGTGATGGTTCGCCAGAGTTCACCCTAGAAGAATCACCTCGTACGACTCGTGGTACGACAATTACTCTCCATTTGATGGAGGAAGAACTAGATTATTTAGAATCAGCACGCATCAAAAATCTTGTCAAGACTTACTGCGATTTCATGCCAGTGCCAATTAAACTGGATGGCGAGGTGTTAAATCGGCAAAAAGCACCCTGGCGTGAGTCTCCCAGTAATTTAAGTAAGGAAGACTATATAGAGTTTTATCGCTACCTCTATCCTTTCCAAGAAGAACCCCTGTTATGGGTGCATTTGAATACAGATTATCCTTTTATCATCAATGGGATTCTGTATTTTCCGAAACTAAGACCGGATGTTGATGTCACCAAAGGACAGATTAAGTTATTCTGCAATCAAGTTTTTGTCAGCGATCACTGCGAAGAAATTATTCCCCAATTTCTTTTGCCGATGCGGGGTGTAATTGATAGCAGTGATATTCCTCTAAATGTATCACGCAGTGCTTTGCAGACCGATCGCACTGTCAAGAAAATCGGTGATTACATCGCCAAAAAAGTAGGCGATCGCCTCAAAGAACTCTACCGCGACAACCGCGATCAATATATTAGCGCTTGGAAAGACCTCGGCACATTCGTTAAATTCGGGGTCATGAACGATGAAAAGTTCAAAAAGCAAGTCGAAGACATTCTGATTTTCCGCACTACAGCCAAGCTATCAAACCAAACCGCTTCTGAAACTCCAGCCGTACAAGTACAATCCGAAGGCGAAGACGCTTGGCAAGATGTCACTCCCCCTTCTCCACCAGCAGAGGGAACTGAGGGGGGATCATACACAACCCTCAAAGAATATTTAGAACGTAACAAAGAACGCCATCAAAACCGCGTTTTCTATTGTACCGATGAAGCAGCACAAGCCACCTACGTTGAACTTCACAAAAAACAAGGGTTAGAAGTCCTGTTTATGGACTCCTTCATCGACACCCACTTTATCAATTTCCTCGAACGCGAATTCCAAGATGTCAAATTTACACGGGTAGACTCTGATTTAGATCAGACTCTCCTAGATAAAGATCAAGCTACAGAGATAGTAGATCCCAAGACAAATAAAACCCGTGGCGAGGTGATTAAGGAGTTATTCGAGAAAGCCCTCAACAAACCTAAATTAAATATCCGTACCGAAGCCTTAAAATCAGATAATCCCCAAAGCACACCTCCGGCAATGGTGTTGTTACCAGAGATTTTGCGTCGCTTCCGGGAAATGAATGCACTTATGCAGCAGCAAATGGTAGAGTTTCCTGAAGAGCATATTTTACTGGTAAATACTAGCCACCCCCTGATTCAGAACTTAGCGACCCTTAATCAAGGTAGTATTATTCAGGGTGGAGGTGAATCACCCACAGGTCAGTTAGTCAATATGATTTGCCAACATATTTATGATTTGGCGCTCATGTCTCAAAAAGGGTTTGATGCTGAAGGAATGAAAGGCTTTGTTGAACGTTCTAATGAAGTTTTAACGAAGTTGACAGAACAAGCAACTAAGTAACCCCCATATTTAAAGATGGGGAAAGGGTAAAGGGGAAAGGTGAAAGGAAAAAATACTCACAAATACCTTTACCTTATCTCCACTACCCGCAAGCAGATATACAATAAAAGATCGTGTTCAAAATAAATCGGAGATTCTCCTATGTCTCGTCGCTGTGATTTAACTGGCAAAAAGGCCAATAACGCCTTTGCAATTTCCCACTCCCACCGCCGCACTAAGCGTATTCAGAATGCCAACCTGCAAAGCAAGCGCGTTTGGTGGCCTGAAGGTAATCGTTGGGTGAGACTCAAATTGTCTACCAAAGCTATCAAAACCTTAGAAAAAAAAGGTTTAGCAGCTATGGCTAAAGAAGCAGGGATTAATCTCAATCATTACTAACAGTGAGTGTTATTTCCCAGTCTGCGGCTGGGAATTTCATAAGTGAGGTTATACCTCACTTCATTCAAAAAGTGAAAGTGTATAATATCAAAAAATCAGTATATTTTCGTACAACCTTCCTAAAACAGGGAGGTTTTTAAGTATTTAATATTATTTTTTATTAGCTGATAAGTTTTCAAGAAAAAGTGGGTAGTATAAGCTTACTTTGCTTACAACATCTTTTATGAAGTGACTGAAATTTGAAAAATATTCCTACAAACCGAATGTGAAGTTATGGCTTTATTATTCTTTGTAGGCTATAAAATAGTTGTTTCAATAGCCATTTGTTATGTGTAGAAAAGCTGCAAAAAGTTCTAATGACATTAATTTAATACATTCTTATTGCTACTACTAGAATTATCATCAGCCTAAGATTTCCAGAAGTAGTTGCATAAAAAAACTTGCTTTTGCTAACACTATTAAGAGCAAGGCAGAATCTGCAATTTTAGGAACTTTTCATAATCAAAAATTTAATTCTTGACAGGGGAGTGGGCTATGTCTCCAAATCGCGAGTTAGTCAAGGCAATAAAAAATTTATACCAAAAAATTTTTCAAGGTTCTTCATCTGTAATTAAAGAGCAAATTTTATGGTTACTGCGAGCTTATTTAATTAGTAGGAAACAATCAAACTGGTTAAATGCTGGCTTTGTTTTACCAACTGTAGCAATGGTATCGCTAGTAGTTGTTTTATTAACAACTGCGATTTTATTTCGGTCTTTTGAACGCTCGAAAAATGCCAGTAATGTCCGTGTGAATGAGGCTGTTCTTAATGCTGCAACACCAGCAATTGATCGTGCGAGAGCGAAATTAGATGCTCTATTAGAAGATCCAACATTGCCACGAGGAACTCCATCCGATAGCGCTTTATATGATGCTCTAAAAAAAGATAAATATAGGCTGGGTGATGAAACTCGTTTAAAGCTAGCTTATGATTTTATTAATGGTACTCCAAATATACAGCAAAACACTTCTATTTTAGAGAATGATGAAACACTCAAATCAGCTTGGAAATATGCTGTAGATACAGATAATAACGGCAAAAAAGATACTTTTACTCTCTATGGCATCTACTTCCGTTCACCAAGTAGAGACTCTACCACAGGGCAGTTTAATCGTAAACGAAACCCCTTGGAAGCTAGAACTCCACCAATGGATAGTGATTCAACAAGCCAGTGTATAAATGCTGCTGGTTTTTCTAGCTTAGTGGGCAATTCCAGTTGGTATAAGTTGCAAAGTGGTAATCTGGGTAAAAGCTTTTTTGTTTATACAGTTAATGTACCTATTACTAATCTAGGTAGCCTAAGTTCAACAGAGTACGAAACCTATAAAGGAAATAAAGGATTTGTTGCGTTAGAGTTTCAACAAGATCGCAGTCGCATACCCCTACCAAATAATGCTGTTTGGTTTGAGAATGATTTGGAAATTATTGTCGGTTCTACAAAATTATTACTCAATGGAAGAATTCACACTAATGGCAATTTACTTGTAGGTGAAACTAATTCTGGTGGTGAGATAAAGTTACGACAAGTTAGTAGTAAATACTCCTGTTTCTATAACCAAGAAAATGGACAAGTTAGTGTTGGTGGTAATGTAGGAACTGGAAACGTTAGTCATACCACTAATCAAGGATCTATAGTTGTTGACCTTTATAACGGTTTCGAGAATGACCCTAATGAAGGTCAATCCATTAGCAGCACTAACAGATCTACAAACAGTTCTGGTGGTTCACAAATCGGATTCAACGATGCGGCATACAATCAACGCATTGCTGCGATGAAGACTACTGCTCTTGGTTTATGCTCATCATGTCAAAGCGCAACCACTACAAGTACTTTCAAAACTAATGTTGCTGCTAGTGGTTATCCAGAGGATGTTAAAAAGAATGTTGCTGCCAAAGTAGATAGTGCTGATGACATTGCTACAGCTAAAAAAGTACTGGCAGATGAAATAGAAATTTATCTGCGAAATCGTACACGAAGAGTACCTTTTGCTGAAGTATCAGATCCTACAGGAGCCGGAGCAACAACTGGCTATACCGCTATTACTGCCAACTTAGAACCTCAGCAAACATGGAGAGAACCAGTCAACAGTAGTAACCAGTTCTATGGCGCAACAAGTATTACGCTGACTACATCTCAATTGCAGGCAACATACCCAACTTTACAAAAGCAACAAGGGATTCAAAGCTATTTGGGCGATCGCATACTTGTTGGTAATAATCTACCTGCTCTGTGGTTAAAAGATGGCAAGTTTGTTGGCTCAGATGCTAACCAGTTAATTACCAACAGTAGTGGTGGTGCTGTTAACTGGACTAACCCAACTACTCAGCAGAGATGGCGTAATACTCAAATTCAAGCTCTTGCAGACTTGGGTATATCAGATCGGAATGGCTTTTGGGAAGAAAAAGCAGCAGAGAATCCTGCAAATGATTTGGATAGTGTGGGTGGAGTACGAATAGTTACTGGTGCTGGGATCTATGTTGATGGTTCTGGTAATACCGTAAATACAACGACTGGCCCTTTTTATCCTCGCGATCTGAATTCTTTTTTACCAGCTCCATCTCCAGCTTCAAATGTTACTCCTGGTGCAAGTGATATATTTGTATGGCCTGACACTATGCCCATGTCAAGCCCAGATCCCAGCAAAGCCAATCTCAAAGGCGATCTACTAATGCGCGCCACAGCTGTGTATCACTACAAAGACAACTATGGCACTGCTCAGACTCCTATTGCTTGTGTAAGTACCTACTACGACCCTACTGATGCAACCACAAGTAAGAATAAAACTGGAATTGGTGGTTCCACCAATTTACCTTGGAATGCTGCTGCTGGTGGCAAGTCTAATAACGGCATTGTTTATGCCTACCCTACGGATGGGAGAAGCACTTTTTTTAACAATAACAAAGTTCGTCTAGAGCAACAGGCAAAGTTAAGGTTTCCCAATGGGCGTTGGGTTAATAAACCTTTACAAGATGCTCTGCAAAAGATGAAAGCTGCTAATAGTGGCACACTACCCAGTTCAGTCCCTACTACTGGCTTGCAACTGGCTGATTATTCTGCAATTGATACGGCACTGTGTGCTATTTCAATTCTGAATGATGAAACCGCTTTCGCCACTACTCTAACTAACAAGCCTGAACATGGTGCAATCAAAGAAGCATCTTTCCTAGATGGTAGAGAAGCAAAGCAGATTAGTGCATCAAGCTCATCAACTAACTACGACCTAGACCTTGAACAGCGTCAACCCTTAGAAATTCGAGTCACTGACATTGATTTGGGTTCACTTGCCGGCAAACCATTTACTTCTAGTGGCTCAACTGTTGAGTATTTATTACCTTATAGTGGCATTATTTATGCTACACGGGATGATGGACTACGCGACTCTAGTGATACAACTGCTGAATCAGAGCTACTTAGTCCAACTGATTTTAAGCTTGACCCGACTCGTCGTCCTAATGGCATTCGTTTGTGGAATGGTGAAAGTTTGGCAAGAGGCCTTAGCACTAACAATAATGCTTTCAACGCCAGAGAAAAGGGTCTCATTCTAGTTTCTAATTTGCCAGCATATATCAAAGGTAAGTTCAATTTGCACCAAACAAGCATAGGTGCTTCTACTGAGATTGAAGAATTTACTGAATTGGTAGCAGATGCGAGTTCAGGTAATAACACAGTTTCTACTTCTAACTTTTATTCTCGTGGTAGTGGTAGTGCAACCTCCCAACCTGATACCAGATTTGCTTGTCGTATAAACAGAACTGGCTGTTCTAGCACTAATGGTAATGGTGACTATTGGCGACCAGCGACAATCATTGCCGATGCTATGACCTTGCTGTCCGGCACTTTTGCAGATGGTGTTCGTAGTGAAGGTGATTATGACCTGAACAATAACACTGGCATTGCAGTTGATACTACTGATGCCAGAAGAACAACTCGTCTAAAAAATGGTTTTTGGGAAAATTATTTCGCCACTAATGCAAATTGGTGGCAGCCAAATGGAGATACTACGAATTTTCCTAATCCAAATTTCCCTAGAACCACTTTAGGTAGTTACTCCCTCAACGGTATTACACCAATCCAGCGACGGGTTAATAGCATACCTACTTATGTTATGGAAATTTGTCGTAAGGAGTTGGTTTCAGAATGCCAAGCAGGTGATTGGGTGGTCGGCTTTGATATTAATGGGGACAATGACTTAGATGATCCAGTTTCCTTTGATGTTAATGGGGATGGAACAGTAGATAGCAACGATCTAGAGAAAAATATTAAGACATATCAGCTGGGGAGAGCCATAGTTGCTGCGAGAGGTTCTAATCCAGCTGGTGCTGACAACATACTCACTCATAGTGAATTGAATTGGACGTCTGTTTTCACGAGTTCTGGTAATAGTAAGAGCATTAGAGACAGACTTGGGGCAGGTGATACAGGTGGTGATAAACCAGCTTTGGTAGCAGCAGATCGGCGTTATCCTCGTCGGGTTGCCTTTGCACGTAACGGCAACAACTTGGTTGAAACCAGTTCTGGTATCTACAAACCTATGGGAATAGGTTGTCCTGTGGATGTTACTGGTAATACTCCTGCCAATAATGGATGTACCTACGCCAGTAGTCCAGCACAGTACACCAATTACGGTAGACAGATAAGCAACAGTAGTTCCCTCTGGTTTAGATCGACAGATAGCTCAACTAATCCCGGAGATATAACGCAAGTGTCATACGCAAATAACAAATCTCTTTTCTATTACCCTCCTATTGATACTGATGGTGATGGTAATCCCGATTTGGATGGACAGCCACGCTTAGTACCTGTTTTGCAGATTCATGACGCAAAGAATAGCTCTGCTATTAGGCAAGATGGAACAACACAAGAAACACAAACAGAGTTTAAGGATAGATGGCTATTACAGGCTAATGCCAACACTACATTCAATGCAACGTTTGTAGTAGGAAATAGTCCTAGCAGGCCTGATGAAGAACCAGCAGGTTTGCAAAATCTGGTGCGGTTCTTAGAAAACTGGGACGGTTACACAGCCAAAATTAGTGGTAGCTTTATTCAATTACAACGGAGTACCTACGCTACAGCACCGTTCACACCAATTTTTAAAGCTAGAAATGCAAATAACGGTGCTAGTGTTACTACTCTGGGTGATCTTAGCCTTTTTGATTACCAATTAGACACTTACCCAGCCCAAAATAATGGTGGTACATCACCTTTCTATGAACCGCCAACTCGTAAATGGGGGTTTGATGTCGGAATATTATCAGAGCAACCAGACTTATTTGCCCAAAGATTTACCTCGCCTCCGATAGGTCGTCCGAATGAGTTCTTTAGGGAAGTCGGTCGCGATGATCCTTGGGTAAAAACATTACTCTGTGCTGGTGAGCCTGGTTCGGGTACTACTTACGTAAATGCTGTTCCTAATGAATATCGCCCCAGTGGCTGTCCATCCATACCAAATGATTAAAAAATTGCTTTAAATATTGGTAATTGTCATGATATTTGGCAAAAAAGCTAGTATACGAAGATTACAGGCTGATGACTCGTACCCTAATCAAGAGGGTTTCACAATTGTTGAATCTTTAGTGGCAATAATTGTGGTTGGTATCTTGCTAGCAGCGATCGCTCCCGTGCTTTCTCTATCTGTGGCAACTCGCGTACAATCGCGAAGGGTGGAATTGGCAACCCAAGCTGCTAGATCATACATTGATGGGGTGAGGACTCAGCGAATTTCAGCTCCAGCAGGATCAGCCACTACTACCACCCTATCAGCATTTGATGCCCCCACAACTGGGTCTAGCTTTAACTGTACGGCAAACTCTTACTGCACAACTACATCGACCTCAACCACACCACCAACCAATTTGTATTGCGTAGATTTTGATAGTACTGGTAGCTGCGAAAGTACAAGTATTACAGATATGGTTGTGCAGGCTTTTCGCCCTAATAATAACAATGCCACCACAGGATACGCTTTAGGAGTGAGAGTGTATAGAGCCGACGCTTTTAAAGGAAACACAACTCTACTAAAGAATACTTCCACAACCAAGACTGCACAAAATCCTTTCACAGGAGGAGCTGGTCAACGTACAGCACCTTTAGTGGAAATGACAGCAGATATCAGTGATATTGTCCCTAAATACAGTGACCTTTGCGCCCGTTTTCCTGGTGGTTGCAATTGAATGTTGATTGTTAAGTATCTATTAACAAAAGTAAAACAGCAGCATGATGAGATTATTAAAATTTATTTTGAGTCTTCAATTAAAAAGCTCTGGAATAAACAATCAAACAAACGGCTTTACGCTCATAGAACTGCTGGTAGCTATGGTGCTAGCTGTGTTAGTCATAACACCTTTAATGGCATTTATGATTAACATAATGGATAGCGATCGCAAAGAACAAGCAAAGACGAATTCTGAGCAAGAAATTCAAGCTGCACTTGATTATATAGCACGGGACTTGCAACAGGCAGTCTACATTTATGATGCTGATGGGGTGACTAGAGACCAAAGTAATACAAATAAGACCCTTTGGGGTATCAGAGATCAAATACCACCTGTCAAGTCTGCACCTAATTGTAGTTCTACCAGCGCTAGCAATCCGAGTGTTTGCACACCAATACTTGTCTTTTGGAAGCGGGAGTTTATAGCTAATAGTGTTGGGATTACCTCTGAGACTCAAACTAGTGAGGCTCAAACAGATGATGGCTATGCTTATTCATTAGTGGCATATTACTTAATCACTAATCCAAATAATTCCAACTCTACTTGGTCGAAAGAAGCACGAATTGGAAGATTTCAAATTCGGGGTAAAGTAAACGCCCTCTATGCTAATGACAAGGGAAATGACCCTGACACTGGGTTTAATCCACCGCCACTTTCAGACAATGTTAGCGGTGCTACCCTCAAGGAAAGAATGAACCAATGGCAGACTTCATTAGGTGCATCTGAAAATTACGGGAGTGATACTCCTGTAGTTACTTTAGTTGATTTCATTAGCACTACTGGCCCTAGTATTACCACCAATACTGCTGGTGTTTGTCCTGGTACAAACGCTAGCCCAAAACTTGTAGGAAGTCTAAGCGGTGGATTTTTTGCTTGTGTTGATGCCGAGCAAGTATTAGCACAAGTTTACTTAAGAGGTAATGCACTTGCTCGTATACAAAACAATAATTTAGCCTACAACGATAGCCGAAAAAATTATTTTCCAACTGCGAGTATTCGGGCTCAAGGACGCGGATTTTTATTTACTAAATAATCTTTTTTACTCCTCTAGCTAATTATTCATACAGATAATATGCACAGTGCAGCTTTATTGATGATAAAAAAAGTGAATAACAAATATATCTTAGAAACATCAAAGCACCGAAGTTTAGTAAAGAGACTCCGCTACGCATCTAATCCCACCCATCAAGATGCTGGCTTTAGCCTCGTGGAATTAATTGCGGTGATTATGATGGTAGGAATATTAGCAGCGATCGCAGTTCCTAGCTGGCTTGCTTTTATTAACCGACAGCGTGTAAACAAGGCTAATGATGCTGTGTTAACCGCATTACAGGAAGCACAGCGAGAAGCGAAAAAGAAAAAACTTAGCTACAGTGTCAGCTTTAAAGTTGAGAACCAGATTCCTAAAATTGTTATTCATCCTGATTCTGAAACTGCTTCTTCTGTAGCTAATAACCGTTGGCAACCATTAGGTGGAGATTTAGGAATACAATCTCAGCAAATCATACTATTGACAAATTTAACTAGTAAAAATACTGTTGGTACTTCTGTTAACTCAAATCCCAACTATTTAAACACACCACAAACAATAACCTTTGACTATATGGGTACTCTAGCAAATGCAAACTTAGGAACACCACCAACAGGTTCGACAGAAACACCAGGTTTGAAAGTTGTTGTAGCTGCTAGTAATGTCAAGAGATGTGTCATTGTGAAAACTCTGTTAGGAACAATGCTTACTGAGAAAGATGGTAATTGTAATTAAATTTGAAATTATATGTGTACAAAATTTTATATTTAATTACATAAAAAGACTGAACATAAAACTGCTCATTAATAGCAAAATTGAAACATGAATGGCAAATTTTTTGCTACTAGTCAATGATTAGCCATATAGTATGCCCTGTTAAATTTACAATATCAGTGGTTTAAAGTAACAAAATTACCTCACTAAATATAAATTTACCGTTATGAATAAGAGTATAGACTTCACTGTAGCTATCCCAACTTACAACGGTGCTAGTCGTTTACCTGAACTCTTAGAACGACTTAGAAATCAACTTTATACTGAACATTTTTATTGGGAAATTATTGTTGTAGATAATAACAGCACTGATGATACAGCTAAACTTGTTCAAAACTATCAAAAAAATTGGCAATGTCCTTATCCTTTAAAGTACTGTTTTGAACCTCAACAGGGAGCAGCTTACGCACGTAAAAAAGCAGTTACAGAAGCAAAAGGTACGTTAATAGGGTTTTTAGATGATGACAATTATCCATTATCTAGCTGGGTAGCCGCAGCTTATAGTTTTGGTCAAAAATATCCTAAAGTAGGAGCTTATGGCAGTCAAATTCATCCTGACTGGGAAGTAAAACCACCTGAAAACTTTCAAAGAATAGCCCCATTTCTAGCAATTACAGAGCGAGGAAATTTACCGCTACTGTATGAACCAAAGAAAAAATTACTACCTCCTTCTGCTGGACTTGTTATCCGCCGACAAGCTTGGTTAGAGAGTGTACCAAATAAACCTATTTTAACTGGTAGAATTACTGACAATATGCTTACCAGTGAAGATTTAGAAATGTTGTTATATATCCAAAAAAAAGGATGGGAAATTTGGTATAACCCAGAGATGGAAATTTATCACAAAATAACAAGTAACCGATTACAAAAAGACTATTTAATACCATTTTTTCGAGGAATTGGACTTAGTCGTTATGTGACAAGAATGTTGAATGTCAAACCTTGGTATAAACCAATTGTTTTTTTTGCTTACATTATCAATGACTTGCGTAAAATTTTCTTACACCTACTTCTACATAGAAATAAATTACAAAGTGATTTAGTTGCCGCCTGTGAAATGCAATTACTTTTAAGCAGTTTGCTTAGCCCACTTTATCTATATAAAAATGGCTATTTAAAAGCAAAGAAATAAAAAACATAAATTTATATGAATGCATTATTAACTAATAAAGTAGATTTTACCGTAGCTATTCCTACACTTAATGGTGAGAAACGTTTACCCAATGTTTTAGAGCATCTCCTAAACCAGACAGGAGTAGAATGCCTCAACTGGGAAATTATTATTGTAGATAACAATAGTTCTGATCAAACAGCCGAGGTTATCAGTCATTATCAAAAAAATTACAAAGAAAAGCTTACCATAAAGTATTTTTTAGAAAAACAACAGGGAATAGCTTTTGCACGACAGAGGGCTGTAACTGAAGCTAAAGGAGATTTTATTGGTTTTTTAGATGATGATAATCTACCTGCAAATGATTGGGTTTTACAGTCTTATAGTTTTGGTCAAAAGAATCCTCGTGCAGGCGCTTGGAGTGGTCAAATTCACGGTGATTTTGAAGTAAATCCACCAGCAAATTTTAAAAGAATCCAGGCTTTTCTAGCTATTAGAGAACATGGAGAAGAAACATATTTATTTGATGCAACAACTTTAAGACTTCCTCCCGGTGCTGCACTTGTGGTTCGTAAACAAGCTTGGTGTGAGAGTGTCCCTAAACGGTTTATTTTTCAAGGAAGACTAGGGAAGTTAATGGTTAGCGGTGATGACACAGAAGTACTTTTGTACATACATAAAGCAGGCTGGCAAATTTGGTATAACCCTGCAATGCATGTTGTTCATCAAATACCATATTGGCGACTCGAAAGAGATTACTTATTAAATCTGGCTTTTGGTTGTGGATTATGTATTTTTCAGTTACGTTTAATAAATAGTAAAAATTGGCAAATTCCAATAGTCTTTATTAAAAGTATTTTAGGTAATTTGCGTAGAATATTACACCATATATTTATATATAGAGAAAAATTTAAAAGTGATCTAATAGCTATTTTTGAAATACAGTTTTACTTGGCTAGTATGATAAGTCCCTTTTATTATTTAAAATGCTCCTTTGACAAAATATACAAAAAATAAAGATATAAAATGAATCAACAAAGTTATGTTTACCCAGTAATTTCTGTTATCATACCAACTTACAATAGTGAAAAAACAATTAGGCATACGATAGAATCTGTTTTACAACAAAATTTTTCTGATTTTGAATTAATTATTATTAACGATGGTTCTACTGACTCAACATTAGAAGTTATTTCACATTTTCAAGACTCTAGAATTAAAGTATTTTCCTTTGATAATGCTGGTGGAAACGTTAGCCGTAATCGTGGGCTTAAGCAGGCGATTGGAGAATTTGTAAGTTTTTTGGATGCAGATGATCTTTGGACGCCTGATAAGCTGGAAAGTCAGTTGAATGCCTTGAAAGCAAATCCTCAAGTCGCAGTGGCTTATAGTTGGACTGATTATATAGATGAACAAGGAAAATTTTTACTTTCAGGTACACATATTACTGCTAATGGAAATGTTTATGAACAGCTATTAGTAAGTAATTTTTTGGAAAATGGCTCTAATCCATTAATTCGTAGAGAAGCATTAGTTGAATTAGGTGGATTTGATGAAAGTTTAACTGCTGCTCAGGATTGGGATATGTGGCTCAGATTAGCGCAAAACTTTAATTTTATAGCTGTGCCACGTGTACAAATCTTATACAGAATTAGTGCTAATTCCTTATCTACAAATCTTGCCAGACAAGAAAAAGCAAGTTTACAATTACTTGATAAAGCTTGCAGTACAAATACACAAGACCTAAATCATCTGAGAAAAAAGAGTCTGACAAATCTTTATAAATATCTTACGTGTAAAGCTCTGCAACAACCTTTCAATAGAAAAAAAGGTTTAGCAGCAGCTAGATTTTTATGGAAATATATCTTTAATGACTCTTCAAGATTTCATCATACTAATTTAAAATTAAAACTTTTATTTAAGATAGCTTTAATTATTATTTTCCCTTCTAGTGTATCCACAGCTTTATTAACACATATAAAGACAAAACTATAGAAATAAAAAATGTGTATTCCGGAAGATCTAAAAAATACTAGAAAATAAAAATATATAATACTAGTGTTTTTCTCTGTCTAAATTAATGCACAATAAATTTTTTAAAAATCATTCTAGTAGTGGCTTCACACTATTGGAAAATTTAATTATTGTTATTGTAATTGGTATATTGGGTGCGATCGCATTACCAAGCTGGCTAGCTTTTGTAGATATTCAACGCTTAAATGCAGCTCAAGCAGAAGTTTACGACGCTATGCGCCAAGCCCAACGGGAAGCGAAAAGAGAAAAATTGACTTGGCAAGTCAGCTTTCAAGAGCAAAATAGTATTGTTCAGTGGGCAATTCACCGTGCTAGTGTCAATGCAGCTAATGCAACATGGAATAACCTCAATGCCAATATCCGCTTAGATAATGAGACTACACTACAACAAGCAAATGGTGTTCGGCAAATTCAATTTGATTATGAAGGAAATGTTAATAAGCCGCCACTAGGACGAATAACATTATCTAGTAAATATGGCGGGAAAGCAAAACGTTGCGTTATCGTTTCGACAATTTTAGGAGCTATACGAATAGCCAAAGAACATACTCGAGCAGACGAAAATGGTAAGTATTGCTATTAAGATATTCTTGGTTGAATTCAAATATATATTGCGTGGTGAAATCACCAAAAATTGCCAAGCAGCACTTAATAATTTTTACTCGCTATCCAGAGCCAGGTTTGACAAAAACCCGACTGATACCTGCTTTGGGGGCTGGAGGTGCTGCAAATCTTCAGCGCCAGATGACTGAGTATACCCTATCTAAGGTTCGAGAATTGCAAAAAGCGATCGCTATCTCGGTTGAAGTGCGTTTTAGTGGCGGTGATTTGGAATTAATGCAAAATTGGCTTGGAACTGATTTGATTTACCAGTCTCAAGGTGAGGGAGATTTAGGTAAGCGGATGACGCGATCGCTTTTAGATGCTTTTGATGCAGGTGCGCGACAAGCAGTTATAATCGGCACTGATTGCCCCAGTGTCAATGCCCAAATTCTTACTCAAGCTTTCGCAGAACTCCAGCAGTGCGACATAGTGCTGGGGCCAGCAATAGATGGTGGTTATTATTTAATCGGTTTGCAGCGTCTTTTTTTAGAATTATTCGTTGATATAGACTGGGGAACTTGCCAAGTCTTGCAACAAACTGTGGCTATTTGCCATCAACTTAATTTATCAGTAGCTTATTTACCAAGTTTAGCTGATGTTGACCGTCCAGAGGATTTGTCTATTTGGGAACAAATTTTTGTTGGTTAGTTAGCAGTTAGTGGTTAGTAGTTGGTGGTTATTTGGTATTTGTTGCTTATTGCCAATGCCAACTCCCCCATCTCCCCATCACCCTATCTCCCTTGTCCTCCTTGTCTTCCCGATCCCCGTTGCCCCTTAGGGGAGTGGGGGCCGGTAAGTTCCCCGATCCCCAATTCCCTAGTTATCACCCAATTCTCTGTATTATTGATCACTATAATTTATCTGAGGACAGGCTCAATCGTAAGTGTTACCTTGGTGTATTGACAAAGACATGAAAAAATAACTACCAAGCTAAAAAATACTCCAGGTTTTCAATAGTTGCTCAAGTATAGGGGAACAATATTTAGGTAACTTGACATAAAATAGTCACTCATTCTTATCGATTCGAGATGAATTATGAATAATAATTTTGCTGCTGTCACTGCTGCTCGTACACTTAAGGTGGTTGGGATAATTTTAATTTTGTCTTTTTTGCTGGATTTTGTAATTCTGTTGTTTCCCTTCCAACCTACAAATCGCATATGGCAAATTGATTTGGCAACAGCGTTGGTTGACCGAGGGATTGTACCCTTAGTGGGATTAGCTATGCTGTTTGCTGGATACTGGGCTGATATTACGGAAGATGGCCGCCCGTCTGGTATAGACCTGAGATTCCCTGCATTGGTACTATCTAGTATCTTAGGCTTAATGTTCTTGCTGATTTTTCCCTTGCACCTCAATAATGTACGCCAAGCTAGTGTGCAACAGGTAGACCAAATCAACAAACAAGCAGATCAGGCAGAAAATCAACTGGACAATCAACTATCACAGGTACAAGCTCAGTTGAGCAATGACCAAGTCAAAACTGAGTTAGAAAAGCAGAAAGTCCAAGTTAAAGCTCAATTAACCGAAATACTCAAAGATGAGCAGAAGTACAAACAAGCACTTGAGAGTCCCAATGTTCCACCACCTGTGAAAGAGGTACTCAAAAAAGCTAAACAAAATCCTCAAGAACTTGACAAGTTTATAGCTCAGCAAAGCGATCCACAGCAGGTTGCAAATCAACGACGCAACCAAATTCGTCAAAGCAAGGAAGAAGCTGAAAAACAAGCTAAAGAAAGAGCTTGGAAATCTGGAATGCGAATTGGTATGAGCAGTCTATTGCTGTCTATTGGCTACATTATTATCGGCTGGACAGGTTTAAGAGGCATGGGTGCTGCCCAAGGTGGTTCAGTACGTAAAGCTACAGCACGCTAGTAACTTAGAGGGTGGGGAGGTGGGGAGATGGGGAGATGGGGAACTCACCGGACCCCACGACCGACAGGGAGGAGCCAGTGCGGTGGACGGGTTTCCCGGCATAAAGCACCTGGCGTTGGGGATTAGGGGCAATGGGGAGATGGGGAGATGGGGAAGGCGGGGGTCCCCTCT
>NZ_AJLK01000162.1 GCF_000317205.1 Fischerella muscicola PCC 7414 | reverse complement strand
CAATTCAAAATTCAAAATTTAGGAAGAGGGTATGAGGAGTGTGAGGAGTGGGGGGAGTGTGAGGAGAATAATATAATGACCAATGACAAATGACCAATGACTATTGACAATTGACTATTGACAATTGACTTAACAATTTCCAATGTTCTCAATCTATATATTGACTTATAACGAAGAACTAGATATTGCGGCTTGTATTGAGTCAGCAATGCTATCAGATGACATTATTGTTGTAGACTCATGCAGTAGCGATCGCACTGTAGAAATTGCCAGTAGTTACCCTGTTCGTGTTGTTCAACATGCCTTTGAAAGCCACGGTCGTCAACGCACTTGGATGTTAGAAAATATACCTCCAAACTATGAATGGGTGTATATTCTAGAAGCTGATGAACGCATGACGCCAGAACTATTCGCGGAATGCAACCAAGCACTGCAAAATCCAAGTTACATTGGTTACTACGTTGCCGAACGCGTAATGTTTATGGATACCTGGATTCGCCGCAGTACTCAGTATCCTCGTTACCAACTGCGGCTTTTCCGTCACGGTAAGGTTTGGTTTACAGATTATGGTCATACAGAAAGAGAAGTTTGTGATGGGGCAACAAGCTTTTTAAAACAAACCTACCCCCACTACACTTGTAGCAAAGGCTTGAGTCGTTGGGTTGAAAAGCACAACCGTTACTCCACTGATGAAGCTAAAGAAACCCTGCATCAACTAGAAAATGGAGAAATCCGCTGGTGGGATTTATTCTTTGGTCAGTCAGAAGTTGAACGCCGGCGTGCCCTCAAAGATTTGTCTTTGCGTCTACCAGCTCGACCCTTGCTACGTTTTATATATATGTATTTTCTCTTAGGTGGATGTCTGGATGGACGTGCTGGCTTGGCATGGTGTTCTTTGCAAACTTTCTATGAGTATCTTATCTTGCTCAAAATTTGGGAAATGAAGCATATGCCTATATCAAACCTAGATGCACAATCACCTGACAAAAAAGTAACAACAGTCAAAAAAAAGGGTGTAGGGGTGTGAAGGTGTAGGGGTTTTGGGGAAATATGATCAAAATAAATTGAGAAGCCACTACGGTAGACTCTTTGCCCAGTATAAACGAGTGAGGTTCTTGCCATCAGCAACTAGCGTTAAGTGGCGTGCGTGGGCTTGTATCTTTTTCCCTTGGGGCTAGTTTTACCTCTAGACCTCACACCCTCATACTCTTACTGTTAAGATAGTTAATATAATTTAATATTCTGGAAAGAAATTTTTTAGAATCGTCCACACTGATGTTGTCAGACTAGCTTGCTCAAGAGGTTGATTAAAACGCCATCTAATAAATACTTATAGAATAATAACCAGCTTGGGATTGCACGCGGTAGTATTAGAAATACCCCAAAAACTTGCAACAATCGTTTACAAGTTTTCAAAAGTAAATTAATGCTCTCTTGAGATTATCCAACCTTTATCAAGGTTGGTACAAGTCTAATAACCTTTGGTTAAGGGGGAAAGGACAAAGGGAGAAAAATAAGCATTTTCTCCTTTAACCTTTAACCCAACTGTATTGGGTATAAGTCTACATGCTTTGTGTTGCTATAAGGAACTGCAAACTCAATCAACCGATGAAAATTGGGTTTAGAGGTGAGGAGACAGTAAAGCAATATGTGAGCTTCTGGCTTCTGTTGCTGAATATTTTCATCAAGCTAGAAAAATATTTGTTCCTTAGCTAACTGTTTGCTGTATTTGACAGCAAATTACGACTTTTCAATGTCGAGGTCTGTCTTAGCTATTTGTTAAAACTGCTGTTATGAATATTGATAACAGAAATTCCCCAAGCTTAAAAAAGGAGAATCAAGGTTTGGTAATCGATCGCTGGAAGCAGGACTTAAAAAATGACCTGATTGCTGGTTTGTTGGTAGTGATTCCTCTAGCAACTACCATTTGGCTGACGATTACCATTGCTAGTTGGGTCATTAACTTTCTCACCCGCATTCCCAAGCAGTTAAATCCCTTTGATGGAATGCACCCCATCTTAGTAAATCTACTAGATTTATTAGTGGGGCTAATGGTGCCATTACTAAGTATTCTCCTAATTGGCTTGATGGCTAGGAACATTGTAGGGCGGTGGTTACTAGACTTTGGTGAGCGATTTTTACAGGCAATACCCCTGGCTGGGCAGGTATACAAAACCCTCAAGCAACTTTTAGAGACAATACTCAAAGATACAAATGGTAAATTTCGCCGTGTAATATTGGTAGAGTATCCTCGTCAGGGAATTTGGGCGATCGCTTTCGTTACTGGTGTTGTCAGCAACGATATCCAAGCGAATATGTCTCGTCCTATGCTCAGTATTTTTATTCCCACAACACCCAATCCTACCACTGGTTGGTATGCGGTAGTTCCTGAAGATGAGGTAGTCAACCTATCGATGTCGATAGAAGACGCCTTCAAAATTATTGTTTCTGGCGGCATTGTCTCACCTAACACTCCCCTACCTCCCGTCATTATTACCAAAGACCGTAAAGTAGAAGTATCACCTCTAGAAGCAAAACGGCAGGTTTTTCCTGTCGAAGATACTTAAAATTGATTAATGTAAATTAACAAGTAAACACTACTGATATACTGTTAACTCCGTTGATATTCACCTGACCCATACTCCTCATACATTCTTACTTAAATTAATATGCAACCCAGGAAACCTCGTCAAATTGCCCGCGAATTGGCACTTCTGAGCCTTTCTCAATTGCCAGGCAATCCCAAAAAATTAACTGAAGACCAACTACCAAAATTGGTACTAGCAGCAGTGCGCACCCTGCGCTCAGAAGTGCAAGATACTTTGGATAATGCTGTCGCCGAACTACAACGCAGTAATGATCGCCTCCTCAGTAGCGAAACTCGCGCTAGTGACCTCAATGTAGCCAGAACGATGGTTAAAGAGGCAATAACTTCTACTCAAACAGCAATTAACCAGTTAAGTGCAGCTGTTGAGTTTCCAGAATTAATTCAGTTAGCAAACCAAGATAAAGAAGTTAGCAGATACGCCATTGAAATAGTCAGAACAATCGACGAAGAACGCAAAAATATAGACCAGCAAATCAATGTAGCGCTAGTAGATTGGCAAGTGACTCGTCTGGCTCAAATTGACCGTGATATTTTACGAATTGCTGTAGCAGAAATACTATATTTGGGAGTCCCCAACAGTGTAGCAATTGATGAAGCTGTGGAATTAGCCAAACGCTACAGTGGAGATGAAGGTCATCGGTTTATTAACGGAGTTCTCCGCAGAGTCACACAGCAGCAAAAACAGCCTGTTTAGAGGAGGTGGGGAGATCGGGAGGTGGGGAACTCGGGGCCCCCACTCCCCCAAGGGAGTGGGGATTAGGGGGAGATGGGGAGAAAACAATTCAAAATTTAGGAAGAGGGTGTGAGGAGTGGGGGGAGTCAAAGAATTACCATTAATTACTAACTAATAACTACTAACTACTGTACAGACGTGCCATGGCACGTCTGGTACAACAACCACCAACCCTTCGGGTTCGTCAGTCGCTCATGGGGGACTCACCGGCCCCCACGACCGACAGGGAGTGGGGATTGGGGGAGGACCCCCCTTCTGCGCGCTGACTCACCACCAACCACCAACTACTAACTAAAATATGGCTTTTAATTGGTTTCGTCGTCAACATACTGATTCTTCTGATACTTCATCCCCAGAAAAACAGGCAGAAACTCCTGTCTCAACACCATCTCCTACAGAATCAGCCACAGCACCAACAACAGAAACAGAACAAGCTGTGGCAACAGATTTACTTGCTTTCGCGAAAGCTGCTTATAAAAATATTCAACAAAAGCAACAATCTCAGTCAGTAGAAACTCCAACTAGCGAGGAAACAACTGAGACTGTACCTGAGACGACATCTGAAACTACACCAGAAACATTACCCACAGAAAATGTCGAAACTGTAGCTGAAGTCACTGAAGTTACAGCACCAGAAGCACCAACAGAAACGACTCCCCAAACACCTGTTGTTACCTCAGAAGAAAACTTAGAAAATACATCAACTGAAGCAGTAACATCACCACAAGAAGAACCTGCTGGTTTATCTTTACTAGCAAAGGCAGCCGCAGAACGGCAAGCAAAACAAGAACGTTTAATCGCAACTGCGATCGAAGTCACAGAACCGGAAGAAGTAAAACCAGTTGAAGATGCGACTGAGGTTCTACAAACAGCCGAAGCTATACCAGAACTAGATTTTGATGAAGGATTTTTATGGTCAGCAGAAGTACTAGCAGCACAGGGTAGGCGGGCGGAAGATGTTTCAATTGAAGAAATTACCTGGCTTAAAAGGCTACGGCAGGGTTTAAGTAAAACTCGTCGTAATATTGTTAACCAACTCAAGGCAATTGTTGGTCAAGGGCCACTGAATCAAGCCGGGGTAGCCGAAATTGAGGCATTGTTGTTGCAGGCAGATGTGGGTGTGGAAGCAACAGATTATATTATCACCGCCTTGCAGAACAAACTGCGCGAAGAAGCTTTGCCACCAGAACAGGCGATCGCCTACCTCAAACAAATTCTCCGCGATATGCTGGAGCGACCGCTTGAAAAATCCCAAAAGCACTTTTTCGCGCCAGAAAAAGATGCTTTTAATATTTGGTTAATCACAGGGGTAAATGGAGCTGGTAAAACTACCACTATCGGTAAAATTGCTCACTTGGCACAAAAATCTGGCTATAAATGCTTGATTGGAGCAGCTGATACTTTCCGTGCTGCTGCTGTACAACAGGTGAAAGTTTGGGGCGATCGCAGTGGTGTAGAAGTAATTGCCAATCCTGGCAAGAATACTGATCCAGCGGCTGTTGTCTTTGATGCGATCGATGCAGCAATAGCACGGCAAACCGAATTACTTCTGGTCGACACCGCAGGTAGGCTGCAAAATAAGAAAAACTTAATGGAAGAACTCAACAAAATCCGTCGGATTATTAATAAAAAAGCACCCAATGCCAAAATAGAGTCATTGCTGGTATTAGATGCAACTTTAGGTCAGAATGGATTGCGTCAAGCTGAAGTTTTCTCAGAAGCGGCAGAACTCACAGGTGTAGTCCTGACGAAATTGGATAGCACCGCTAAAGGAGGTGTAGCTTTAGCTGTAGTGCAGCAGCTGGGTTTACCAATTCGCTTTATCGGCGCTGGTGAAGGTATTGAAGACCTACGTCCTTTTTCTAGCTATGAGTTTGTGGAAGCGCTTTTGAGTGGCTAGTAGGTTGAGGATCGGGGATCGGGGATTGGGTATTGCAGACAATCAACAACCAACAACTAACCACTAACAACTTTTTGATAACGACTGAAAAACCTCTGCTAGAATTGCAACTTAATTACTTTCTTTGAACAACTCTCAAAAGGGTTGTAAAATGTTGCTGCAAAATAGTTAATTAATCTAAGTCGATGGAAAAAGCAGTTAATCCTGCTTTCATCATGGCTGATTGTTGGCTTGCCAAATAATATTCTCTCGAGGTAGTTTAAAAAATGTCAATCTAATAACTGCGTAAAAACATCATTTTTAATGTAGAGGTGAAAAATCTTTGAGTTATGATTTTTCCGTAAGTCTTCTTTGTAACTTCTATTCGTGTATGAAAGAACATAGAAAGCATATTGACTTGCATGATGTCAACATGGTTAAGACCCCCTATGTATTTCACCCCACAGTGTTAATTGTGATATCTAAAAATCTATATCTATTTCTCGATAGCTTTTTATATCTTAAGGTATATGACTTATTCATAAAGTTATGAAAAAATTTAGTACCTTCTAATACTTAGTAAAAATGGCTGCTATTAATAGATCGGTTTTAAACTAAAAAACATCCCTTGAAATACTGACACTTGATAAAGAAATCAAATAGAAAATGAAATACTTCTAAAATTTACACTTACGTCTTTCTACTCTTGCTAAACTGACAAATCTTATCTAAATATGGTTTAGCGATTCTGAAGCTAGTTCATTTATTAGTAGTCTCAAATCTGCTTATTGAAGTTAAATAATACCTGTGCCTGTGCCTAAACTGCCTTCTGAACCTACCGACAGTAATAGTAGTGCCACAACAGATGTTACTCCAGTTGTGGCGCTGAAAGAACTTGTGGCAAGGCTGCACCGGGAGCAAAACAAAATCCAAGATTTGCTAAGTTCTTTAGGATTTGCCCTCAGAAGCTTCAATAACTTAAACCAGTTTTTGGAGTTAATCCCGCTAATGGCAACAAGAGTAACAGACGCAGACGGCAGCGCCCTGTTTCTCTACAAACCAAATGGTCAAGTTAGGCTAGAACAGCTACACTGGCAGGACAGTCGCCAAAGAAAAAATATCCGTAAAGCATTAGAGACAGTAAGTAGTCAAATTACATATCAGCAAAATGTATCTGGGCTAGCAACCACCACCAGTATTTTAGATGCCCAGATGCATTACCACTTGGGGCCGGATGTCCAAATCTTTGGTACGGCAATTCTAGTCAAGCACGTAGAAAGGGGATGGCTTTATGTTTTGAGCCGCGATCCTGACTATGGATGGACAGAAACCAGACAAAAGTTAGTTAGATTAGTGGCAGACCAAACGGCAGTCGCGATTGAAAACGATGAACTGGCTGTAGAACTAAGGAAAAAAGAACGCTTAGATCAAGAATTAGAAATTGGTGCTGAAATTCAACGGCGATTATTGCCACGTCAATGTCCTAGTATTCCGGGAGTAGTTCTGGCTGCACGCTGTAAACCAGCGAATCGTGTCGGTGGAGACTACTACGACTTTGTTCCTACCAATCACAACTTAATTTTGCCGCCCAATGCCAGAGAAACTGCGGAATCTAGTCGTTGGGCTTTGGTGATTGGTGATGTGATGGGAAAAGGAGTCCCCGCAGGTCTAATTATGACTATGATGCGGGGAATGCTACGGGGTGAGGTGCTGCATAGTAACACCCCAGCACAGATTTTGCAAAACTTAAATCGAGTCATGTATGCGGATTTAGAAAATTCTAACCGCTTCGTGACGTTGTTTTATTCAGAATATGACCCGAAAACCAAGTTGTTATCCTATAGTAACGCAGCACATAACCCTCCCATGTGGTGGCACGCTAGTACGAAAACAGTGACGCGTTTGGATACTCTGGGGATGTTAATTGGTTTGGATGCTAATAGCCAATACGAAGATGGTCAAGCACGGTTAGAGCCAGGAGATACAATTATTTACTATACAGATGGCTTGACTGATGCCGCAGCCGCTAGTGGCGATCGCTTTGACGAAGAAAACCTCGTTCGTGAATTCAGCCTTGCTTGTAGATATTGTAATGGCCCAGAGGAAATACTAGATTACTTATTTGAGCGAGTGCAACAATTCATCGGTGCTGAAAAACAGAACACCGATGATATGACGCTGGTGGTATTGCAAGTTATTAATTAGTTAGTTGTTAGTTGTTGGTTGTTAGTTGTTGGGTGTTTGTTCCAACCAACAACCAACAATCAACCACCAACATTTAGTAGTTAGGTGTTTGTTGTTTGTTGTTGGGTGTATATTGTTTGTTCCAACCAACAACCAACAATCAACAATCAACAACCAACAACCAACAATCAACAACCAACAACCAACAATCAACCACCAACAACCAACAATCAACCACCAACAATCAACCACCAACAACCAACAACCAACAATCAACCACCAACAATCAACAATCAACCACCAACAATCAACAATCAACCACCAACAACCAACATTAAAATACTGTCGTCCACCCTTCCTCTTGAGTATCTTTCTTCGTGTAGGAAACACCATCAACTTTAATACCTTCTTGATTGAGAAGAGATATAGTTCCACCCTTGTTGGAAAACTGAACATCTTTTCCACTCAAAGGCACTTGCACAACTCCACCAGGTTCAATTTTGAATCCATCTAAACTGACTTTTTGTTTGAGTTGGTTGACGATCGCCCAACCTGTTAAATCTACTTTTTGCGGTGAAGAGTTAATTAAAGTGATTGATTCTTTGCCGAAATCTTCTCCACTAGGATTAAGTAGGGCGGCAATAATTCTTACCTGTGGCTTCACTGCTGGGGTGTCTGGTATTTCTGGTTCAGTTCCTACATTCTGATCGATGGGATTACCAGTTTTGTCATCTGTATGGAAGGACTGAGATTGGAATGCAAAAAAGGCAGCAACCCAATACTCTTGAGGACTAGATTTATAGTGAATTAATAACGCTCCATCTTGGTAAACCCCATTATCCTTTTGAAACCTACCACTGCTACCTTGGTTCATGTGTATGTCATGAACACCTCTACCTGGTTTGAAACCAAATATTTTATCAGGCTTATCTTCTGGCCCCCAGGGTTCACCAAAAACGTAGATATCAGCTTTCGTTTCAATTGCTCTTTGGATGTATGAGTCAATAAACTCGTTGAGGTCGTTATTTTCTCCAGGAAGACTGTAAGGCAAAGCTTTCATCTCATTGACTTTAAATAAATTGCCCCGGATGTAATCCAGGGCAATTCCTCCGGCTTGTCTTTGAGAAACTTCAATTTTGTTAAACCCAAAGTCTAATTTTTTCAGCTTTTCAGTAATGTAGTGTTCAAAATTACTATCGATTAAATACAACAAATCATAGGGTTGCTGAACTGACCGAACGTTGATTGCCAAGCGATAGTCAAATTTACCATCGTTGGCATGTACTTGATAGTGTGGAGAATCATCGTCGAGTTCCATCTTGCCAGCGAGCGCCTGACACTTTAATACACCGTAATCTTTCAAACCCATAATTACTGCCCTTGTGATGAAAGTGACTAAGTTTTTTTCTGTTGCTTAAGTTTAGTGCTTACCAATCAACGCTAATATCTAGTTTTGGAATAACAAAGAGCGATCGCTACTCCAATAACGGTTTCATATCTTACTTTGCTTTTTTCTTAATCACCTGAGTGTTTCTATTAATTCTTCGTATTATTGATTACAATAATTTACCTAGTCTCGAAACAGTTTTACTTGCGAGAATTACTGACAAAATTATTATTTTTATTGATGAAATAGATAGCATTCTCAGCATTCAATTCAATTTAGATGATTTTTTTGCTGTGATTCGCGACTGTTACAACCGTCGTGCTGACCAACCAGCATACAAGCGTTTAACGTTTGCATTAATTGGAGTTTGTACGCCTTCCGATTTAATAGGGGATAAGCGAAGGACACCATTTAATATTGGTAGGGCAATTGATTTAACAGGGTTTCAACTTGAAGAAGCGCAGCCATTGGCAAGGGGACTTGCAGCAGTAGGTGATCCACAAGAATTAATGCAAGCCGTGTTGGAGTGGACAGGTGGACAGCCGTTTTTGACGCAGAAGGTTTGTAAGTTGGTAGGAAATCGGGGATTGGGGATTGGGGATGAGGAGGACAAGGAGGACAGGGGAGACACGGGGGAAATTTTGTCTGCTTCGTCTTTTGTGGAACGTTTGGTGCGTCAGCGGATTATTGAAAATTGGGAAATGCACGATGAACCGGAGCATTTGCGGACTATTCGCGATCGGCTGTTGCGGAGTAGTGAACAGCGGACTGGGCAATTATTGGCTTTGGCTCAACAGATTCTACAACAGGGAGAGATTGCAAGTGATAATAGCCCGGAACAAACAGAGTTGCGGTTAACAGGGTTGGCTGTAAAACGTGGTGGCAAACTGTTAATTTATAACCGCATTTATCAAGAAGTATTTAATCAACAATGGTGTGAGCAACAATTAGCAAAACTCCGCCCTTATGCCAGTGAAATTAATGCTTGGATGGCTTCTGAGTGTGAAGATGAATCGCGTTTATTGCGGGGACAAGCTTTGCAAGAAGCTTTACAGTGGGCAAGTGGCAAGAACTTGAGTAGTGTGGATTATCAGTATTTATCTGCTAGTCAGGAATTTGATAAGCGGGAAGTTCAACGCGCTTTGGTAGCAGAACAGGAAGCAAATCAACTTTTGGCACAGGCGCGACAACAGGCGGAAAAGGCTTTAGAGACAGAAAGGGAAGCGAATCAGGTATTAGCAAATGCCCAAAAGAAGGCGAGGCGGATTTTATTGGGGACTACAACTGCCGCAGTTATTTCTTTAGCATTGGCTGGATTTGGTTGGCAACAATTTAGAACAGCGCAAACTGTTACACGCTTGGAACAATCATCTGCGCGTTTGTTGCGATCATCTCAGTTTCCTGGGTTGGAAAATTTAATTGAGGCTATAGAACCAGCAAAAGACCTAAAACAAATAGTCAAAGATAATCGCTCATTGACAGAATATCCAACTGTCAGCCCCCTATTAGCTTTGCAAACTACTCTCGAAAATATCCGAGAGAAAAATCAGTTGAGGCATAATGATTCGGTCAACAACGTGGTATTTAGCCCGGATGGCAAGACTGTGGCGACTGCATCAGCTGACGGCACAGCTAAGTTGTGGAATCTCCAAGGGCTACAAATTGCCACTCTCAAGCAAACGGTTCGGTCTACGACGTGGTATTTAGCCCGGATGGCAAGACTGTGGCGACTGCATCAATTGACGACACAGCCAAATTGTGGAATCTCCAAGGGCTACAAATTGCCACCCTCAAGCATAACGGTTCGGTCAGAAATGTAGTGTTTAGCCCGGATGGCAAGACTGTGGCGACTGCATCAATTGACGACACAGCCAAATTGTGGAATCTCCAAGGGCTACAAATTGCCATCCTCAAGCATAACGATGAGGTCAACAACGTAGTGTTTAGCCCAGATGGCAAAACTATTGCGACTGCATCAAGTGAAGGTGCTGTCCGCTTATGGACGCAGGTAGGGGATGATTGGCAGCAGTTGGCTGAATATCAGGGTAGAGACGGAGTGCTTAACCCAGATGGTAAGTTAATAACGGTTGTTGTAGATAATACTGTGCAGTTGCGTCCGGTTGAGGGTTTAGATGAACTGCTGGCGCGGGGGTGCGATTGGCTGAGAGATTACTTTGCTAGCCATCCTGATGTGCCTAATGAGGCGTGCCGATGAGAGGATGGGGAAAGGTGGAATAGAAGCTTGGTGAATGAGTATTAGAACTTCTTTTTTGAGTGTTTGAGACTCGTCGTTGAGTGTTTGAGACTCGTCGGCGAGTGTTTGAGCCTCGTCGATGAGCGTTTGAGCCTCGTCGTCGAGTGTTTGAGCCTCGTCGTCGAGTGTTTGAGCCTCGTCGTCGAGTATTTGAGACTCGTCGTCGAGTGTTTGAGACTCGTCGTCGAGTGTTTGAGACTCGTCGTCAACTATTAGAAGCTCGTCAATGAGTGTTTGAGCCTCATTAATGAGATTAATGTGACTTTGATAAATATTATTAGTGGGTCATGAATTTTTAGTACAGCACCACCGATGAAAATCTTTATTCCTTCTGCCTTCTGCCGTCTGCCTTCTGCCTTTCTTCGGTCAAAGTAAACGAATTCCCTGAGTTCCTTGCAACTTTGCATCAAATGTAACGGTTTCACTGCATCCCGCTTGTTCGTTTAACTTTCCAATTAGATAATCAGAGAAATCTGCTTTTCCTTTTTTCATCTGCTGTAATGACCACAAAGCGGCTTCTCTGTTTTCAAAATCAAAAGCATCTGTTTTCAGTATTTTCTCGATAACGTCGGTAATTTCAATACGACTAAGTTTGTAAGAAGTTTTTAGTACCCAGACAAGTTCACATAAAACAATGTTGTTGATAAAACAAGTTTCACCGCTTGCCTTAACCTGTTTAATATATTCATCTGCTAGTTTCCATTGTTCCAAATCATCCCGTACAAGATAACGAACAATAACATTTGTATCCAGCCCCTTGCTCACAAGCTACCACCACACTGTTCAATTGCTTCATTCATCTGTTCAACAGATACAGCCTTTCTTCCTGGCTTGTAGAGAACACCAGATAAGTCTTCAACATGAACATTCAATGGTTGAATATATACTCTACCGTCAGCTTCAATAAAGAAACTAATGCGATCGCCTGGACGTAAGTTCAGTTTCTCGCGGATTTCCTTAGGGATAGTTGTCTGACCTTTACTAGTAATTGTGGCAATAGACATATTTTTTCCTTACAATAAACATAATTTCTTACTTTATTGTAAGAATTAAACTTGAATTAAGTAAAATAGGGATTTATTGCACTAATTGCAATAGCCCAAGTCTACTAGTTCATCGCCTCAATTCTGAGGGGTTGGGTAAAAAACCGCACCAGGACGCAGCGAAAAGTTTGTAGACGCTTTGCGGCTTCCCGTAGGGTGCTAGGGCTTGGGGCGTTAGCGTAAGCTCCACTCTAACGAGAAGCCGCCCTACAGGCGTCTACGCGATAGCGAGGCTCAAAGCTTTTCAACAGAGAGAACGCAAAGGAAGAGTGACATGTAGAGACGTTACAGTGCAACGTTTCTACATGTCCAAAATTATGACGAAAAATCCTTAACTGAACCGTATTGCCTTTTAACCCACTTCGATGGGTTTTGGCTATTAGCCCGCAGTTTACTTGCGGGCGATATCGTGGCAAAACTCACGTTAAATTATTGCTGGACAATGCACCCTATTTTTGACAATGGACAATTGACTTAGTTTGCTACTCCTACCGCCTCAATTGCGGCTTCTAAAGCGATCGCTACATGAGTCCAATGGGTGCCGCCTTGGCAGTAAACTACATACGGTTCTCGTAATGGCCCGTCAGCCGAGAACTCTAATGTGCTACCCTCAATAAATGTCCCGCCAGCCATGACGACTTTGCTTTCGTAACCTGGCATTTGATCAGGAATGGGGTCTAGATAAGAACCAATGGGTGAATTTTGTTGTATCGCTTTACAAAAGGCAATTAGCTTCTCGGCAGAACCGAGTTTAATTGCCTGGATCACATCACGCCGGGGAGCAAGAGGTGCGGGATTAACTGGATAACCAAGCTTGTCAAAAATATAACCTGTAAGGTGCGTACCTTTCATGGCTTCTCCTACCATCTGAGGTGCGAGAAATAAGCCTTGGAAGAGCAAACGATTTTGATCAAAGGTCGCACCGCCGTAACTACCAATACCAGGGGCAGTCAGCCGACACGCAGCCGCTTCTACCAAATCCGCGCGACCGGCAACGTAACCACCAGCAGTGACAATGGTTCCACCAGGGTTTTTAATCAAGGAACCTGCCATTAAATCAGCGCCTACGTGGGTAGGTTCACTGGTTTCGATAAATTCGCCGTAGCAATTATCAACAAAACAAATCGTGTTGGGATTTTGCTGCTTGACTAAATTAATAATTTTTTCAATATCGGCAATTGACAGACTAGGACGCCAAGAATACCCACAAGAACGCTGAATTAGAACTAAAGTAGTGTTATCCTCCACCGATCGGCTTAATGCTTGCCAATCCACTGTTCCTTCTGGGGTAAGATTCAATTGGCGATAGCGAATGCCAAAATCTATAAGGGAGCCTTGACCATGACCCCGTAAACCTATTACTTCTTCTAATGTATCATAAGGAGCGCCAGCTACTGAGAGCATCTCGTCGCCAGGACGGAGGACACCAAATAGGGCACAAGCGATCGCGTGAGTTCCAGATACAAACTGCACTCGCACAGCCGCCGCCTCTGCGCCCATAACTTCGGCAAAGACTTTGTCTAAAGTTTCTCGCCCTAAGTCATCATGACCGTAGCCTGTGACACCTGCAAAATGGTGAGCGCCTACTCGATGATGGCGAAAAGCACTTAACACTCTGTAAAGATTTCTCTTGACCTGAGCGTCAATTCCAGAAAAAATCTGTATCAGTGCCTGTTCTGCTTGCCGCAGCTGTTCCAAGCTGTTCATTAGTTCCTCATTCACAAAAAAACATAATATGCGGATTTACGGATCGCGCAGACTAGGCTGAACAATTCCTATTCAGGTTACTGCATGACAATTGCTACATCAACAAAATCCCGAAGCCATTTAGTACACATTACATTCTTAAGTGTTTTGCACGCTGCTGCGTTGCTTGCCCTGTTTCCCGCTTTCTTTAGCTGGAAAGCAGTTGGTGTGTGCTTGTTTCTCCATTGGGTAACAGGTGGCTTAGGTATTACTCTGGGCTATCACCGCCTCGTCACCCACCGTAGTTTTCAAACCCCTAAGTGGCTAGAATACTTCCTTGTTTTGTGCGGAACCCTTTCCTGCGAAGGAGGCCCAATAGAATGGGTCGGTATGCATCGGATGCATCATTTGTACTCAGATAAGGAGTTAGATCCCCATGATTCCAACAAAGGTTTCTGGTGGAGCCACATGGGTTGGATGTTTTATCATTCACCACTTCAGCCAGAAGTACCTCGCTTTACAAAAGATATCGGCGATGACCCAGTTTATCAGTTTTTCCAAAATAATTTAATTTGGCTCCAAGTAGCTCTAGGTGTAGTACTGTTTTTGCTGGGTGGCTGGCCTTTTGTAATCTGGGGAGTTTTTGTTCGCCTAGTCTTCGTATGGCATTGCACCTGGTTGGTTAATAGTGCTACCCATAAATTTGGTTATCGTACTTATGAATCAGGCGATCGCTCAACAAATTGTTGGTGGGTTGCTTTATTAACTTACGGTGAAGGTTGGCATAATAACCACCATGCTTTTCAGTATTCAGCCCGTCACGGACTGCAATGGTGGGAAATTGATATGACTTGGATGACTGTTAAGTTCCTACAAGCACTTGGTCTAGCCACGAATGTGAAGTTGGCAGACAATAAATAGGATGGTGGGGAGATAGGGAGTTGGGGAGATGGGGAGAAAATACTACACCCCATCACCCCATCACCCCATCACCCCATTCTTTTCTAAAACCTTCCGTTTCCCTGCACAATATGTTTGACTGTAGTCAGGCTTTCTAAGCTGATAAAGCCACGTCGATGACCTTTCTGGTTGGACATACCCAGAAATACGCCATCTCCCCGTGCAGGGTTACGGGTAAAACGGGGCGAAGCATTGATGTAACTAGAGGCGCTGTTGACTCCTAAAGCAAATTGCCGACTTTCTTGATAAGATTCTGTGACGATGCAGTCGGCGTGACCACTGCTGTACTGATTAATCCAGGCGATCGCTGCCTCTAAACTATCTACTAGTTTAAAAGCTATTGTTTTGTTTAAATAAGCACTTCCCCATTCCCCATCTTTAGCTAGTTGTAGCTGCCCAAAGGCTTCTACTAATTCCGCGTCTCCTCTTATTTCAAAGCCTTTTTCTTGCAAGCTGTTCCACAGGGTAATTAAAGATGATGGCATCGCTTGCCGATGAATCAAAACTTTTTCGATCGCATTCACCGGATCTGGTTCGCTACAATGGCTATCCACAATCATCCAGCGCACCATTTCTAAGCTGCCATTGAGTGACCAATAAAGGTAACAATTACCCATTGCGGATCTCAGCACTGGTGCTGTAGAGTGCCGCACCACTTGCTGTACCAAACTTGCGCGTCCGTAGGGAATGACTAAGTTTAAGTAATTATCTTGACTGACCAAATCACGAATTGAAGCACCATGTTCAGTCTGGATCAATTCTATACAACCAGGGGGTAAACCAGCATCAGCGATACCAGCTTGTAAAGCATCAGCGATCACTGCGTTAGAGTGGCTAGCTTCTGTACCACCTTTAAGAATCAAACAATTACCCGTTTTGATGCATAAACCCGCAGCGATCGCACCTAACTCTGGAAACGCTTCATAAATAAATGCGATCACACCCAAAGGCATTAGCTGTGTGTAAGTCTGAGAGTCTTCCAGTTGGTAGTCAGCACTACGCACTCGCCGCAGTGGATCTGACAATTCTCCTAGTCGTTGCAAAATCTCTACAGTTGCTTCCAGACGTTTTGGTGTTAGCTTTAGCCAATCCAAAATCAAATCTGGTATGGCCATTTCCCGACTAGCCTCTAGATCCAAAGTATTAGCTTCTAGAATGTCATCAAAAGAACGTTTGATCGCCTCTGCCATCGCCAAGACGGCGCGACTACGATCTGTCCCTTTGGTAATTCCTAACTTTAAAGAAGCAGCATAGGCACGTTTAGTGCTGGAGATTGCTTCGGGGCTATCATCAAAAGCATCCACTGTCATTGAATCAACGTCTGTAGGTAAGCCAGACCATCAGTGCGGGTAAAATTGCCAATAGTACTGCCACCATTGCCCAAGCGATTATACTTGAACCACTTGCCAATCGCAGTGCTAATGGCAACCATATAATCACTAGCACGAAAATAATGCCAAGCGCTACCGGCAGATAGCTTTCTCCTAAACGCGGATGGACAACTTGCCAGCTTGAACCTGTCCAGCGCCAAGCGCGTTTGTAAGGATAGGTAGTAGAAAGCTGTTCTAGGACAAAACCATTATCTTCCACTACAAAGATTTGCTGACAGCGATCGCATCCAAATGCTTCTGTAAGGGTAATCGGAACTAATCGTCCCCGACGACGGCAGGGACAAGGGTATTCGCTATTAAAATCAAGTTTTTCGGGTTTTTGAGATTGCACAAGGAATCTTAATAACTTGAGCGGTGTTTATCTACAGCAGGAGAAGATTATCCTCTTATTAAGATTTTTGAGGTTAGTTACTCTCCTTTAAACTTTTCTTATAACAATTTAGCCAGTTGTGTGCTTCTTGCCTACAGAATATATTTTGATTCAATCTAGAGACAAAAAAGGTTTGCACCTGACAATAAAAGGAATTGCACTGAATCTTTCTTAATTAAGTGTAGTGCATCCTACACAGTTCTTGTTTTGAGAATCGATATTCAGCAACTTTCATTGAGAAAGTAGCCGTCTCTTGAGAAAGCGATCTTAATTCTCAGGCGTTCCTTGTTAAAACACTCTTAGGTATAAAATAGTGCATTAAGAATAGGTTAGGAAGCCACTGCGGGGGGTTCCAACAGTTGTAGCAAGTGGCGTTTGACGCAAGGAAACCCAACTTATCTTAATAATGTTGGGTCTGGAAAACTCAACCCAACCCACAAAATAAATACGCATTATTTTAGTCGTGTCAGTCCACTACTTAATATTTACTTTCATAAATAAGTTATAAGGTGTGTTACGTTAACACACCTTCAAAACTAGACTTTAGCAAGAGTCACTTTTTCTTGCTGATCCTGATATTTACCCTGGCGTGCTTCATAACTAATAGCGCAGGGTTCGCCTTCTAAAAATAGTAATTGCACAACGCCTTCATTAGCATAAATCCGACAGTCAGCACTAGAAGAATTAGAAAATTCTAAAGTTAAATGACCGCGCCATGCAGCCTCCGCAGGAGTTAGATTTGCGATTATGCCACAATTATGCACAAAAACTCCTGCTTCTAAGGCAAAATTACCTGCTTCAGGTACGGTTAGACAATAAACATCATGAATACCAGGTATTTCTTTCACAGATATAACCTTGTGGTTTTTAAGAGGATGACTTTGTGATATACCTGTAAACGCTTGTATAACTTCTGGAAATCGCCTAAACACAGAGCGATCGCAAGCATTCCATTCAACATTTTGTTTGAGTCTGGCAATAGCTTCTCTAATAGATTCGACCTGTGCATCATGATCAAACTCATCACCATAGTTTTCCTGGTTATGTAGTCGAATGTGTGCTGAAGCATCCATCCTGGCAATATTCCAGGGATTATTATTCAAACGATTAAAGTCAACATGATGGCGGTGAGTATTAGGAGTGTCCTCGTAAATTTCGTAATATAAATTCCACTCATCACTCAATCGATGAGTCGGGTAAAGATGACCGTTAAGCGGTTGATACACCATCTCATAACCACGAGCAATTTGACGGTAAAGAGGCATTAAAGAATCTTGTGGTCTGAGATTATGAGCCTCAACCATTCGACCATCTCTAGTCATAAAAAGATGATCGGGTGTACAAAATATTGATTCGTTATTGTCTAAAGTCACTTCTAATAAAGAATCTCGACCGATATATCTCGGATTTTCTAGTAGAGTGACTATTATTCTTCCATGTTGACCAATACTATACCCCCAAAATTTTTCTCCATTTTCAGAGCGTTCAGCCATTTCCTCTAACGTTGGAGATGTACCATCAACTAGAGCTACACGAGTATCTCCTCTAAAACATCTTGCATAAGTGCTTTTACCTATACAAATCACTGTAATATTGTCTGGCACTTCCAACCTTTCCAAAGCAACCCCCAAACCATAGGAGTGTGCAGGTAAGATGAAGTAACTGCCATTGGAATCTGTATGCAGTGGTGTTGGTTCCAAATTGTGAGGATTAAAGTTTTTGGGATCAACAACAGTTCCAGGAATGTGGCGAAAAATTCGGAACTCAACAGGAGAAAGCCGTATATCATACCCGTAAGAAGACAAACCATAGCTGATAACACGGCGTAAGTGTGGAGCATCTGAATCTTTAATTTCTCGAATCAGACTTGGCTCAAAGGGGTGAATCATAGCCTTTTGAGCCATTTGAGAAATCCAAATATCGTTCTTAATCACAAGTTGAGAATAATCAAAAAACCAAAGTATATAGAATATCCTGAATTGGGAATAGGGGATAGGTGATTAGGGATCGAGTTAGGGAGAAATAATATTTATTTTCTTTAATTCCTAATTTCCTGTTCCTAGTGGTCTGTCCCATTAATTTTTATGGGCTGCAAGATCCCCGACTTTTTTAAAAAGTCGGGGATCTGACCCCTCGCAAAGAGTCAGAACGAATGACACAAACCACTAAATCCCCTATTCCCATTCACCTCAAGGTTGATGACTGCGACGGATCTCTGTGATTTGATCTGCCACCTCTAGAATCGACTTGGGCATATCTGGCCCTGTGAGAATGATATCGACATGAGCAGGACGTTTTGCCAAAAAGGCTAGAACTTCCGTTTCTGGAATCAAGCCAAAGTTAATCGCTAAACTTAACTCATCTAGGACAACGAGAGAATACTTAGTTTCACATACGACCTTTTGTGTATGTTGCCACAACTTTTGTAAGGCTTGAGCTTCGCTTTCGTCGAGGTGTGGTGTATCGATACAACGAGGTAAATCACAACGAATCCAATCTAAATTTTGTCCCAACCTAATCGGCCGTTGATGTCCTTGATTTATGCCTCCTTTGAGAAATTGCACCACTAACACTGGCGTACCTTGACCAGCGATTCTCAGTGCTTGAGCCATAACACTAGTAAAAAAACTACGATGCGTACTCGTGAAAACTTGTACTAGTCCTTCTATCGAGTATGGTAGGCTGAGTGTCAAATTTTCGTTTGGGGTTTCTAGCTGGACAACCATAATTGAATATAAAAAAATACAATAGATTAAAGCGTTTTCGCGGAGGTTTGTTCTAGTAAGTCTGCTTGTATAATCAAACTATTTTTAAGATGTGTAGTTTATTTGGCAAGTTGCATTCTTAGTCAAACACTACCTATGTATTGAAGTCAAGGTTTGTGAAGATTTTATTTTTGGTTCGACTTATGAAAATATTGGTAAAAATTAAAACACACATTTTAAAGTTTCAATCAAAAGAAAAAATTAGGTAAATTGCTAAATCTTCTGAAAAATTCCGAAATTTTTCAGATATTAAATTTTTTTTAACTCAGCAAAACAGACTTAGACAGTTGTGAAATTGACAAGACTAGGAGTTTAGTGTTGTGAGATTAGTGATTGTGGGAGGTTCAGGATCTGGGAAAAGTACTCAAGCGCACAAGCTATGTACTCAATTGGAAATCCCTTTGATTGCAACAGGTGAACTATTGCGTCAAGCAATTGCTAACTTTACCAACTTGGATCGCTTTGCACAACCATATATGGCAACAGGGGAGTTAGTGCCAGATGAGGTGATTATTGAATTTATCCTGAATCAACTCAAGCAGCCTGACGCTAAACGTGGTTGGGTGTTAGAAGGTTATCCTCGTACAGCCTTTCAAGCAGAAGAATTAGATTTTTTATTGGATCAGTTAGGACAACAATTAACCTGGGCAATTTATCTACAAGTACCACAAGCTGTTATGGTTAGCCGTGCTTTGGGGCGTTCTCTTCCAGATGATCAACCAGAAATTGTCCAACGTCGTGTTGAGTTATTTTACGATCGCACCATCCCGATCTTGGAATATTACGACCGTCGCCGCCGCCTCCTAACTATTAACGGCGACCAATCACCAGAAATGGTGCTACACAGTATTATGAGTCTGCTTTCTGTTTGTTAAGTTAGTGGTTGGTTGTTGGTTGTTGGTTGTTGGTTGTTGGTTGTTGGTTGTTGATTGTTGGTTGTTGATTGTTGGTTGTTGGTTGTTGGTTGTTGGTTGTTGGTTGTTGGTTGTTGGTTGTTGGTTGTTGGTTGTTGGTTGTTGGTTGTTGATTGTTGGTTGTTGGTTGTTGGTTGTTGGTTGTTGGTTGTTGATTGTTGATTGTTGATTGTTGGTTGTTGGTTGTTGGTTGTTAGTAGGTAGAGACGCGATGTTCCTCGCCTCTCTACATTAGTGGTTAGTGGTCATTTGTCACTATTTATTCTGCTCACACTCCCCACACTCCTCACACTCCTCACACTCCCCACACTCCCCACCTCCCCACACTCCCCAATCCTTAGATAGTTGTTTAAATTTATTCAAAGTGTGACTTGAAAGGATACTCTGAAAGCAGTGTCTTATAAAATTTGAGGCTACTGCAATGGTTTGGCAGCGTCCAGACGGTCGGCAACCTTATGAACTCCGTCCCGTTACCTTTTATCAAGACTTTACTCGCTTTGCCTGTGGTTCTGTTTTGGCAATTGCTGGTGAGACGAAAGTGCTGTGTAATGTCAGCGTGATTGAAGGAGTCCCTAAGTTTCTTGCTGGTACTGGCAAAGGTTGGCTCACTGCTGAGTACCGCATGTTACCTACTGCTACTCACCAAAGGCAAGAACGAGAATTTTTGAAATTATCTGGACGAACTCAGGAAATTCAACGTTTAATCGGACGTAGTCTACGAGCAGCAGTAGATTTAGAATTACTGGGAGAACGTACGCTGACTGTGGACGCAGATGTTTTGCAAGCAGATGCCGGCACTAGAACCACAGCGATTACAGGCGGTTTTGTAGCTCTTGCACACGCAATTTCTAAGTTATTGCAGCAGGGGGTTTTAGAGCGATCGCCCCTTGTTGGACAGGTAGCAGCTGTTTCTGTAGGCTTATTACAAGGAGAGCCTTTTTTAGATTTGAACTACATTGAAGATGTTGCCGCTACAGTAGATTTTAATGTGGTAATGAATCAGCACTTAGGAATTATTGAAGCTCAAGGAACTGCGGAAGAAGGCTGTTTTAGCCGTTCCCAGCTGAATCAGCTTTTAGATTTTGCTGAAAAAGGAATTCAAAACTTATTAGCTGCCCAACGAGAAGCGATCGCTGATTGGCATCAAATATATCAGTGAACAGTTATCAGTTATCAGTTTTTAATAACTGTTCACTGTCATTGTTACTGATGATTTTTATTAAGATTCGGCAAGATTTTATTAAATTGCCGTAATTGGTTTGAATAAACAAGTGTTAAACCCTTCAGGAAGTCCAAAGTCCAGGGTCAATTGTCAATTGTCCAGAGTTTTTACAAATGACCATCGACCATTGACCATTGACTTCATGAAGTGAGTAATTTCGGTATGGTAATGCTGGAAATCGCCTATATTATGAGGAAGCGATGACAAGAAAAATTGAGGTTTTACCAGATCAAAAAGCGCTCATAGCGCGGGCTAAAGAATTGATCCTCTCGCAAATTAACGCTGCAATTGCACAGCGAGGAAGATTCACCATCGCCCTATCTGGCGGCAGTACACCCAAGCCATTGTACGAAGCGATCGCTACCCAAAATCTCCCTTGGGATAAAATTCATGTCTTTTGGGGGGATGAGCGTTACGTCCCGCCCGATCATCCAGATAGTAATGAAGGTATGGCGCGTCGTGCTTGGTTAGATCGCGTGGATATACCAGCAGCTAACATTCATGCTGTACCCACAACTGAAGGTGATCCAGCAGTATCTGCGGCTAAACACGAACAGGAACTGCAAGAGTTTTTTCATTGTCAACCCGGAGAATTTCCGGCTTTGGATGTGATTTTGCTGGGCATGGGCGATGATGCACATACTGCTTCTTTGTTCCCACACACAGAAGCATTAAAAGTACGCGATCGCTTAATTACCGTAGGCAACAAAGATGGTAATCCCCGTATTACCTTTACCTATCCATTTATTAATGCGGCCAGATGCGTTATTTTCGTGGTTGCTGGCGCAAACAAAAAACCAGCCCTCGCTCAAGTTTTCGCACCACAAGCAGATAACTTTACTTATCCATCCCGCCTCATTCAACCCCAGGGAGAACTTTGGTGGTTGCTGGATGCAGCGGCAGGTGATGAAATTAAATTATGAATTATGAAGGATGGATTGTGAAGGGATGAATTATGAATTATGAAGGATGGATTGTGAAGGGATGAATTATGAATTATGAAGGATGAAGAATTAATTTATCCCTCTGCCTTCTGCCTCCTGCCCTCTGCCTCCTGCCTCCTGCCCTCTGCCTCCTGCCTCCTGCCCTCTGCCTCCTGCCTTCAAAAGTAATTGTTAAAATCGGAAGCTAGAGTTGTGCCTCTGCTTGCCAGCACTATTGTACGATGACCTAAAACAAAGGTTTAATTTCCATGATCGTCTGCCCTAACTGCAATCACCACAACCCTGATGGCGCTACCCAGTGTGAAGCTTGCTATACCCCCTTACCAGCGACTACTAACTGTCCTAGTTGTGGGGCAACCGTGCAGGCAGATGCTTCTTTTTGCGGGCAGTGTGGCTATCACCTGCGTACAGGTACTGTAACGCCAGTCGCAGCAACTGTAGCACCTGACATTCCTGTGGAAGTACAACCGTTAGTTTCACCTGATCCACTTGTACAACCACAACCTGCGCCAGTAAGTGGATCTGCCAGCTACACCACGCCTGACTCGCCACCTTTGCCACCAACAGCTGTAGCATTTCCTTCAGTAGAAAGCAGCCCACCACCACCTCCAATTCCAGCTTTTAATGCTGAGGAAACTAGCCCGTCTCCACCACCTGCACCCCCAGAACCACCGGCTGCTGTACCACCTCCAACCGTTGCAGCCCCACCACCAGTAGCTGCCGAACAAGAGAGTCCAGTACTAGCAAGTGAAAGTCAGCCAGCATCACAACCCGCGCCACCGCCACCGCCACCCCCACAACCCGTAGCACCATCACCTACTTCTAGAACACAATTACAGCAAGTAACAGCACGGCTTGTCCATGTCCAAACAGATAGGCAAATTGAATTGCCACAGAATCTGTCTGTAATTCATATCGGTAAACCTAATGACCGGATTCCACCCGATGTGGATGTTTCTGGCTTCCCCAACTCAGAAATTGTTTCGCGCATACACTCAGATATTCGTGTTGAGGGAGATGCTTATTATATAGAAGATGTAGGCAGTTCTAACGGCACATACATCAATAATTTGCCCTTATTACCTGGAAACAGGCATCGTTTGAGACCAGGCGATCGCATCAGTCTAGGTAAAGGGGATCTGGTGACATTCATATTTCAAATCTCCTAAATGGTCAGTTATAGTGGAGGAGAATTGATACAAGCCTAGCTCGTGATTACACTTATCCTCTTGCACCCACTACAACCTATTCCAGCCCAAAGCTGGACTTTTGCAGACGACGAACCAGCCATTTTGATCGGACGAGCGGCGGATAACCATGTTGTTCTGTATAGTGCTGTGGTTTCCCGACGCCATCTAGAATTAAGACGAGTGGATAATGGCTGGGAAGTCGTCAATTTAGGTGCGAATGGAACTTATGTAGATGGGGAAGCAATTGTGAGAGTGCCAGTTACCGATGGGGTTATCCTCCGCCTTGCTCGTTCCGGACCGCAAATTCAAATTCGTTTAGGAATACCGACAACAACACCAGTCACCAAGTCCCAGCGTTGCTTGTCAACCCTCATAAATACGGAAAGAGAAACAGAGATTGGAGAACAAGCAGATCAAGAAATTGAAAGTTTACCCAGGAAAAGGTGAACAGTTAGTAGTTAGTTGTTGGTGGTTAGTTGTTAGTGGTTAGTTGTTAGTTGTTAGTTGTTAGTGGTTAGTTGTTGGCGGTTAGTTGTTGGCGGTTAGTTGTTGGCGGTTAGTTGTTAGTGGTTAGTTGTTGGTGGTTAGTTGTTGGTGGTTAGTTGTTAATAATTATTTCTCTACTCCTCACACTCCTCACACTCCTCACACTCCCCATTGCCCCCCAACCCCACAAAGTGGGGACCCCTAGCCCCCCATCTCCCCACTGCCCCTAATCCCCAACGCCAGGTGCTTTATGCCGGGAAACCCGTCCACCGCACTGGCTCCTCCCTGTCGGTCGTGGGGACCGGTGAGTTCCCCATCTCCCCATCTCCCCACCCCCACTCTCACCAAGCAGCTAAGATAGATACAAAAGCAACTTCAACATTTGAGGTGGACGACTTTTAAATAACTTTATTACTGGGCAAAATCCAAAATCTAAAATCCAAAATCCAAAATCCTATTAGCGGATAACCCATGAGGGAATCAAACAAAGAACATCAACCCTTATTAGCTAAAGAAGCCCCACCAGAAGTTGAACGCATGGGGCTTACCTGGCTAATAGGAGCGGCGATCGCGACCATCATCCTGTGGCAAGTTCCCGCAGGGAATTATATTTTATACCCGTTTACTATCCTAGCGACTTGGTTTCATGAAATGGCTCATGGCTTGATGGCCTTAATTTTGGGCGGTAATTTTCAACAATTACTGATTTTTTCCAATGGCTCTGGTATCGCATATTATAGCTATAACGGTGGATTATTACTAGGGTCTCTTAGTCGCGCTGTAGTTGCAGCGGCTGGGCCAATGGGGCCACCTATTGCTGGTGCAGCTTTAATCTTGGCTTCCCGGAGTTTTAAGACTGCTTCGTGGAGTTTAAAAATATTAGGTAGTTTTTTACTACTATCAACAGTAATTTGGGTCAGATCCCTATTTGGATTAATAGCAATTCCCTTACTGGGTTTAATTATTCTGGGTACTGGTTTGAAAGCACCACGTTGGTTGCAGGGATTTGCTGTGCAATTTTTGGGTGTACAAGCTTGTGTAAGTACCTATCACCAACTCGATTATTTATTTAGCTACAGTGCAGGGCCATTAGGGTTATCTGATACAGCCCAAATTCAGCAACAATTATTTTTACCTTACTGGTTTTGGGGAGCTTTGATGGCGATCGCTTCTTTAATTATTCTTGTGCAGAGTCTGCGCCTCGCTTATCGTGCTAGTTGAAAACTTGCTTTTTGCAACAACGAACCAGTTTCTTAGCTGTGATATAGTAAACCCGGATAATTAAATATTGGCCATATTTAAGTTTTTCGCTTAACACATATGTCAGTCAAAGTTGGAGATATTGCTCCCGATTTTACCCTGCCCTCCCAGTCTGGTTCACTAGTTAGCATCAGTAATTATCGTGGTCAAAAATGTGTCGTCCTTTATTTCTATCCTAAGGACGATACGCCAGGATGTACAGCAGAGTCGTGTGCCTTCAGAGACCAGTATGAAGTCTTCCAGGATGCTGGTGCTGAGGTTATTGGTATTAGTGGCGACTCCCCAGAGTCTCACCAAAAATTTGCTAACAAGCACCAGCTACCCTTCACCTTATTAAGTGACACAAGTAACCAGGTTCGCAAACTTTACGGTGTCCCAGCGACTCTTGGTCTTCTTCCTGGTCGTGTCACTTACGTGATAGACCAGAATGGAGTTGTACGGAACATTTTCAACTCTCAATTCAACTTTAAAGGTCATGTAGAAGAGGCACTTAAAACACTGCAATCCTTACAGAAAAGAGGAGTGGATTAGATAGCTAATGTCCCCTCTTAATTCAGTAAATCTCTATTTTTCGATCAAGATTTCAAAACCAAATCAGCTTGTTCCGTTTCTGGTTCTTTTTGTTCCTCTTCTTCCGGCAAGCCAAGTATCGACCGATACAGCTTCTCATACTGTTTAGCTGAGCGATACCAACTAAAATCCTGGCTCATGCCACGTTTTTGTAAATCTTGCCAGTAATCTTTGTATTGAAAGCCTTCCCAAGCACGAACCATACAAGTGAATAAATCCAACGGCTCGTAGCGGTCAAAACAATAACCAGTACCACTATGATGCATGGGTACATGGTGCGATACAGTGTCTACTAATCCTCCAGTGCGGCGGACAATGGGTACAGAACCGTAGCGTAAAGCCATCATTTGGCTAATACCGCAGGGTTCAAAACGGCTAGGCATCAAGAAAGCATCAGAACCAGCATAGATACGACGGGCTAGGGCATCATTATAAAGTAAATAAGTTTTCATCCGTCCAGGGAAGCGAGAAGCCATCTGCCACAATTGGCTTTCGTAGTAGCGATCGCCTGTACCCAATACAATAAACTGGGCATCGGTATAAGACATAAACCGATCCAGAATATTCAACACCAAATCAATGCCTTTTTGTTCTACTAGGCGCGTCACCATCCCCACCAAAAAGGCACTAGAGTTAACTTCTAACCCTACTTCTTCTTGCAAAGCAACTTTATTCGCTTTGCGCTTTTCTAGGGTGTTGCTGGTAAAGTTTTGGGCAATGTATTTATCAGTTGCTGGGTCGTAAACTTCAGTATCAATACCATTGACAATCCCAGATAATTTTCCACTAATGAAGGACATTAAACCTTCTAAAGTTTCACCGTAAGCAGGCGTCTTGATTTGTTCAGCATAAGTCGGGGAAACAGTTGTCACCCTGTCGGCATATTGCACCGCAGCAGCCATTGTGTTGTGTCCTTGCATATACCAGGGACACCAGGTAATTTTCTCCAAATACCACCGCCAGGGCCCTTGATACGCCAGGTTATGAATTGTAAACACAGTGGTGATATCAGGAGACTGGTGCATCCAAACAGGAATCATACCTGTGTGCCAGTCGTGACAATGAACAATTTCTGGCTTCCAGTAATTCCAGCAAAACTCGGCTGCTCCATTAGCAAACAAGGTAAACCGCCAGTCTTCATCGTCTCCAGAATAGATGCGACGGGGCCAAAAAGCTGGATGTCCAAATAGATACAGTGGCACATCAGTACCAGGTAGAACACTTTCATAAACTAAAAAGTCCTGGAACATGGCATATCCGTGCCAAATGGGGTCTTTGGGAATCTCCATTTTGTCTGGCAGAAAACCGTAGTAAGGCATGAAAATCCGCACATCATGCCCCATTTTTCTCAGGACTTTAGGTAGTGCCCCGACTACATCACCCATTCCGCCAACTTTTGCAACGGGAGCTGCCTCTGCTGCAACAAATAGAATCCGCATGGTAATTTTTGCTTCCCCGAATTTACCTACGTGTTAAAATTTCCTTTGCTAAACTGTTAGCCAAATCTGCTAGACCTGCTTAGCAACTGTAATCTTTCTTAATATCATCACAATAACAGTTATCAGTTGTCAGTTGTCATTTTTCTCACTGATGCCTAATCTGAATTCAAAACACAACAAGTTTTATGTTTGAGAAATCGACCACCGATGGACACAGATACACATAGATAGATTATTCGTGTGCATTGAGTCATAATTTGGTGGTCGTTTATCCAAAAACGATTAGACTGTTGGCAAAAGACATGCTATTTTGCAGTGTGAATTTACATTAGATGTAACTGTTCACTGATAACTGATAACTGTTTACTGATTTAAGAACCACGTTGGATTTCCGCAAAGATTTGATCCAAAATTTCCTGCGCTCCTTGTCCCCGCATTTGCTTGGCTAGTTGTGTGCCTAGCTGTTCTGCGTCTTTGGTTTCGCCGGAAATGGTGTCTTTGACAACTTTTTGACCATCGACACTAGCGACGATTCCTGTCAAGGTCAAATTATTACCATTAATTTCAGTGTTTACACCAATGGGTACTTGACAACCGCCTTCTAGTTCCCGTAAGAAAGCGCGTTCAGCCAAACAGCGATCGCGTGTTTCTGGGTGTTCGATGGCTTTGAGTAAGGATATCAATTCTGTATCTTCAGCACGGCATTCAATACCTAATGCACCTTGTCCAACAGCATGTAGAGAAACTTCTTTGGGGAGAACTTGATGAATGCGATCGCCCATTCCCAAACGTTGCAATCCAGCGACTGCCAAAATCAAAGCGTCGTACTCACCAGCATCTAGTTTAGCCATGCGTGTGTTCAAGTTACCACGCACATCTTTAAATGTGAAATGGGGATAGCGATGGCGTAACTGTGCTAAGCGACGCAGAGAAGATGTACCAATTACCGCGCCTTCTGGTAGGGTGTCAATTTGCTTGTCTTTGTGCTTTTCATGCACCACAAGCGCATCGGCGGGATTTTCTCGTTCTGTGATTGCTGCTAGAACTAAACCCTCTGGTAAGCGAGTTGGCAGATCCTTGAGAGAATGAACAGCAAAGTCAATCTCCTGATTAATCATTCCCAGTTCGAGTTCTTTGGTAAACAGTCCTTTATCACCTATCTTGGCTAATGCCACATCCAAGATTTTGTCGCCATGAGTGGCCATAGTGTGGACTTCAAAAGTAATATCGGGAAAGCTTTTTTGCAGTTGTTCTTGTACCCAATAAGTCTGAATTAGAGCAAGTTGGCTTTTACGAGAACCAATGCGGATTGTACGGCTCGGACTGGAAACCACTGATGTCATAAAGCAGTATGTCAAACGGCAGAGATAAATTCACTTCATCTAGACTACCGCAGTGGGTGACGTTCGGCGTTGCACTCTGCCCATTGCCATTAAGTTTCTTTTTTTAGCTTTACGTATCTTTACAAGTTTTGTTGTTTGTTGCAGGGTTTTCTATCAGGAAAGGCAGAAGGCAGAGGGCAGATGGTATTTAAAGGTATACAAGAGAACTAAAGTTGTAGGTTTAGAGCCACACTTACAGAGTGAAGGTATAAAGCGTTCTTAGTTCAATCCCATGCTTTTAAGCCTTGTACGTTACCCACATCTTTATAAATTCTCTACGGAAGTAGACTCAACAAAAACTTCAGTCCACTTGAAGTGGACTTAGGCTATTGCCCGGTGAACAGAAGTTCACCGGCGTTACAACACGAGAGGGCGAACTTCGACTATTACAAAAAGTGGGTAAAGACAAGGCTTTTAAGCATGGGTATCCTTCAGCATAGCTGCCTTCTTCCTTTGGTCTTCATTACTAAAAATCCTATCGTAAGGGGGAAGCTTTAATTTTACGGATACGTTAGGAATTAATTTGATAACTTTACGAACTATAATTATCTCAATATATGAAACGTTCAGCCTGCCTCATATTTAATCCAGTTGCAGGTCAGGGCGACTCAGAGCAAGAGTTGGCACAAATTCGAGCGATCTTAGAGCCAGAAATCGACCTGGATATTCGCTTCACAACTGAAGAAATCTCTGCCGATGAACTAGCCCACAACGCAGTGAAAAGAGGAGTAGAAGCCATCATTGCTTCTGGAGGAGATGGCACTCTCTCGGCTGCGGCTGCGGCTGTAGTAGGTAGTGATATTCCGTTTGGTATCATTTCTCGTGGAACAGCAAACGCCTTTGCCACAGCTTTAGGCATACCAGACACAATTGAAGGCGCTTGCAAAACAATTTTGCAGGGTGGGACGCGGATTGTAGATACCGCCACTTGCAACGGTTCTCCGATGGTACTGCTGACAGGTATTGGCTTTGAAGCCGAAACCGTAGAAAAAGCAGACCGGGAAGCGAAAAATCGTTTTGGTTTTTTGGCTTACATCATAGCTGGATTTAAACAATTAAGTGAATTACAGTCATTTGATGTAGAAATTGAAACCGAAGATAAGGTAATTTCCACTTGTGCAGCAGCAGTAACAGTAGCAAATGCTGCACCTGCTACATCCGTTTTAGCCCAGGGACCAGCCGGACTGATTGTAGATGATGGATTGCTGGATTTAACTATAGTAGCCCCGGCTAATAGAGCAGCTGCGATCGCAGCTACATTTCACTTATTTCAGACAGCTTCTGCGGGTAGCCCAGCAGAAAGAAATGATATTGGTTATCTGCGATCGCAAAAATTTAAAATCACAACCGACCCACCTCAAAAAGTTGTTGTTGATGGTGAAATTTTAGGGAAAACTCCAGTTGAAATTGAGTGCATACCAGCAAGTTTAAAAGTTTTTGTACCTTTGTTAGAAGAAGAACTCCCTCCTCCAGAAAAGTTAGAGGGATTACCTAACTTAAACATTCAAGTTAAAGAAACCAATGATAGCCTTGACTCTTGACATACTCCCCGGCGTGAACGCGCGGGGATTCTTGACACATCATTTCAACTTGCTACGGTTGTAGTCTTACGGTCGATCCGTGTCCGTTTAGAGTCGTGGCAATGCCCTATCCCGACTTTGTTTATATTTTTAGCTGCATTCTCATCCCGGTCGTGTTCAGTGTTGCAATTCAAGCACAGTACTGAACGAACAGACAAATCAATTTTGCCCCAGCGATACCCACAGCAAGAACAAATCTGGCTAGTGGGTTCCCATCTACTGATTACTCTAAAATCGCGATTAAGCTTTTCAGATTTAGCCTGGCAAAGAGTTCTAAACTCTCGCCATCCTTGTAAGCTAATTACTCTTGCTAGCTTGCGGTTGTTAACCATCCCTGACACATTTAAGTCTTCCAAAACAATTACTTGGTTGTCGTTAACTATCTTGGTTGACAACTTGTGCAAGAAATCTTTGCGGGTGTCGGCAATTTGATTGTGCAGTTTTGCAATTTTAATTCGAGTTCTGTTTCTACGTTTTGAGTCTTTTGGTTGACGCGCTAGTTTCTTGTGAAGTTTACGAATTTTCCTATCTAAAGTTGAGTAGTTTGGACTTAGTGCTTTTCCCCCATTGCTCATCACTGCAAAGGTTTTGAGTCCTAAATCAATGCCGATGCTGATGTGTTTGGCATCAACATGAATAGGTTCTATCTCTACAACAAAGCTGAGAAAATAGCGATTAGCGCAGTCTTTAATGACGGTTACGCTTGATGGTGCAGATGGTAATTGTCTTGACCAAATTGGATTAATATTGCCGATTTTGGCTAGATATACTTCATCTGCTTTGATTGAAAAACTATTGAGCGTAAACCTTGCAGATTGTCTCCCCATCTTCTTTTTGAACTTGGGCGTACCTACTTTTTTACCTTTTCGTTTACCCTTGAGTGAATCAAAAAAGTTTTTGTAGGCAACTCCTAAATCAGCAACAGATTGTTGCAATGGGGTAGTAGAAACGTCTGACAACCATTTACGCTCAATAGTCTTTTTAGCTTGCGTAATCACAAGCTTTTGCAAATCGCTATTGTTTGGCAGGTTCTCAGATTGTTTGCAAATAGCCAGTGCATTGGCTGTTGATTTAGATTTACCAGGGCGGCCTTATTGTGTAGTTAAACATTTCAAACCCAAAGGTCTAAATCCAGTTCATGTGTCGATCGCTAAAAGTTTATTTGCCAAAGAAGCAGAAGTTTTATATCAACTAGGTGACGATCACGACCAAGTTCCCCGCTTATTTGCTCACTTTGATGAAAATGGCGATTTCTATCTAGTTCAGGAATTTGTTGATGGTCATGACTTAACCCAAGAAATTTCTCCAGGCATATGTCTAAATGAAGATGTTGTTTTTAGTCTATTAAAGGAAATTTTAGAAGTAGTAGTTTTTGTTCACCAAAATAACATTATTCATCGGGATATTAAGCCCCAAAATTTAATGCGACGACATAGTGATGGGAAAGTTGTGCTAATTGATTTTGGAAGTATTAAAGAAATTGGCACTTTAGGAGTAAATCAACATGGACAAACTAGTGCCACGGTTGCTGTGGGTACTCCTGGCTATATGCCTAGTGAACAGAGCAAGGGTAAACCAGAACTTAGCAGTGATGTTTATGCAGTTGGCATAATTGGTATTCAAGCTTTGACTGGTTTAAAACCTAACGAAATACCAAAAGATCGCAATACAGGAAAAATAATCTGGCGCGATCGCTCCAGGGTCAGTGACAGTCTCGCAAATGTGATAGATAAAATGGTTTGCGTCCGCCCTAGCCAGCGCTACCAGTCAGCATTAGAAGCGTTACAAGCACTCATGGCTACTAGGGATTTATCACTATCTTCATTACGTGTAATCAAAGACAAAACAACTCATCAAAATTATTATATTTCCAATAAAAAAACATTTTACTAATGGGAATGGGGTTTGGTGCTAGCACTAGTTTATTGATAATATTTATTCTTTATGTGTTCTTGCAAACGAGTATATTCAATTTGCATCAACCTGATCAATCATTCAGATTTATCAAACAATTTTTTGAACCAGTTAAAGATAATTTACATCTTCAAAAACGAGATTATTAAGAATTTTCAGTCTTCTGCATCTACCACTTCATTGCCTTTGGTTATATGCCAGAGATAGCACACAACATCACTCAACTCATTGCTTCAAACCTGTAATTTACAAAACAAATAAAACAATCGATATGGACAATACAAACCAAAGAAGAATACCTTTTAACGGAGAAATCGCACTCTTTCTGAGAGGTTTAATTATTGGCAAAATATTGACAATTTTAGTTCTTGGTGGAGTTGCGTGGTGGTTGTTAAGACCATACACATTGGTTCGTAAGAATACTGTTGCTACCAGTTCAAATTCTAATCCAGCTTCACCTGTTGTATCTAACTTTCAAAGTGTTGCTAATCTTCCAGTTGCATCAGTTAATTATGGTGGTAGTACAGCTTGGGCCCCGATTCGCCAACTAGTAGATTCACAAATCCAAAGCGATCGCCCAGAATTACAGTTGCGCTACCAAGAACCCAATAATGGCACTCCCAGTTCTAGTTCTGGTATACGTATGTTACTAGACGGGCAATTAGATTTTGCTCAGTCTTCCCGTCCCCTCACAGAATCAGAATATTCTCTAGCCAAACAACGAGGCTTTACCCTTGAACAACGTCAAGTTGGAACTGATGGTATTGCAGTGGTAGTCAATCCATCTTTGCAAGTGCCAGGTTTAACCGTTGATCAGTTGCAGCAAATTTATTTGGGACAGATCACTAATTGGAAACAAGTAGGCGGGCCAGACTTGCCTATTACTCCTTTCTCTCTACGTCTAGAAAAGGCAGATTCTGCTATCTTCTCTCAAAATCAAAACTTGCAGAATCTAACACTTGGTTCTAATGTCAAGTATGTGTCCTCAACTACAGAAGCATTACGACAAGTCAGTAAAATTCCTGGCGGTCTATATTACGCCTCAGCTCGTGCAGTAGTTCCTCAATGTACCGTTAAGCCTTTAGCATTAGGTCTGACTTCCACTGAATTAATTTCGCCCTATCGTGACTCATTAGTCACACCAGACCAGTGCCCACGTCAGCGTAACCAAATCAATACTGAAGCCATCAAAAATGGCAGTTATCCAATCACTACCAACTTGTTTGTAATTATTAAGCAAAACAATGGACAGGCACAGCAAGTTGGTGAAGCTTATGCTCAACTTTTACTTACAGATCAAGGGCAAAAGGCAATTGAGCGAGCGGGGTTTGCTGGAGTTCGATAGTAGGGAGATGGGGGGCTAGGGGTCCCACTT
>NZ_AJLK01000161.1 GCF_000317205.1 Fischerella muscicola PCC 7414 | reverse complement strand
TGGGGGCAATGGGGAGTGTGAGGGGTGTGTAGACGCGGTAGCGGTGAGGGGGTCGCAGTCTTGGACGCCAGGTGCTTTATGCCGGGAGAAGAGTCCACCGCACTGGCGCAGCTTCCCGTCACGTAGACGCAACAGCGGCTTCCCGTAAGGGTATGCGAACTCCCGTAGACGGGCGAAGCCCGGCTTCTCGAAGAGTACCCGAAGGGCTTCGGTGCAGGGTGGGGTGTGAGGAGTAAGTATTAAACAACTAACAACCAACCACTAATAACCAACTACTACTAACAACCAACCACTAACCACTGTACAGACGTGCCATGGCACGTCTCTACAACAACCAACCACTAACCACTGTACAGACGTGCCATGGCACGTCTCTACAACAACCAATATCGGATCGGTTTTCCTCCCATTACCTTTCCCCTAATTTGACAATAATTTCGCCAGAATTTAAGTAGGCTTTGATTTGGAAAGGTAGTTATGTTTCCCTTTAATTTCTGGTATAACTCTTGCTACGATGTGGAGCCTGTTTCTCGGAAAAATCGTTTGGAGCGCAAGCTAAGATTTCTCAAAGCAATGCGTGATGACCTAGAAACAAAGCTTGCTGGCTTAAATGGTGCTATCACTAATCTTGAACAGCAAATCAATCAGGAAGATGCTACTCAAGTTTAACTAGATTGATTGAAATCAATTTTCTGTTGATAGAAATTTACTAAAGTGTGTAACTATACGGGTGAAATATTGTGTTAAAAAATACATATTCACCCGTTTTTTGACTTGACATACATCAAAAAAATCTGGTTTGTTTCCGGATCGGGGTACAACAGAGTTGGTGTTATTCTTCAGTACTAAAGTTTTTTAAATTTACATTTATGCGTCGATTTTTAAGTGTTCTTACCTTGGTGACTTTAATACAATCCTTTCCAGTGGTGGTTTCTGCCCAAGTTCAACCACAAGCCAAGCAATCATCCGATCCAATTCAAATGGTATTAGCTGCGAACTGGATGACTAACTATCCAGATAACAAATTTTATCCAGAAAGGATAATCAGTCGAGCAGATTTAGCCTCCATCATGGTGAAAGCATTTCGACTAGATAAACGACAAGCAACCAGTAAAGAAAACATTGTGGTTCCAGATGTACCACCTTCTCATCCAGCATATAAAGATATTCAAACCGTCTTAAAAACAGACATTATGAGAGGCTATCGGGGTAACTTGTTTTTCCCCAACCAAAGAGTGACAAGAGCAGAAGCTTTAGCAATTTTTGCTCAAGCCTATGGTGTTTTTCAGTTCCCCGATGAGACTGTCAACGAAATTCTTGCTCCCCATCCAGATGCAGCATCTATTCCTCCTTGGGCAAGAAAAGCGATCGCTACAGTAGTAGCCGAAGCATTTGTCAATACAGACACTCAAGGAAATATTTACCCATTAAAACCCATGACTCGTGGTGATATGGCTTACGTATTGAGTAAATATCTGCAAAGACAAGGACAAGATGCAGAAATACCAGATGCACCCCCTGCGCCTCCTCAGCCTTAATTAGTAGGGTCGGTAATTGGTAATGGCTAATGGGTAATTGGTGAGCCAGCGACTCTTACGCAGGGGGTTCTCCCCAACCCCAAAGCGAACCCGTAAGGGTAATTAAGCCCATGCCCAATACCGAATGCCCAAGCTTTGTATCATAAGCAATTAGTCGCACATGATATTACGCATACATCAATATGATTTAGCCAACAGTAATTAGATTTTTTTGCAAATCTAAGGTTGAAAACACTGAATTTTTTCTCTTTGCATACTAGCTATGTTCATCCAGGGTGACTTCTACACCTAGTAGGTAGATGAATTGCCAACTGAGTTTGATTGCTAAACAAGAAGTTTTACTGCCTCAAAATTAGGCAAATCTAAATTTCATACTCATCTGTTGCAAAATAAGTTAGGTGCAATTATGAGCAAAAATAGATATATAAATAAAATTTTATATATGCCGAGAGAAAAACTAATAATGTTAAAATCTAACAAATTTAGATACAGTAAATTACACTCTTTATCTAGTTAGCATAATTTAATAATTAAAATGTGAGGAGGATTGAAACTTTATGCGAGTTTTACTAGTCTATCCTATATTTCCCAAAACCTTTTGGTCATATGAAAAGATATTGGCATTAGTAAATCGGAAAGTTTTGCTGCCACCCTTGGGCTTGGTAACTGTAGCAGCGATTTTGCCTCAGGAATGGGAATTTAAATTGGTTGATCGTAATATTCGTCCCGTTACAGAAGCAGAATGGGCTTGGGCAGATTTAGTCATCTTCTCAGCAATGATTGTGCAAAAACAAGATTTGCTCGAGCAAATTCGGGAAGCGAAAAAACGTGGTAAGTTAGTTGCTGTTGGTGGCCCTTATCCCACTTCTACACCTAGCGAACCAAAGGCAGCTGGTGCAGATTTTCTCATTCTCGATGAAGGAGAAATCACCCTACCGATGTTTGTCGAAGCAATTCAACGGGGAGAAACATCTGGTACTTTGCGCGCTACAGAAAAACCAGATGTCACCTCAACCCCCATACCCCGCTTTGATTTGCTAGATTTTGATGCTTATGACATGATGTCAATTCAATTTTCGCGCGGTTGTCCCTTCCAGTGCGAATTTTGTGACATTATTGTTCTTTATGGTCGTAAACCTCGTACTAAAACTCCAGCCCAATTATTAGCAGAATTAGACTACCTCTACGAATTAGGTTGGCGACGGGGTGTTTTTATGGTGGATGATAACTTTATCGGCAACAAACGCAATGTCAAATTGTTGCTGAAAGAGTTAAAAGTTTGGATGCAGCAACATAATTATCCTTTCCGCTTTGACACCGAAGCATCCGTTGATTTAGCCCAAGATCCAGAATTGATGGAATTAATGGTAGAGTCTGGTTTTGCGGCGGTATTCTTGGGAATCGAAACACCAGATGAAGAAAGTCTGCAATTGACGAAAAAATTTCAAAATACCCGCAATTCCCTAGTTGAATCTGTGCAAACCATCATCAAAGCCGGTTTGCGTCCAATGGCTGGGTTTATTATTGGTTTTGATGGCGAAAAAGCAGGTGCAGGCGATCGCATTGTCCGTTTTGCCGAACAAGCAGCCATTCCTTCCACCACCTTTGCCATGTTACAAGCGCTACCAGATACTGCCTTGTGGCATCGTCTCAAAAAAGAAGGACGACTACGGGAAAACAAAGATGGTAACATCAACCAAACAACTTTAATGAACTTTATCCCTACCCGTCCCCTGGAAGAAATTGCCAGAGAATATGTTGAGGCATTTTGTACTTTATATGACCCAGTAAAATACTTAGACCGCACCTATCGTTGTTTTATGATGATGGGTACACCGAAATGGAAAGCACCCTTCAAAATGCCAGAGTGGGTAGTCGTGAAAGCCTTGTTAATTGTAATTTGGCGACAAGGAATCAAACGCAAAACTCGTTGGAAATTCTGGCATCACCTCTTTAGCATTATTAAGCACAACCCCGGTGTTGCCGAACATTACCTGGCTACCTGCGCCCACAACGAACATTTCCTAGAGTATCGCCAAATTGTTCGTGATCAAATTGAATCCCAATTAGCAGAATATCTTGCCCAAGGCGCAGAAAAGCCCTATATGCCAGAACAGGGAAAAACGGAAGTACTAGCTGGTTAAGTACGAGTTTTTCTTCGCGATCTTTGCGTCTTCGTGGTTCAAAAAGAAATTTTATTAGCCACTAAGACGCTAAGACACCAAGTTATGGCGTTTGCAATTGGGTGTGGGAAAAACGTAGACGCGCAAGCGGTGAGACAGCGCGGTCTTAGGGGCTTTCCCCATGAGCGACTGCGAACCCGTTCGTCGAAGACGTTCCCGAAGGGTAGGGCTTCGGTGCAGGGTACACCGATACACACAGATACACACCGATGAAGCTGTGTTTTATTTACACTTTCTTTCTTAAAAATTTCTATTTTTATTGATATATCTAAATTATGATTGCCAAAAGCTGCAAGTTTGATTTGTAGCTTTTTATATTTCCATATATTTCCACAACTTTCAGCAACACACTCTTTATATAAAATGAAGTACTTCTATACACTGCCACCCGTGCTGATCGGTGTATCGATGGTATTGATGCAATCAAAAGTTGTAGTTGCCCTATCTTCGCAAGAGGTGGAACGGATAGGTAAAGAAATTACTGTGCGGATTGTGGATAGTCAAAATCCCAATGTAGCTGGTTCGGGTGTTTTGATGAAACATTCTGGCAACACTTACGTGGGTGTGGATGTGGGAGTGCGTCTACCGGATGTTGTTGCTGCTGCACCAAAAGCAGATGATTTCTTTATTAAAGCTAACGAGAAGTATAGGCAGAAAGATTATAGAGGTGCTATTGCAGATTACACTCAGGCAATTCGTCTCAATCCCAACTATGCCCTTGCCTACAACAACCGGGGTAAAGCCCGCTACGAGTTAGGAGATAAACAAGGAGCCATAGCAGATTTTAACTTTGCCCTCAAAATTAATCCTAATTATGCCGAAGCTTACTACAACCGGGGTAATGTCCGCCACGACTTGAAAGACTTGCAAGGAGCAATAGCAGATTATAACTCAGCCCTCAAAATTAATCCTAGTTATGCTAATGCCTACTACAATCGGGGTGTAGTCCGCACCGAATTGAAAGACTTGCAAGGAGCGATCGCTGATTACACTTCTGCTCTCAAAATTAATCCCAATTATGCCGATGCCTACTACAATCGGGGTGTAATCCGCGCCGAATTGGGAGATAAACAAGGAGAAATCGCTGATTACACTTCTGCTCTCAAAATTAATCCTAACTTTGCCCAAGCCTACTTCAATCGGGGTGTAGTCCGCGCCCAATTGGGAGACCTTAAAGGAGCGATCGCTGATTTCAACTCTGCCCTCAACATTAATCTCAACAATGACAAATTCTACTACAACCGAGGTGTAGCCCGCTACAGATTAGGAGACCCTAAAGGAGCGATCGCTGATTACAACTCTGCTATCAAAATTAATCCTAACTTTGCCCAAGCCTACAACAACCGGGGTGCAGCCCGTTATGATTTGGGAGACCCTAAAGGAGCGATCGCTGATTACAACTCTGCTATCAAAATTAATCCCAACTTTGCCCAAGTCTACTACAACCGGGGTGCAGCCCGTTATGATTTGGGAGACCCTAAAGGAGCGATCGCTGATTACAACTCTGCTATCAAAATTAATCCCAACTTTGCCCAAGTCTACTACAACCGGGGTTTAGCCCGTATTGTTACAGGAGATAAGCAAGGTGGAATTGCGGATTTACAGAAAACTGCTCAACTGTTTCAACAACAAGGTAGAACAGCTGATTACCAAAAAGCATTAAAGTTGATTCAAGAGCTTCAGCAGTAGACAGCTGAGGAGGTGGGAAATCGCTTGTTCAGATTCTTTATGATTGTGTGATCGTGTTTGAAATGAGAAACTTCGAGTCCAGAACTTGAAACTTTAAACAAGATAAGATCCCCGACTTTTATCAAAAGTCGGGGATCTGAGTGCGATCGCGTGTTCTGATTCTCTATAGTTGGGCGATCAGGTTTGAAAAGAAAAATTCCAAGCTTAAAATGAGATAATTCAGGTTTAAAACGAGAAATTCCGAGGTTGAAACGAAAAATTCCAAGGTTAAAACAAGAAATTTCTAGGTTAAAACATGAAACTTCAGGGTTAAAACAAGAAATTCCAAGTTTGAAACATGAAAATTCTAGGTTGAAACGAGAAGCTTCGAGACTGAAATGAGAAACTTCGAGTTGAGAACTTGAAACTCCAAACAAGATCCGCGACTTTTTTAAAAGTCGGAGATCTGGGCTTTGCAATTCTCTGTGTTGTTATAATCACAAGTTGCAGTTGCCTGTGCAGCACTCGTTTGATTGCTGCGATCGCCTAATTCATATTTTGATGCAGCAACGCTTTATTTTTAGCCTTTCAACACATCTGTAACACTACCCTCAAGGTTAGCCACGGCTAATTGAACATTCACTACAGTACCACCTGTTGTGTAAGACTGAATAGATAATTCCCCACCATAAGCATTGACGATGCGTTTAGCGATCGCTCGTCGCTCACGTTGCCACATTTGGATTTGTAAGATTTTATTATCAAGGGCTTTGATCATAAATGCGGTTGCAGTATTAAGAAAATTCTTTTTTTAAATCAAAGAAACTCCTATTAATACTACGCTGCTGAATGACCCGCAAAAGTTGGGTGCGTTATTACAAAATATTCCGCTTGGTCGCTTGGGTCAACCACAAGATGTTGCTTCCTTAGTAGCCTTTCTAGCTTCCTCTGACGCTGACTACATTACAGGTAGTACTTTCTTTGTCGATGGTGGGCTACTTTGGAACTATCAAGAACAGTAGGGGAAACAAAACTATGCTAGATTCATCCCTATTTATTCCAGTTATCCTTGGTACTCCCCGTCAAGGTCGGCAAAGTGAATATGTTGCTAAATTTATTGTTGAGCAAGTTGCCGCACGCGATCGCCTAAAGACAGAACTGATTGATATTAGAAATATCGCGATTCCTATTGATGATGCAGGTGAATCGCTCAAAGACCCTGATTTTTCTGCAACTATGGAGCGAGCAGATGGATTAATTATCGTTGTACCAGAGTATAATCACGGTTATCCAGGTTTGCTCAAACATGTACTTGATACTTGCCTTAAAGAATATATTCATAAGGCCGTTGGATTGTGCGGTGTTTCCGCAGGGCCTTTTGGTGGTACAAGAGTAATTCAAAATCTCTTACCTGTGATGCGAGAGTTGGGGCTAGTAACTATTTTTTATGATCTTAACTTTAGCAACGTTCAAACACTATTTGATCAGTCGGGTAATTTGATTGACAAACCAACATACATTCGTCGCATGGAAAGGTTTATGGACGAGTTAGTTTGGATGTCAACTGTCCTCAAATATGGGCGACAAGAAGTCAGCCTGGAGAAGCAAGATAGTAACTAAGAGTTAAAGTGCAGATATGCACAGGGTGAAATTATGACTATTCCAACCCAAGAAGAAATCAGATTACAAGAAGCCTTGGATCACGTAGCCCATTGGCGGAGATGGGGGCCATATTTGAGCGATCGCCAGTGGGGAACGGTGCGCGAAGACTATAGCCCGAATGGTACTGCGTGGGACTATTTTACTCACGATCAAGCCCGTTCTCGTGCATACCGTTGGGGTGAAGATGGAATTTTTGGTATTTCCGATAATCATCAGCGCCTTTGTTTTGCGATGGCCCTTTGGAATGGTGAAGATGCTATTCTCAAAGAAAGGATTTTTGGGCTGACTGGCAGTGAAGGTAATCACGGCGAAGATGTTAAAGAATATTACTTTTATTTAGATAATACGCCCACCCATTCCTACATGAAGGCACTGTATAAATATCCTCAAACAGCCTTTCCTTACTCGCAATTAGTTGCAGAAAATCAACGCCGAAGTCGTCGAGAACTAGAATTTGAATTGCTAGATACAGGCGTATTTGATCACAATCGTTATTTTGATGTTTTTGTAGAATACGCCAAGTGTTCTGCTGAAGATATTCTTATCCAAATTAAAGTAATCAATCGGGGTACAGAAGCTAAGACACTGCACCTGTTACCTACTATCTGGTTTCGTAATACTTGGGCTTGGAATGGAGATACAGATAAACCTACTTTAAAAGAGATTCAATCAGGTCATAGCTGCAAGATCATTGAAGCATTTCACCCAAGTTTAGGAAAGAGGTGGTTGTATTGCCAGGAAGTAACAGAACTTCTGTTTACCGAAAACGAAACAAATACAGAGCGATTATTTGGTTCTCCCAATATATCGACTTATGTCAAAGATGGCATAAATGACTATATCGTAAATGGTCAAAAGTCAGCAGTAAATCCTGAAAAATTTGGTACGAAGGCATCTGCTAATTATATATTAAATGTTGGTGCAGGTGAAACGAAAACAATTAAATTGCGGCTTAGTAACTTACCTAATTTAGTTGAGCCATTTGGCAAAGAATTTGATATAAATTTTTTAAAGCGGCAACAGGAAGCAGATGAATTTTATCAGCGTATTACTCCATTTCCTTTGAGTGAAGATATGCGGAATGTGCAGCGTCAAGCCTTTGCGGGGATGCTTTGGAGTAAGCAATTTTATCATTATATTGTAGAGAATTGGCTCAAAGGCGATCGCAACACGCCACCCCCACCGCCAGAACGTCAAAATGGTAGAAATCAGGAGTGGTTTCATCTCTACAATGAAGACATTCTTTCTATGCCTGATAAATGGGAATATCCCTGGTTTGCTGCTTGGGATTTAGCATTCCATGCAATTCCTTTGGCAATGATTGATCCGGATTTTGCCAAGTATCAATTGGATGTTTTAACGCGGGAATGGTATATGCATCCTAATGGCCAAATTCCTGCCTATGAGTGGAAATTTAGCGATGTTAACCCGCCTGTTCATGCTTGGGCAACTTGGCGTATTTATAAGATTGAGCAGAAGATTTATGGACGAGCAGACAGACAGTTTTTAGAGCGGGTATTTCAAAAGCTCATGCTCAATTTTACCTGGTGGGTAAATCGTAAGGATGCTGAGGGTAATAATGTATTTCAAGGGGGCTTTTTAGGGTTAGATAATATTGGTGTATTTGACCGCAGTTCAGCATTACCAACAGGCGGACATATTGACCAATCTGACGGTACAAGTTGGATGGGAATGTATTGTTTAAATATGTTAGCGATCGCTCTAGAATTAGCTAAGACTAATCCTGTTTACGAAGATATTGCCACCAAATTCTTTGAGCATTTTCTCTACATTGCCGATGCGATGAACAAAATTGGCGAATTGGAAGCTAGTTTGTGGAATGAATCAGATGGTTTTTACTATGATGTACTGCATTTACCTGAAAAACAGATTACTTTAAAAGTGCGGTCAATGGTAGGGTTAATTCCCCTATTTGCCATTGAAACACTTGAACCAGAAACCTTAAATATGCTTCCCGGCTTTAAAAAGCGGTTGGAATGGTTCATCCAAAACCGCCCTGACTTACGGCAAAATGTAGCTTGTATGGAAACAAAAGGCATCGGTGCGAGAAGATTGCTGGCGATCGTCTCTAGGGATAAGCTAAGAAGTATTTTGCAAAAAATGCTGGATGAAAGCGAGTTTTTAAGTTCCTACGGGATTCGCGCCTTGTCAAAATTTCACGCCGAACATCCCTACACTTTTAATGTCAATGGTTGCCAATTTCGTGTAGATTATGAACCGGCTGAATCTAGTAGCGGTTTATTTGGTGGTAATTCTAATTGGCGCGGCCCTATTTGGTTTCCGGTGAATTTCTTACTAATTGAATCTCTGCAAAAATTTCATTATTACCTGGGGGATGATTTCAAAGTAGAATGTCCTACAGGTTCTGGGCAAATGATGACACTTTGGGAAGTCGCATTAGAATTATCTCAAAGGTTAACCAGAATCTTTTTAAAAGATGAGTCTGGTCAACGACCTGTTTATGGTGGAATACAGAAATTTCAAAATGACCCCCATTGGCAGGATTTAATTTTATTCCATGAGTACTTTCATGGTGATAATGGAGCCGGAATAGGAGCCAGTCATCAAACAGGATGGACAGGCTTAGTTGCTAAACTGATTCAGCAAGGTAGTGAGTATAAAGCACAACATCAAGAACCAGAAATGCACAAAGATAAAGCAGCGATCGCCATGGCATAAAGACACGCCAACTTATGCGTTTAGAATCAGTAGAGCTAAATTTTAAGTTTTCTCTACTGGCTTAAATTATCCAAATCGTTATCTAGTACTCTACCACACAAGTTTTGACAGCTTGCGAGGCGTCAGATCCCCGACTTTTTTAAAAAGTCGGGGATTTAACCCCTCGCAACTCCTCAAAACTGATGTGGTCGAGTATTAGCATTCATAGGCTTAAAGGTTAACTAACCACCGTGCTTATCATACTACAAAATACTACAATGTGCAGTTAGCTTGGCTCTGAATTTTTTACCCACATCTTGTCAGGTAACACCCTTATTTAATTCGCCAAAGAATCATTAATTCTGAGGCAGATTTACCAGTCGTAATTTGATTAATATCGATTAAGAGAGTTGAATTATGGGAGTAAATATCTGTCTTTAGAATTTATTCAGGTTCCTCCAACAATAGGAAAAATACCTAAAGGTTTAATCGTAACTTTGCATGGTTGGGGTGCAAATGCTGAGGATTTAGCATCTTTAGCACCATTTTTAAATTTGCCTGATTATCAGTTTCTGTTTCCCAATGCCCCTTTTCCTCATCCTTATTCGCCCATAGGAAGAGCGTGGTATGACTTGAGCGCGGAGAATATGTATGAAGGATTAGCAGAAAGTCGGCAATTACTTATAGATTGGTTGCTAAGTTTAGAAAGTAGCACTGGTGTACCGCTATCACGAACGGTATTGAGCGGTTTTTCCCAAGGAGGGGCAATGACTTTAGATGTAGGATTAAAGTTGCCCTTTGCAGGTTTAGTTGTTATGAGTGGTTATTTACATCCTGGTGCAGTTCCGGATGCTACCTCGACTACAACTACTTCACCTCCGGTTTTAATCATGCACGGTAGATATGATCAAGTAGTACCACTACGAGCCGCGCTCAAGGCAAAAGAAACTTTAGAGTTGCTAGAAATTGCAGTACAGTACTATGAATTTGATATGGGTCATGAAATACAACTACCAATGCTAGAGTTAATACGTAATTTCGTGATCAATACTCAAGTAACCACAGAGTAGCTTGTTGCGAAATATAGTCTCATCCCAGTTACAAAAGTTTTACAAATTCCGGTATAAATCCGGAAAATTTTCACGTAATTGATGTCCTCAAATGAGTAATATATATTGGGTGGCTGCGTCGAGCGCAAACAAACCCAAGCTGGATGCAAATGCTGCTAACGGGAGGGGCGAGCATTATGAAGACTCTAAGCATTTCCAAAAAAGAAATTGCTACCATGACTCCACAAGATGTAGAAAAGTTAGCTACACGCTTGGAGCAGGACAACTATAGCAATGCTTTTGAAGGTTTGGATGATTGGCACATGCTACGTGCGATCGCATTTCAACGCCCAGAGTTAATCGAACCATATATCCACCTTCTGGATTTAGAACCCTACGACGAAGCTTAACAATTTTGGATTTTAGATTTTGCGAAAAGTTTGAGCTAGGGCTTGGGGCGATCAAAGCTTTTCAAGAAGGATTTGGGATTGTGGACTGTTAACTTTTGGCTGGATTTCTCGAGTGTATCTTTGCTCAACTGTTAACTGTCAATTATCTACTTTAAGCCATTACCCCAATGCTAAAGCCTCAATCTACAATCCCAAATCTAAAATTGAAAAGGGTTCTGATTGGTATAGGCGGCGGTATCGCCGCCTACAAAGTTTGTGAAGTTGTTTCCACATTATTTAAAAGTGGTGTGGAGGTGCGAACTATTCTGACTAATTCCGCACAAAAATTTATCACACCTCTGAGTTTCTCTACTCTCTCCCGCTATAGCGCCTTTACAGATGAAAATTTTTGGCAACCAATTTACTCTCGTCCTTTACATATAGAATTGGGCGAGTGGGCAGAAGTTTTTTTAATAGCACCTTTAACAGCCAATACATTAGCAAAATTAGTCTACGGTATGGCTGACAATTTACTCACAAATACCGTCCTGGCTTCTACTTGTCCTATAGTATTAGCGCCAGCTATGAATACCGATATGTGGGAACAGCAGACGGTGCAGCAGAATTGGCAAAATCTCTTAAAAAATAGTCGTTTTCATAGTTTACAACCAGGATCAGGTTTATTAGCGTGCGATCGCGTCGGTGCTGGGAGAATGGCAGAACCGCCAGAAATCGTAGCTTACATTCAATCTTTACTGCATACTGCGGGTAAGCGAGATTTAGCAGGAAAGCGAGTATTAATCAGTGCTGGGGGAACACGGGAATATTTTGATCCCGTGAGATTTATCGGCAATCCTGCCACAGGAAAAATGGGGTTAGCTTTAGCACAAGCAGCATTGCATCGAGGTGCAAACGTGACCTTAGTACACAGTCCACTGAACAGTGACATACCCTTGGGTTTAGAAGCAATTCCTGTAGTGAGTGCTGAAGAAATGCACTCTGCTATGTTACGGTATTTACCAGATGCACATGTAATAATTATGTCAGCCGCAGTTGCAGATGTGAAACCACAAGATTACAACCCAGAAAAATTGCCCAAGCGATCGCTTCCAGAATCTTTAGCCTTAGAACCTGTACCCGATATAATTGCAGAATTGGCAAAGCGCAAACAACCTCATCAATTGTTAATTGGCTTTGCTGCTCAAACAGGGGATATTATCACTCCCGCTTTAGAAAAATTGCACAGAAAAAACTTAGACGCGATTGTTGCTAACCCAGTAGATAAACCTGATAGTGGTTTTGGCAGCGACAACAATCAAGCAGTATTTTTAGACAAACAAGGTCATCAGTTAGAGATTCCACCATGTACTAAATTACAGCTAGCTCATCATCTATTTGATTTTGTTGGTAATTCTAGTTGAGTTGTACACATGCTTCAGTTTCAAAGGAGCAGTGTCAAAGAACACGACATGAAATCTTCAACTTTATATTAATCAATAATGATATAAAAGGGTGCAAGCTACGGCATAATGATTGCGAGCAGAGCAGAATTGCCACAAATGATACTAACAAGGCTGACAGAAGAATTAGACAACCTGAGTAAACATAGTAGTAATGGAGTACTCATTTTATACAACCATACAGTCGTTTGGAATCTTCACTTTAACGACGGTAAGTTGATCTATGCCACAGGTGGAATGCACCCTGTCAGACGTTGGAACAGAGCCTTAAGGCAGCATTGTCCCAATTGGAACTGGAATGTTGAGTCTCCTCAGTTATCGGAAAATCAACCTTGGGAATGTCAATTCCTCGCTCAAGGCATCAGTCGCAGGCAATTAAGTGCAATCCAAGCTAAGTTAGTAATTCGTACTATTGTTCAAGAATGTTTTTTTGAATTAGGTAACTCTAAAGATCTGAAAAATGATTGGAAACCCACTCAAAAAGATATATTTCATTTACCCCAGCTCATAGCCTTATCTTCTTGGGAAATACTCTCAGTTCTCACAAAAGCAACGAACACACAAAAAAAATGGCAAGCCGCTGGGTTAGATCACCTTAGCCCCTGTCTAGCACCAGTTTTGTCACCAACAGCAAATCCTCAAGTCATCCCAGTTTCAGAAAAGAAGTACTTCAATAGTAATTTCACCCTCTGGGATATTGCTGTCGAGCAAGAAAAATCGGTGACAGATGTGGCTGTTTCCTTAATGCCGTGGGTGGATAAGGGTGTGCTGGAACTGCAAAAAATTCCAGATTTACCATTACCAACGATCAAACAAGTAGTTGCAGTAACTAACTCCCAATCAGAAAATCAACCCATTGCATTTGTTCAGGAAGCTGTTCAAGAATCCGTTCATAAATCTGTAGAAAAACAACCTTTAATTGCTTGTATTGATGATAGTCCAGTATTGGCTTACACCTTAAGAAAAATATTGATACCCGCCGGCTATCAAATGTTAAGCATTCCGGAGCCAATGCGAGGCTTTTCTCAACTTATCGAACACAAGCCTGATTTAATCTTGTTAGACTTGCTCTTGCCCAATGCTGATGGTTATAGCATCTGTAAATTTTTGCGCGACACTCCCACTTTTAGGAATACACCAATTATTTTCCTGACAGAGCGGAATACCCCTATTGATCGGGCCCACGCTATGTTAGTAGGTGCAACTGAATTTTTAGGTAAGCCTCCACAACCAGAAGAGTTATTACAAATTGTTCAGAAATATCTTGGGCGATAAGTAATATCATGTCCGCTTGAGGACTTATATTATCCGTCCTTGTCGGTAATGGGTAATGGGTAATTGGTAATTGGGTATGGTTAACAACAACCAACCAACAACCAACCACCAACCCTACCCTTACCTTAAGCCACTACGTGTCTACGGGTTCGTCAGTCGCTCATGGGGGACTCACCGGCCCCCACTCCCTGTCGCTCGTGGGGATTGGGGGCTAGGGGCCCCCTTTGGGGTTGGGGGAGGGACCCCCCTTGGGGCGCGCTGACTCACCACTAACCACTAACTATTGACAAATGACAAAGGACGACCCTCGCCAGTTATCTTTAATTGCGCCGACCTACTTAGCTCATTCCAAATTAATTAACAAATGAGTGACCAAAGTATTTCTTTCATAGGATAGTAAGTAAAGATGCAAGAGATTAGGATTATCTTTATCAAGATGCATCACAGACCCATCAATCGCTAAGCGATGATGATCTATCCATTTATTATTTGAATCTAGTAAAACACTAAAGTACGGACTTTGATCGGGATGATTTTTTTGTAGTTCTTCATAGCTTTGATAAAAAGGAGGAACCCCAATTCCCATAGGCATATATAAACCTTTAGGATATTCTGATACTGGCAATTTAGGAAGCTCTTTGAGGTTGACGCCACTAATAAAAAATCTATTTTTTTCACCTGTCTTTGTATCGCTAAAGAGTAGTTCGATTTCCTGTAAATCTCTTTGACTACCAACAGGTTTAATGTTTCTTAAAATTGCCTTTTCAAACTTACCTACTCTCCAGTATTCGTTTCCCCAAGGTTTCTGACTATCATAGAACCCGGGTGGTATAAAGCTTGCAAACTTAATATCATTTTGATTGTCATAAAAATCTCCCCAAGTAGCAAGGTTTTTGGTCAGGGTAGTTCTAACTTTTCTACTTTGTTCACCTGCTGCTATTACTTTTTCATTTGGAGAAAATTTAGTATTAGCTTCTTTTTCGTTAACTACTTTTCTTAGCAAATCAGTATTGACTACTGTACCACTTGGATCTTGCCAATGTTCTAATCTCCACCAATGTTTCCAATAGGAAATATTGTTATTTTTTTCAAACACATTTTTGTAATGTCCCATTGGGAAAGTGAACCAACCTTGGTAGTAAAGAGATTTATTGGTACTTTCTTTAGTAAAAAGTAAAACTTCCCAATATCCTGCATTTAAACAATTATTTGCTAATGCAATCTCTACAAGATTCTGCTTTTCAAAACCATCTCCTCCGCTAATTTCTATATTTGCTGAATTAGCAGGAAAACTCACCTGTTGTCTGTTCCATTCTCTATCTGTAAGGGCAATTACTTCTAAACCTGGATCTTTTTTAGTCCATGCAGGCACTTTTGGTACTAACAGATTCAACTCAACATTTTTAATAACAATCTTTGCTGTTTTTTGATTTGTCGGCTCCAACACAAAATCAAAACGTGTGTCATCTTTCTTAATAATTGTTAATTTTCTATTTGAATATCTTTGAAAATTTTTACTTAATGCAGCGGGATTTTCTGGATATTCGGCTGTAGATAGTTCTTTGATTTTGATCGGCATTTGATTAGAAAACTTATATCTGGAAGTGAACCAGAAACCTCCTGCACCTATTAAACCAAGGAATAGAATGAGTGTAGCGAATAAAATTTGTTTCTTGGTTACTCTAAAATTATATTTACCGATTAAGGAACTAGTATTGATGATAGGCACCACAGATCTTTCACTCATTTGGAATTTCTCCAAACTATAATTATACATAAGAGCATACCTTATGAGGCTGCTCATTTTTCTTGTTGTCTGTTATGAAAAATTTATGTCACCTCTTCATTTCAAAGTTTAATGACTTAAAATTGTACTAGCAGCATTTATTTATTGTTGTTCAAGGGTTTTAGTCTAAATTCTGGTTCTTCAAGAATTTAAGTTGATAAATATGTTAAAACCCTGATAAAAGATACGTTTTCGTGAATTATTTTTCCTCTATCTACTCAAAGAGAGATAGTTAGTATGAGACAATTAATTTTTTTTATATAAACAGTATAGGTTCATACTTAGAGAATACTGATTTTCAAAAATACTCTTAAAATTAAGTATCTGTTAAATAATACAAATCTTAATAGAATTTCCAATTAATTTACATATTCAAAATCACTTCAAATTGCCTCATCAACGATTAATTCGCTCTGAAGAAAAATTTTCGGCATATCCAAAATATTCATTATTTTTTCATAATAAGGAGCTGCACCTTGGCAATATTGCTCATTAATTCCATGGATAGTCTTTGGTATTGCTGTTACCTTTTGTAAGTTGAGGGAAAACATCACATCATAAATTTCTTCAACTATTACACCAGCAACTATACCCTCAACCTCTATAACCATTGCTTTAGAACCAACAACCACACCTTGCGGTGGAAAATTCAACAACACTCCCCGTAGATCAACAAGAGTAAGTATCTCACCTCGAAGATTCATATTACCGATAATATGTGCTGGGCAACAAGGGATAGGAGTCACTTGATGGATATCAATAAACTCCCGCACCATTTCTAAATCAATACCAAAAAGGTAATCATTTAAAGCAATTACTGCTAAAGTTTTAAAATTCTTGAAATCCTGAGTTTTTGTTGAAAGTCTTAGATTATCTGCTCGTTGTTTAAAAACTTTTCTTTCTTCTAAAGTTGCATTAGGGCAAAATTTAGGATTTTGTAGTAGTAATAATTCAGAGTTGTTCGTTTGAATTTCGCTTACATTATTCTCAAAAATCTCCTGTTCTAGGTTGTTTTGCCAAGACAGAAGTTGTTGTTTCTCGACATCTGCCAACCATTTTCTTGGGTTGCTTAAGATAAAAATCTCATCTGGAAACTTGACAACACCAGCAATAATATTTGTTTGTTCAACTATGACTAATTCTTGTTGCTGATTAAATTCGATAGTAATTTGCTCTAAAGATATTTCTCTAATTTCATGGATCTGATTAACAATCATACCCAGTTGTAAGTCTTCCCACTTTAAAACTACTACACTATCTGTCAAGCGATAGTCTGGGGATAGATAGCCCAATTTCAGATTCAAATCTATAATCGGTAATATTTTTCCTCGAACATTTACAAAACCAATAATTCCCTGAGGAACTTCTAGAATTGTTGTTAATTCTGGCAAAGTGAAAATTTCTTCCACATAAACTGTGTTAATACCGTAGAGATAATTGTTTAAGCTAAAGGTAAGATATAAATTTTCTTTCATTTTTTCACTTATTTTTAATATAGACAAGAGATTCAGGAAATAATTTCGTTTGAAAATTACTTAGTTTTTGACCACAAAGTTCTGTATGTCCTGTGATTAAATACCCTAATGGTTGGAGAGTGTAATAAAATTTTTCTACAATTTTGGCAATTACTGTTGGCTCCAAATAAATAAATACATTACGACAAAGGATTAAATCAATATCTCGAAAATCGGAGTATGGATGAATAAATAAATCTGTGACTAAGTTTGTATATTGGAATTTGACCATTTGCTTAATCTGTTCATCTAGATAATATTTATTATTAAAATAGAGAAAATATTGTTGTATTGTTTTTCTATCAAGGCTTCTTAGTGACCAAGCTGTGTAAATGCCTTGCTTAGCTTTTTTCAATGCTTCTTTGTTGATGTCTAAACCTAAAATCATCAGATTCCATTCCTCTAATTTAGGAATCAGTTCTTTCAAAAGAATAGCAAGAGAATAAGGTTCTTCTCCTGTTGAACACCCTGCACTACAAATACGGATAGTTTTACTATGGTATTGGCGTTTAATTATTTCTGGAATAATATGATTACGTAATAAATTAAATTGTTCTTTATCTCTAAAAAAGTAACTCTCAGTATTTGTTAAGATTGCAATAAATTTTTGCCATTCTACATAGCTATATATAGTAGAAGAAGCTAACACTTTATAATAAATTTCTGGATACAATATTTTCAGAGCTTTCATCCGTAAAAATATTTTTTGGATCAAACTTTCTCGCTCTCGCTCTCTAATTTTTAATCCGGTATGTTTGGTAATTAACCGAATAAAAGCCTCTGTTAACTCCACACTTAAAGTCTCTGCTTCTGACACTTTGACTCCTAATTATTTTCTTCACAAATCCAGAAAACTGTTTTGCAACAAAGAAATCAGCCTTGGCGCGATCGCATGAATTGGTAAAACCTGTTTTGCGGCCCCTAAATCTATTGCTGCTTTGGGCATTCCAAACACAACAGAAGAAGCTTCATCTTGAGCGATGGTGAAACCACCAGCTTGAGCGATCGCCTGCATTCCCTCTGCTCCATCTCTACCCATACCAGTTAACAAGATTCCTACACATGCTTGACCATAAAATTTAGCAACAGATGTAAATGTGACAGTCACTGAAGGGCGATGTCCTGCTACTGGTGGTGAGTCAGAGTAAATAAATCTACCCCTTTCATCCAGTTCTAAATGCTGTTGTTCTGGGGGAAAATAAATTCTCCCTGGCTTTGGCATATCCCCTGGTTGGGCAATTTGAATTGGCAATCGACAACCAACAGCTAACCAATCAAGTAATCCCTGCAAAAAACCGACATAAATGTGTTGTATACAAATCACTGGTAGGGGAAAATCTAATGGTAATTTAGATAGCAACTCTTTCAGAGCTTGGGGACCACCTGTAGATGCACCAATGACTACGACTTTTGGTCTAGCAAGAGATTTAGAAGAGAAAGTAGCAAGATTTTCTACTAGTAAATTTTGTGTAGGCAGTTTCCGCTTTTTCCGAAATACTTTTACTCCAGATAAAATTTTAATTTTGTTAATTAACTCATTTCTAAATACCTCATCATCTGCTAATAGTCCTAAAGTTGGCTTAGGAAAAATATCTACTGCTCCTGCATCTAAAAGCTGAAAAATATTTCTGGAATCATCTGTTTGTACAGAAACACTAATTACCAAAATTGGTCGTGGATAGAGTGCCATCACTTCATTTGTCAACTCTAAACCATTCATGTGGGGCATATGGAGATCTGTACAAATTACATCTGGTTCAAGTTTAGGAATCAGTTTCAAAGCTTCTAAACCAGTATGGGCTTCTCCTACAACTTCAATGTCCGATGATGATTTCAAAATTCTTTTTAAAAGTACAAGAGCAATTTGTGAATCTTCAACTAACAGAACTCGAATATTCATTTGTTATTTGTTGGTTGTTATTTGTTGGTAGTTGGTTGTTATGGCTTGTTGCTTCCAAACAACAAACAACGAACAACTATCAACACATATTAACTAAATCAATCTTCCTAATATTTCTAAGAGAACATCCTGATTAAAATTACTTTTGATAATATACGCATTCGCCCCAACATCAGCTCCCCTGGCTTTATCTGCATCGGAAGCCAGCGTTGTCACTAAAATTATTGGCAATGTCTGATATTCAGGATGCTGACGTATTTTCTTAGTCAGTGATAATCCATCCAGATTGGGCATTTCCACGTCAGAGATGACCGCATCAAAAGCATGAGTTTGGAGTTTGTTATAGCCATCTAGTCCATCTTCTGCTACTACTACTTCATATCCAGCTTTCTCTAAGAGCCGTTTTTCTTGGGTGCGAACGGGGATAGAATCTTCTACTAAGAGAATGAGCGGCTTGGTTTTGACTGTTTTCCTTGGTTTTGCCGAAACTACAGGTGTAGTTTGTTGCTGTAAAGATTTGAGCAAATCGGAGGCGTTAAGAATCATACAAACTTCTCCAGAACCGAGAATTGTTGCTCCACTAACATTACGTACCCGCTTTAATAACTGACTTTGAGGTTTAATTACAACTTGTTGAGTTTGCATGAGGCGATCGACAAACAATCCAAATACTTCTTCTCCCACCTTGATCAAGATACAAGGTTGCTGAGTTTGGTTTTCTGGTTCAATTTTGGCGATTTGGGGATAAGCAGGAGAGTTTGAAAGTTCTAGCAAATCAGCCAGATTTGCAACCGAAACCGACCGACCGTCCAAGTTAATCGTTTTGCAGTCTTCGTTGGTGAAGATTTGATTGGGGGAGATAAATAAAGTCCTTTGTACAAACTCAACAGGTAGAGCATGAACAATACCTTGAACTTCAAATAGCAGTACATTGTTAATCGCCAAGGTTGTACTTAGCTGGATGCGGAAGGTGCATCCTTGAGTTGGGGTTGATTCGATTTCAATATTGCCTTTGAGGCGTTCGATACTTGTGCGTACTACATCTAAACCGATTCCTCTACCAGAAATTTCTGTAATAAAAGTTTGGGTTGAGAAGCCAGGAGCCAAAATCAAGGCATGAATTTGGCTGGGAGCCATGGTTTCCAGTTCTTTATAACTGTACATTCCACGTTTGAAGGCGGTTTGTTTGATTTTCTCAATGTCTAGCCCTCGCCCATCATCTGCTACTTCTATGACAATGTTGTTGGCAGTTTGGTAGCCCCTCAAGGAAATAGTGGCGACGGGAGATTTACCAAGTTTTTCTCGCTCACCAGGAGTCTCAATGCCATGATCTATGGCATTGCGAACCATGTGCATTAGGGGATCTTTGATTTCTTCGAGGATACGTTTGTCTGTGGTGATTTCTTCTCCTGATACGATTAATTCCACTTGTTTGGATTGTTGTTTGGCTAAATCTCGCACTGTGCGCTTAAGCAAATCAAACACGGTGGACAGAGGTAGAAGCCGGAGGGTGCGAATTTTGTCTCTTAATTCTCCAGCAATAAAGTCTAATTTAGTACTGTGTTCTTGAATTGAATTTCTTAAAGAGTAGATTCTTTTTTCTAAGCGTTCTGTGTAGGAATCAGTGTTTAGTGATGACGACTCAGTAAGTTTGGCTTGGCTATAAAAAGCTTTCCACTCTTCCCAGAGGGTTGTTATTTCCTCAATGGCAGTGGCGGTATGAGCTATAGCATTTTTGGTAAGAGTTAGTTCCTCAGTCTGTGTAATTAGGGTGTCTAAATGGTGAGTTTGAACGCGAATTGTGTCGATGTGATAGGGTTGACTAACTCCTAAGGATGGAGGGGGTAAATCTTGGATGACTGGCTTGATAGAAGTTGGGGTGGGGAGTGGAGAAAGTTCAGGCAGAACTGGTAAAGATTCTGGGGCTGTGGATGGAGTCACAACTCCCACTAAATTATTAAGTATCTCCGCGGTATCTACCCCTGTTGCTTCACCAGTCACGGCTTCGTATACCAAAAAACCGATCGCATCCAATCCTTGATAAAGGCGATCGCTCAACTCTGGAGTTAAGGTCATTTCTTGGCGTTTGATCCCCAACAGAATCTCTTCGAGTTGATGGGTGAGAGTAACTACATTATCTACTCCTAAGCTGCGGGAGTCTCCCTTCAAGCTGTGGGCTTCCCGTAGCAACTGTTGTAACGTGGCCTCGTCTTCTGGCTGGTTTTGCAGTTGTAGTAAACCAGCTGCCAGTTTCTGCAACCGTTCTTCGCTAGTCGTTTGATAAATATCTCGCAGTTCATTGTCTTCTATTAAGGTGAATCTTGATTGAGGAGCGTTGCTTGTGGTTGTTGTAGAGACGTGGCAGGACGCGTCTTGGAACTCATTAGTGCTTGTGGTATTTCGGTTATTCTGTTCAACTGATCCTTGTGAGGCAAGAACTAGTTGTACTTCTGGAACTATTTCCTGCTTTTGTGGTTTTGACTGTGCAACTGTTACCATCAATTGTTCGAGGATGTCGGCGGTATCCACCCCAGTTGCTTCACCAGTCACAACTTCGTGTACCAAAAAACCAATTGCATCCAATCCTAGATAAAGGCGATCGCTCAACTCTGGGGTTAAGATCATTTCTTGGCGCTTCAAGCTCAAGAGAATTTTTTCAACCTGATCGCCCAGAGTTACCACATCTTCTACACCAATAATTCTGGAGTCGCCTTTAAGGCTGTGGACTACCCTCACCAACTTTTCTAAAGTAGCTTCAGCTTCATCCTTTGGCTGCTGTTGTAGATGCAGTAAACCATTTGTCAGTTTCTGTAAATTTTCCTCGCTGGAGATTTTATACAGACTCCGGAGTTCTTCATCTTCTATAAACATGATTTAGTCATTGGTCAATTGTCAATGGTCAATTGTCAATGGTTAGTAGTTGTTTGTTGGTTGTTGTTTGTTGGTTGTTGTACCAGACGTGCCATGGCACGTCTCTACATTGGTTAGTAGTTAGTGGTTAGTAGTTAGTGGTTTACTACTCCCCATACTCCACACTGCCCCTAATCCCCACTCCCCCAAGGGAGTGGGGGCCGGTGAGTTCCCCACCTCCCCACCTCCCCACCTCCCCATCACTCCTAGCTACACCATCCGTTGCAGAGTCAAAGCCACATCGCTTAGTTGCTCAGTACCCAACTTGGTTTGATTGATACCAGCAGCAGTTTCTTGTGCCCCTTTGTTGATAATGTCCATTGCTTGGACAACTTGTTGGATGGCGTCCAATTGCTGCTTGAGATTGAGTGAAATTTGTTGATTGTTCACAACCATATAATTAATGGCATCCGTCACTCCAGCAAAGGCTTGATCTGTTTTTTGGGCATTTTCTACTCCCGTTTTTACTGTCTTAGTGCCTTCTTCTGTTACCATCACTGTTGAATTAATTGCTTTTTGGATATTGGAAACTAAGACATTAATTTTTTCAGCAGATTTTTGACTTTGGTCGGATAATCTGCGAATTTCATTGGCAACTACAGCAAAGCCTTTTCCATACTCTCCAGCGCGTACTGCTTCCACCGAGGAGTTGAGCGCCAACATATTAGTTTGGTTTGCCAAGTCAGAAACAATCTGGGAAATGCTAGCAATTTGATTGGCTTGCTCACTCAGATGCACAATTTGTGCTGCGATCGCTGATACTTTTTTTTCTAAGATGAACATACCTTCTAGGGTTTCCTTCACTGCTTGGCTGCCACCTTCTGCAAGTGTCAAAGCCTGTTGCGCGGCGGTAGTGGCAGCTTTGGCTTGTTGAGTTGATTGTCTACAGGAAGCCTCCAGTTCGTCCATTGTGGTTGTGGTTTCATGCACCGAGGCAGCTTGCTGACCTGCTATGCGTGCTTGTTGATCCAAGCCAGAGAAAGTTTGTTGAATAGAGGCGGATATTATATTAACCAATTGCTTAATCAGATTTACAATTTGGCGTGCCCGAATAAATCCCAACGGTAACACCACAGCCAAAGAAACAATAATAATCAAGAAGGCGACTATCTTAAATGTGTTAACAGCAGCAAATACACTTTTGTTGGGAACTTTATTCAAAACTACTAAAAATTCTGGCTGGTTTGGGCTGGGGTCAACTCTATGGAATGTAAATAGATACTCCCCATTATCAATAAATCCTTTTTCTCTACTTAATATTTCTCGAGAAATTTCTACGGAAAAATCTTTATCTAATTTGTCGTCTTTTTTGAATTCAAATCCCCACTCTTTTTCTGGGATAGGATGGGAGATGTAGTAGCCATTTTGATTGACAATAAACTTCTGTTGCTCTTTATATATATTTTCTGCTTCTTCCTGTTGATTAACACCTTTAAAAGTGTCTATAAATTTTTTGGCAAATACATTGGCGATGACTATTCCTCTTTTTTGACCACTAGAATCAACTATTGGGGTAGCATATCGAATCACTGGTTTAAAAGGTCTTTCTATTTGACCACGTTCCTGATTTAGATCCACCCGTGAGACATACATGCTACCAGATGCAAGCTTCATTGTTTCTGTAAAGTATGGTCTATCTCCCTTGTTTTGTAGTTCTGCTTCGGAGATAACTTTAATATTTGAGCCATCTGAATCAACTCGTACTATTTCTCTACCCTTTTCGTCTATATATCGAAGTTGCATATACTGGGACTTGCGTTCCATCATGGCAGTAAATAAGGTTTGTAACTGCCCAACCCAAGCATTGTAGGATAAATTAAGTTGCCCATCGACTCCGCCATTATCTTTGGCTCTGATAATGCCTTGAATAGGCGGGGTTTTGCTCAACAATAAAACATCATCACTCACACCATTGAGAAATGCGTTAATTTTGTTAGCTTCTTTTGTTGACTCCGCCTCCATTTTTTCCTTTGCAACTTCTGATAGATTGCTGGAGGAGGAATAAATACCATACAAGCCAACAATGGAGACAGGAATAATAGTACTAAAAATTAGTAAAATGATAAATTGATCCTGAAGTTTGAATTGACTGGGTAATATTTTGAAAAGTTTCTTCAACATGGCTGGTTAGTTATAATAATTAGAGAGTTTTGGTGAATACAGATAGATTTGGTAATGGGTAATGGGTAATTGGTAATCGGTATTTGGTAGTTTTATTTCCTATTACTCATTACTGATGAAGAGTGAATTCACAGTTTTACATACTGGTAAATGTATGAACAAAATTCAGCAGAATTACCCCTTATCTGTATCAAGATAAGAATTTGCTGTACAACCTCTGGGATCACAAAGTTCTACTAGGTTGCTAGGTAAACCAACAAACACCCTGGAAATTTTTTAGCCACCTTGATGATTGCTGATGCAAAATTAGTGTTTTAGAGGCAAGCACACATTTAAATTTTCCGTTTAACCAGCATAAGCAAGCGAACAACTTTAGACAAATACTTTCATGCTTTTAGCACCCGTGCCAGATTATAAGGAAAACATCGGCGTCTTGCGTCAATTTTTCCAATAGCCTTGGACGACAATCCACAGAGGCAAATGCTGAAGTAACTCTCAACACCTGTGGCAATTTGGTAGATTTCGCAGATTATACCTCACCCTGAAGAAAAGTGAGCATTTGTGCAACAGTATTAATTGTAAATATCCGGCTCTATAAACTTATGATCTACGAAATTGAGAATTGTTCAGCCTCAACTAAATCTTGTGGAATGCGATCGCTCATGTACAAACAATATAAAATTACTACACTAGATTCTTCAGTTTTTGAACAGTTTCGTTGAGGTTGATAGTGGCATTTTTGACCAAAGAAATTCCAGTAGCGGTTTCTTTTGCCCCCAAATTGATTGCACTCATTGCTGATACAACCTGCTGTACAGCAATAGCTTGCTGTCTAGCATTGAGGACAATCTGTTGATTGTTCAGAAATACCTGATTGACAGCATCTGCGATACTTGCGAATGCATCCCCCGTTTCTTGAGCCAGTTTGATCCCTTCGGTTGCTTTTTTAGTACCCTCATCAGTCACCATTACCGCAGAGTTAATAGCCACTTGTACTTGATTAACTAAGACACTGATCTGATCAGCTGATTTCCGACTTTGGTCAGCGAGTTTGCGAATCTCATTAGCTACCACTGCAAAGCCTTTACCCTGCTCACCTGCACGCGCTGCTTCGACTTCAGCATTCAAAGCCAACATATTGGTTTGGTTTGCCAATTCTGCTACTAAATCAGAAATTGTAGAGATTTGAGTAGTCTGTTCACTTAAGTGTGTGGTCTGATTAGCGATCGCCATTACCTGATCTCTTAACTGCGAGATTCCTGCAATCGTGAGACTAACTGTTGTAGTTCCTTCTTCCGCGAGAGTTAATGCTTGCTTAGCTCCGTTGGCAGAGGTTTCGGCTTGTTCGGCTGACTGGAGTGCAGAAGTCCCTACCTCATCAATGGTAGTGGTTGTTTGATTCACTGAAGCAGATTGTTGCAAAATGATACGTTCCTGCTCAAATACACTAGTAGCAATATCCCCGGAAGAGGTCGCGACTGCATAGGCGGCTTCGTTAATTGGCTGCATGATACGGCGGATGACGTAAAATGAGATATAAATTCCAGCCCCAACACTAACAAGCCATCCACCCCAATTAATAATAGTTGACAATTGCTGAAATTGATTTGATGCTGCTTCTGTTTGCTGTAAAAGCCTCTGTTCTTGTTGCTCCATTTCAGCTAGTGTAGCTTTGATGTCATTCATAATTTGCTCTCCTTTGTTGGAAGCTAGCACAGCAAGAATTTCTTGATCTTTTCCTGCTTTTTTCAGAGCAATAGTTTGTTCTAATTCGGAAAATTTTGTCTGAGCTAATTGTATAATTTGGTCAGTTTTTTCGATCTGAGATGACTCGTCATTAACTAGCTTTTTCAAATCCTGACTACGCGCTTGAAAATTGTTTTGTAAAGTTGCAAAGCGTTGCAGATAGTTTTCTTTGCCAGTGAGCAAAAATCCACGCTGTCCTGTCTCAGCATCTACTATATCTTTCTCCAACTGCTTTAGCAGTAGCTTAACTTCATATGTATACTCCTCGATTTTGTGCATTTGTTTTAACTTAGCTTTAGAAATTTCCGAAATTGTCGTTACAATACCTGTCAATATGAGGACAATACCAAAACCTATAGGTACAATTTGATTAACTTTCAAAGGGCGTTGCACTTGCTTTTGCATGATTTTTATTCCTCGAATACTTAACGCAAACATGATTTTTAATAACAGTGAACACCCTGGTTAAGATTTTTAATTCACTCTTAACTTTCTTGCAGTTAGTTTTTGAGATCAAGCCACAACACTTGCCTCACAATCAACACTCAATAAGAGTAATTAGCAGATTCAAAAAGCATTTTCTAAATAAAATTTATAAGTCTTAAGAAATCTTAATAAGCAATGTTCTGAACCAAGCAACATACTTTCATTGTGGTGATGCGATCGCTCTTTACCTAAATTTCTACAGTTGTGTTGCCAAAAAGCCTATGCTCTGATAAATGTACTTAAGTATCTACCGATAGTTTTTTACAATAATACAGAAATCTCCTGGGTGCAATACCGTTAGTACGAACATCTACCTTGGGAGAAAAAATGAATAATCACAATCAAGAGGTTATGGTATGCAACCATTGTGGCTATGATACCAATCCTGTTACAGCTACAAACTGTTTAAAATGCGGTCAACCGCTAGACGTTTTTCCAGCAAAAAAAGTTAATAAATCTACTAAACCAGATTCCAAATTGTTGGGAGAATTGCTGCTCACACCTTGGGCAATTTGGCTTGGTTTTGGTCTGCTGTTTCTGCTGCTTAGTTGGTTAATCTTCTCGTTTTTTGGCAATTTTAGCAGTCTGAATAATCGCGATGATACTAGAGTTGTCAATTCCCGTGGTAGCAATCAGAATATCCCCCCTGATGTTAAACTTTACGATTCGATCAAAGATGTAGCAAATGTACCTTCCGGCACATTTAACTATGGTGGTGGTAATACTTTTGCAGCTTTGACTGCTCAAGGCTTTCACGAAGCTATCACTAGATCTCACCCAAATTTTCGCCTCCGCTTCACTGAACCTAGAGACGGTAAATCTGGTGGCAAAAAGGGTGTGGCTATGGTGCTTGATAGCCAACTGAGCTTTACTCTATACGGAGCATCTCTTGAGGATGAACACTATAACAAAGCTCTACAAAGAGGCTTTCAGATCAAGCAAGTGCCAGTGGCTTTAGATATGTTTGTCTTCTTTACCCATAAAAATATCTCTATTCCTGGGCTTTCAATTGATCAACTGCAAGACATATACAAAGGCAAAATAAGTAACTGGAAGGAAGTAGGAGGGCCGGATTTAGCGATCGCACCTTTCGCTAGAGACCCAAAATCTACTAATTTATTGAATGAGCTTCTCGGAAAAGAAGTAGATCAACTCAGTTCTAAGGTACAGTTAGCCCGTGATTACACTGAGATAATTCGTAAGGTTGCCGCAACACCTGGGGGAATTTCCTTTGGAGGAAGTGGGCCAATTCTTGGTCAAAAAACAATCCGCCCTCTCGCTATCGCTCAAGCTAATACCAAAGATTATGTGCAACCCTTTATAGATGATAACAAGCAGGTTAATACTACCGCACTGCGCGATGCCTCTTACCCTATGACCCGACGCATGTTTATTGTGTATCGCCTTGATGACACGATCGATCAACTAGCTGGAGAAGCCTACGTCAATATGTTACTAACCAAAGAAGGTCAGCAGATTGTTGAAAAGGCCGGGTTAGTTCCCTTGCGCTGAAACACCTTTGGAGTACTTTGTTAACTATAAATTTGCAAAGACAAACGACTCGCAAACCACCATTTAATAATCATAGTGTGTTGCTTGGCTTCAAAAGAAATTCCCTAGAAATAAATAGATTTAGATAGATTTAGGTGTAAATTAAGTGATATCTAGAGTTTGGTCAAATTTTTTGCTGCTTAGCCCTGCTGTTGTGGTGGCAAGCTTTGCTGTTTTACCCTCAACAGTTTTAGCTGAAGTATCTATAAATGAACAAGTTCAGCCAGAATTTACAACTATAGCTGAACTTTCTCCAAATAATCAAGCACAAGTCAGTTCTATTTCTCAGTTATCTGATGTACAGCCTACAGATTGGGCATTCCAAGCACTACAATCCCTGGTAGAACGATATGGTTGTATTGCTGGCTACCCAAATGGTACGTACCGGGGCAATCGATCCATGACGCGATACGAATTTGCTGCTGGTTTGAATGCTTGTTTAGACCGAGTGAATGAACTTATTGCTAGCGCTACGAGTGATTTGGTGACGAAAGAGGATTTAGCCACACTGCAAAGACTGCAAGAGGAGTTCTCAGCAGAATTAGCGACACTGCGCGGTCGTATCGATGCGTTAGAAGCGCGCACAGCTGAACTAGAGTCAAATCAATTTTCTACCACTACAAAACTTAATGGTGAAGCGATATTTGCCGTAGCTGGTGTTTTTGGTGACAATGCAGCCGATCAAGATAACGATTCTGATAACAACCCAGATTTGCAAGATAATATTATCTTCGCAGACCGTGTGCGTCTGAACTTTGATACCAGCTTTATGGGTAAAGACCGTCTGCGAGTCCGCTTGCAAGCCAGAAATATCACCGAATTTCAGGGTAACGTCACAGGTACTAGAATGACCCGTTTAGGTTTTGATGGGAATGAAGATAACGATGTAGAGTTAGATGACTTGTACTATTACTTTCCCTTAGGGGATAAGGTAAGAGTCGCAATTTCTGCTGCGAATACAGAATTGAATCATCTTGTGGAAACCCTAAGTCCCTTTGAAAGTTCTGGTAATGGTAGTATTTCGCGTTTTGGAAGATTTAACCCTATCTACCGAACGGCTGGTAGTACTGGGTTAGTGGTCAATTATCAATTTAGCGATCGCGCCAGTCTCGATTTAGCCTATATGGTTCGCGATCCTGAAGATTCTAGTGGTGAAAACGGACTGTTCAACGGTAACTATGGCGCTGTAGCACAATTCATCTTTGAGCCAATCAATAATTTAAATCTAGGCTTGACTTATGTCCGCTCCTATAATGCCGGAGGTAGTAATAGTGGTATCAACCTCACAGGTAGTACGGGTAGTACCAATGCTGTCAGACCTTTTGGTAATGTTTCTACCTCAGCAGATTCCTTTGGTTTAGAAACTAGCTGGCGCATCAGTTCTCAATTTACTCTTTCTGGTTGGTTAGCTTATTCATTGGCACGATCAGAAGTCAGCGATGATAGCGCAGATATCTTGAACTACGCTGTAACATTGGCATTTCCAGACTTAGGAGGAAAAGGTAATTTAGCCGGGATCGTCATAGGAATGCCACCAAAAGTTATAGAAAGTAGTCTGGTAGAAGATCAAGATACTTCTTTGCACATAGAAGGTTTTTATCGGTTGCAGGTTACAGATAATATTGCCATTACTCCTGGTTTATTTGTGATTACTAATCCAGAACATAATGACAATAACGACACTATATTTGTAGGAACAATTCGGACTACCTTCAAGTTTTAAATCTACTTCTGATATCATGTCAGTTTGAGGACTTATCATATCTGTGAATGTCGGTAATCGGTAATGGGTAATAGGTAATGGGAAAAACTAATTATCTATTACCCGAGCAATTAATGCATACTTTCAGCAATCATGAATGCTCCCGTACCACCCAATACCCAAGCAATTAGTTTGCGGAGATTGGAAGATTCAATCTTTTTGAGAGTTTTTGCTCCAATATAACTACCTAGTAACGTTGTTGGCACGAGTGACAAAAGAAGTGGCCAATGCACTCCCAAAGTCAACATACTAGCTGTTCCACCAGTAGCTAGAGTCAGAAAGTTAATAGCTAAGTTTGTTCCTACTGCTTCCTTTGGCTCCATACCTAAAACTTTAATCATGGCAGGTAATCTGATACTAGCTAATCCTAAACCCACTATACCTGCTAGTAACCCTAAGCCTACTCCAATTCCTATTTCAATCAAGAAACGTTGGTGAGTTGAAAGTTTATCTTCACCTTGATTAGGTTTTTTGGGATTAGCTATCTGAAAGCTTGAGTAAATAAGTACAATTCCGATAACAACTTTTATCCAATCTGCTTGTATCCGAGCAAAGGCAAGTACACTGATAATTGCACCGATTGCTGAGGGAATACCTATTGCACAGACTACCCGATAATTAACACGACCCTCCTTAATGTGATAATAGGTACCAGCACATGCGCCCATAGCAGCAGTAGCTAGATTTGTACCTGTGGCAATACCTATTCCATTAGCAGTTGATTGTAAGGCATATACAATTAAAGGTAGCCGAATCTGACCTAACATCAACCCTACAGAAGCGCCAAAAAAGCTTAAAACAAAGGAAACAATTCCAAGAATAATGATGATTGAATAATTATTAGCACTAAACATTGATGCACCCGATTTATCTTGAATATTTTTAATAGGCTTGATGAAGATTAAAATATGTGGAAATTCATGAATCACAGGTAATAATAGTGCTTGAGTATTCAAGCACTGTTACTAATCAATTTTTAATTTTTCTCACTACTTAACTGCTTATATTTCGGTATAAAACCAAGCTGAAAATAATGAGAATATTCGGAAATTCCGTTAAAGTGTAATCTATTTAGTTTGCGAAATTCATTTTCTGGAAAAGATGTTCTTCCGTGTAAAACACTTGCATTATCAAGTATAATAATTTGATGAGGTTGAAGTTGAAAAATCAATTGATTCTTGGTATCGTTGACATAATTTTTAATCAGATTGTAAGCCCTTTCTATTTGTGGTGGAATCGCAACTGAGATGATTGCATCTGCCCTAAAACACATGAATATTCTGTCTTCGTACTCTGTAAATATTGCTCGTTTACCTGTTTGCTCACCTCTGGTTATAGTCAATGGATAATTGAACAAATTCTGTAATTCTTCAGGATAGTTGTTTCTTAAATATTCATAGACAGTTTCAGCATAAATGATTTGAGATAATCCTCCTGTTTTGGAGGGGACTTCACACTGCATAGCAACAATTTTAGGAGGTTCCATTTCAAAAGACCCATCTGTATGCATGAAATGGGTTATATTACTTGTAGCTACGTAAGTTTTAGCAAGGGAAGAGTCGCGTAAGTTTTCAATTGTACTAATACCATTAGGAGCAGAAAGCTTATGTTTCTTGATGGAGCCAAAATACTTTTGTAAAGCTAACAAATTTTCTTGCAGATTCGGGATTGGTTCACATTCCAAAATGACAAATTTAAACTTATTAAATATTTCAAACAACCTTTGTAAATCTGAATTGGAAATTTCTGCAACTTTGCTAATTTTTATTGTCAACTGATTAAGATCGAGTTTAGTAGCATCAAGAAGTTCTTCGTTGTGTAAATTTACATCAAATTTGTACTGGGCTGCGTTGATATTATTTGTGACCATTCTTAGATCTCCTTGTTTAGATGCACTTGTTTAGATTTCAGAATGAAATTACTTTCACAACACAAATGGATAAATTTTAGCAGTATGCTTGCAAACTAGAATGCTGGTTAAAAGTAAGGACTTAAGATTGTTGATTCTCTGCATAAATAGTCATTTTGTTGTTGCTTTTATTGTAACTAAAATCCGTAGCAGTGAAAATAAATAAGCGAATTCATAAGCTTGGATTTTGCACCAAATTGATTATCCATCAGGAAATAAATTTTCACCCCTCAAGCGTATAAGTCCTATAATTCAAATAAATTTCTTGGTAATATTTGGTTACTCAGTATTAATCTAAAAGCCCTTGATTTAGCGATCAAAACCCATAAAAATAATGTGGCTTTATCGCACATATCCTTGCTTAGTACAGTTTTATACTTAAATCGGTGCAAGCTTTAACCTTAGAGAAGGTTTACAGGTATATATTTTCTGGGTTAGCCGACTCCCAGGTATAAAAATTCAAGCTTTACTTTTTCAGAATCAATAGCTTTTAATTCTTCTTTTCATGAAGTCTTGCTATCCACAACGTAAACTTCTACAGACTTAGGAAGTTATTCTCGAATATGAAAGTCTTGTGGATAATATATGGGAGCAAATGCTAATATGGTTAAACACTATTTAGGCCAGAAATAACCAATAGTTCAGGTAACCAATATTATAGTTGCAAAAAAAGTAGTATGTGCGCACCAAATCTTTTTCTGTTCCAGAACTAGCATTCACTAGTCGTGCAAGCACACTTTTAATAACAGTCGTGGGCATCATCACATCCTCCCGCTGTTTTGCATCCCCTGAATTAAGTTTAGAAACTTTTCTTCGTTCTACCCACAACCTAGTTCAATAAATTGTGCATTTTCAAAACCTTACACTTTGGCTTGGGCATGAGTGGTAGAAAAGACTATTATTTTTCTTCCTCTAAAACTATAGACTGATCAAGCAAATAAAGCAATACATTAATCTCTAAAAGAGTTATTTAGATAAATTACATAATACTGACATTTTTAAATATTTATTTTATCTATCACCTGTTGAGTAAAATGAGAATTCGCGACCGCTTACACATCACTCTCAAATTTACTACCACCAAAAGGGAGATTAATTGAGGCGAAATGCCAACACAGAAGTCAAAACAACTATCTCTACAAACCGAAATCGGCTGGTCTTTGGATCAGCGAGATCCACAATTTATCAAATTTTTGATGCCTTTTTGGGAGTGGCTGTATAAATACTATTTTCGAGTCCAGACTAGTGGCTGGGAAAATATTCCCGGCAACGAAAAAGTTTTATTCGTAGGTTCCCATAATGGCGGACTTGCTGCTCCTGACACACATATGATGATGTACGACTGGTTTAGACGCTTTGGTGTGGAAAAACCAATCTACGGTTTGATGCATCCCACGGTTTGGAAAGAGTTCCCGATTATAGCACAAACAGCTGCTAAAGTTGGAGCCATCATCGCCCATCCAAAAATGGCGATCGCAGCTTTGCGTTCCGGCGCTAGCGTAGTCGTGTATCCTGGTGGTGCAGAAGATTTGTTTCGACCTTATTCTTTGCGTAATCAAATCTACTTTGCTGAACGCCAAGGCTTTATCAAACTAGCACTACGAGAAAAAGTACCCATAGTACCACTCATTTCTACTGGCGCTCATGAGACACTAATTATTCTTGCTGAGCGTTACGACTTAGCACAGCAATTGCATCAATGGGGAATGCCTTGGCTATTTGGTATCGACCCAGTTGTCTTTCCGATCTATTTAGGTTTACCTTGGGGATTGTCCTTTGGGCCTTTACCTAACATTCCTTTACCAGTACCCATCCACACGCGAGTCTGTCCACCAATTGTTTTTGAACGCTATGGTAGAGAAGCAGCGTGCGATCGCGATTATGTAAATGCTTGCTACGAACTTGTCCGTAGTCAAATGCAGCAAGAGTTGGATAATTTGATTAAGCAGTAATCAGTTATCAGTTAGCAGTTATTGATTACTGATCACTGTTAACTGGTGAGTTAACTGGTGACTGTAAAAGTGGGTTTTGGCCCCGCGCCCCAAATTTATTTGAGGGCGGGATGCTGGGCTTATGACATCTATCGAAATCAGGTTAATTCAGATTAGGCATAATGGAAAATGCTACAGGTAAAAGACTGGAACAATACACTATTCAACGTCCCCAAGAAGTCTTATTGGTAACAGTAGAAATTGCTGGAGAGGAAGACCAAATTGCCATATATAAAGGCTTTTCGAGTTCTTTGATGCGTCCTACAGCCTTCGACCCCGATGTGCCTGTTTTGCCAGAGCAAGCAAATATTCTCAGAATAGACATAGTTGCGAGTCCTTATAACCCAGAAGCACCCCGCTATATTCAACAAGCACTAACTTGGAAAGATATGGAATCTCTCTTGTCCCAACTTCGGATATAGGTATTGATTGGTTGTTGGTGGTTGGTGGTTGATTGTTGGTAGTTAGTTGTTAGTTGTTAGTTGTTAGTGGCTTAATACTCCTCACACTCCTCATACCCCACCCTGCCTTAAGCCGCTTGCGCGTCTACACATCCCTCACACCACCTCATCACCCCATCACCCCACTACCCCATCTCCCCACCTCCCCGACCCCCAATCCCTATACTCATAAAACGCGAAACAGTTTGTTCACGAATCGCAAAATTATGTTAATTTATTATGAATAATCATAACAATCCCCAATAAATATATTTTTCACTAACCACTCTAGGGTAACTTTTTCTTCTTAATACCATTAACTAATACGTGGGCAAGACAAGCGCGGTTTAGTAGCGTTTGTATAGGGTTAGTTTAACCCTAAAAGCTTGGGAAAGCTGAGGAACACATGGTGTTAGCAAGACCGTAGAGCAACAATTTTTCTATTTACATTACACACCTCTCCTGATCATGAGTACAGCGGTGACCCTACCAACAGAACAAGCGTCTCAAATTGTAGAAGATTTGGGACAAATCAATCGCCAAATGATTGTTATTCTCGATTTTGGTTCTCAGTATTCTGAACTGATAGCCCGCCGAATTCGAGAAACTCAAGTTTATTCTGAAGTTCTTTCCTATCGCACCACTATTGAACAGCTGCGAAAGCTGAATCCTAAGGGAATCATACTCTCTGGTGGCCCCAGTTCAGTTTATGACCAAGGCGCTCCCAAATGCGACCCAGAAATTTGGCATTTAGGAATTCCCATCCTGGGTGTTTGCTATGGTATGCAATTGATGGTGCAGCAGTTGGGTGGGGAAGTAGCCAGAGCTGACCGAGCTGAGTATGGTAAAGCATCATTATATATAGATGATCCCACAGATTTATTGACCAACGTCGAAGATGGCACAACTATGTGGATGAGTCATGGTGACTCAGTCACATCAATGCCATCAGGGTTTGAATTGTTGGCACATACAGAAAATACTCCTTGTGCTGCGATCGCTGATCACAACCGTAAACTCTATGGTGTTCAGTTCCATCCAGAGGTAGTACATTCTATTGGTGGTCTGCCATTAATTCGCAATTTTGTTTACCATATTTGCGAGTGTGAACCAACTTGGACAACCGCCGCTTTTGTCGAAGAATCAATTCGTGAAATTCGCGCTAAAGTCGGTGACAAGCGGGTGTTGTTGGCCCTGTCTGGTGGTGTTGATTCCTCTACCCTCGCCTTTTTGCTGCATAAAGCGATCGGTGAGCAATTAACTTGTGTCTTTATTGACCAAGGCTTCATGCGGAAGTATGAACCAGAGCGATTGTTGAAGTTGTTTCAAGAGCAGTTCCATATTCCTGTGGAGTACGTTAATGCTCGCGATCGCTTCTTAAAAGCTCTCAGTGGTGTTACTGAACCAGAAGAAAAACGTCGTATTATTGGACACGAATTTATTAGAGTATTTGAAGAGGAATCAAGACGCCTTGGGCCCTTCGATTACTTGGCGCAAGGTACGCTATATCCAGACGTGATTGAATCTGCTGACACCAACGTTGACCCACAGACAGGGGAACGAGTAGCAGTGAAAATTAAGAGCCATCACAATGTCGGTGGCTTACCCAAAGACCTACGATTTAAATTGGTAGAACCACTGCGGAAACTATTCAAAGATGAAGTCCGTAAAGTCGGTCGTTCTATTGGGTTGCCAGAAGAAATCGTGCAGCGTCACCCCTTTCCTGGCCCAGGTTTAGCGATTCGGATTTTGGGCGAAATCACTGCCGAACGCTTAAAGATTTTGCGGGATGCCGATTTAATTGTCCGGCAAGAAATTAATCAAAGGGGCTTGTACCATGAGTACTGGCAAGCTTTTGCCGTATTGTTGCCAATTAAGAGCGTGGGCGTAATGGGTGATCAACGTACCTACGCTTATCCCATTGTCTTACGCATCGTCACCAGCGAAGATGGCATGACAGCAGACTGGGCGCGTGTACCATACGACGTACTAGAGGTGATTTCCAACCGGATTGTTAACGAAGTTAAAGGAGTTAACCGGGTAGTTTACGATATTACCTCCAAGCCACCTGGAACTATTGAGTGGGAGTAAATTTTGTTGTTTGTTGGTAGTTGGTAGTTGTTTGGAAATACAAACAACCAACAACCAGCAACCAACAACTAACCCCTAAATGGCAACAAGATGGTGAAAGTTGTACCTTTACCTTCACCATCGCTAGTTGCTTCGATAGTTCCGCCATGCAATTCTACTAAATGACGAGCGATCGCTAAACCCAATCCTAAACCACCTTGTTTGTGGGATTCTACCTGACGATAACGTTCAAAAATATGAGGTAAAAAGTCAGGACTGATACCGATACCTGTGTCAGTAACTGTGATTTGAGCATAGAAGTTAGACATAGAGAATCTATTCCTCATACTCTCCTTATCCGCATTGCCCCGTGTCTCCCTTGTCACTTTATCCCCATGTCCTCTATTTGTATATTTTATTACTTGCTCTAATCGTATTTCCACTCGCCCTCCTTCGGGAGTGAACTTAATAGCATTAGAAAGCACATTTCCTAAAATTTGCTGCAAGCGATTCGGATCACCAATAATTGGTGGAACTGCATCGTCAAGCTTAGACTCCAGACAAATATTTTTGTCGTCAGCGCTTGGGTAGACAGTTTCTAATGCTGTCTGGATAATAGTAACGAGATTGACTTGACATAACTGCAACTCTAGCTGACCCCGGAGTATGCGTGACATATTCAACAAATCATCTATGAGTTTTGCTTGAGATAAAGCATTACGTTCGATAGTTTGCAAAGCACGGATAGTAGTTGCTTCATCCTGTCTACGACTTTGTAGCAGTTTCGCCCAACCCAGAATGGCATTGAGAGGAGAACGCAGATCATGAGATACCATAGCCACAAACTCATCTTTAGCACGATTTGCTGCTTCTGCTTCCGCACGAGCAGCTTGCTCAAGTTGATAAAGACGGGTACGTTCTGCTTCTAATTGTTTACGCTCATTTATATCTGTACTTGTGCCAAACCACTTCACAATCCGTCCTTGCTCATCCTTTTTGGGCAAAGCTCTAGCTAAAAACCAATGATAGGTTTGGTCATGACAGCGGTAGCGCAATTCTACTTCGTACAGTTTTCCTGTATTTAAAGACTGTGTAAATGCTTGCATGACTCGTTGCGTATCCTCTGGATGCACAACTTCCAACCAACCAGAGCCAATCCCTTGCTCAACAGCTTGTCCGGTAAATTCATACCATCGTTGATTGAGATATTCACATTCACCGTTCGCATCACAAATCCATATTATTTGTGGTATTGCTTCAGATAAAAACCGATAGCGTTCTTCGCTTTCTCGCAATGCTTGTTCTATCTGCTTTTTTTTGGTGACATCCCGCCAAGATGCCACAAAGCCATCTCCCAACTTAGCCACACGGATATCAAAGGCTCTAGTGAATTGTTGTTTACCAAATATATCTGTGTAAATAAGTGATTCTTTCACAAACGGTTTGCCTGTATTTACAACCTGACAATACTGCTCAAACAAGCCATATTTTCTATGCCCAGGTAAAACTTCGCACAAACTTTTACCTAGTTGTTCTTCCTTGATCATCAGGTTAGATTCACAAGCTGCTGCGTTCAAATAATCTATTCTAAAGTCTAGAATTTCCCCTGCTTCATTGCGAATTGCTGAGTAAATACCGAAACAGTCCAGCATATTTTCAACGGAGGTACGAAAACGTTCTTCACTACGTCGCAACTGCTGACGTAGCTGGACATTTTCAATCGCAGAGTGGATAGTAAAGCGTAAACTCTCTGCTGTGATATCTCCTTTAACCAAGTAGTCTTGAACACCACTTTTCATTGCCTGCACAGCAACAGTTTCATTACCATGTCCTGTTAACATAATTACAGCTGGCATACTGCCGTTGCTCTGCTGTTTTAATTCTCTGAGAAATTCCAGCCCATCCATATCCGGCAACAAAAAATCCAATAATATACTGTCAGGCTGGAGTTGCTGACAAAGTTGTAGGGCGCTTTCCCCTGTTTCCTCTTCTAGAATTTTGTAGTTGTATTGTGGGTCTTGCAACAGATAGCGACGATAGACTGCGCGGTCTTCCGAACAATCATCAATAATTAAAATGATTAACTGTTGTTGCACCATGACTACCTGCTGATATTATCGGGAAGAACCACAATATCCAACCAATAAGCAAGGAAGTTTTGTAGCGTTTGTTTTAATTTATTAATGTCAATTGGTTTGAGAATATAACTAGCTACATTATTGCGATAACATATTTCGATATCTCTGGGATTGGCAGAGGTAGTAAATACTATAACAGGAATATCTTTGAGGTTTTGATCCTGCTTAATTTGTTCTAATAATTCTCGCCCATCTGTTCCTGGTAAGTTCAGGTCAAGTAAAATGAGTGAGGGACGAGGAGCAGTTTTAGGATCGCCGTAGGCTCCAGTGTGGTAAAGATAATCTAGTGCCTCGTCGCCATCAGCACAACGAAGAATAGGATTTAATACTTCTTGACGGTACATCACTCGCCGTAAAGCTTCAAAATCTTCGTCGCTGTCTTCAATTACAAGTATTAATTGAGTGCTATTGCCAATCATAGAAGGATGAAGGATGAAAGCTGTAGATGATCTAGCAGGGGCTTTCTGTAGGGTAGGGTGAGGCTAAAGAGCAAAGGGATAAAAACTAAATTATTTAATACTTCATAGTTTATACTTCATCCTTCACCCTTCACCTGTGAAGAAACACTTGGCTTGGGGTCGGAAGTAGAGATGAGTTCAAGTCTAAAGCCAGAGCATTTTTCTTTTGGTTTTTAACGATCCTCATGGGTATCAACGCCACGGTCAGCGATCGCCTGATAGCGTTTGTCTGTTTCCTTCCTCAAGCCTGCAAATTCACATTTTATCTATCCTGTCAAGGCGTAAGTCCTACTCATTAGCCCTTTGAAGGTGGGTAAAAATTCTTGCGCCATCAATTCCTCTGTAACCTCTTATCTCTGTGTTCTCTGATCTCCACGGTTAAATAAATTACTTTTAAACCACAGAGGCACAGAGTTAGCAGAGGAAAAAAGAGGTTTTATGAGTCAGCTTGAAAGAGATAGTTCTACCCACTACCGTGGAAACCCAAAGCAAAGCTTTGTAGTATCTGGCGTGAAGATTTGTATAAAGAATTTTGTGAAATGGTATCAGACATAATAAACCATTAAAAAAAACCTGGTTTATTCCAGAAACCAGGTTTCTAAATAGACGCACACTAATCAATTTAACCTTTCACACAAATAACCTGCTTGAGTGTAGCTACAACTTCCACTAAATCAGATTGATTTGCCATCACTTCATCGATAGGTTTATAAGCACCGGGAATTTCATCCAAAACGCCTGTATCTTTACGACATTCTACCCCTTTTGTTTGCTCAATTAAATCATCAAGAGTATAGACATTTTTTGCCTTATTTCTTGATAGTAAACGGCCAGCACCGTGACTACAAGAACAAAAGCTATTAGCACAACCTTTACCTTTGACAATGAAGGATTTTGCCCCCATCGAACCAGGTATAATGCCATAATCTTCTGTTTGGGCACGCACCGCACCTTTACGAGTTACGTACACTTCCTCACCAAAATGTACTTCTTTTTCAGCATAGTTATGATGGCAATTTACCTCTAGTAAAAGTTTTGTCGCTTTCCCACCTGCTAAATGCTTTTCGATAATGTGTTTGAAACGTGCCATCATCACATCGCGGTTAAAACGTGCGTATGCTTGCGCCCACTGTAAATCATGCCAATATGTTTGGAATTCTGGTGTACCAGCCACAAAATGAGCTAAATCTGGATCAGGCAAATTATTACCTGCCATTTTTGCTAATTCTTTAGCTGTATTAATATGAGACTGTGCTAGCATATTCCCGATATGGCGGGAACCAGAATGCAGCATCAACCAAACTTGGTTCTCTGTATCGAGACAAACTTCAACAAAATGATTACCTCCGCCTAGAGAACCCATTTGTCGCATCGCTTTTTCTTGCAAGTTTTGTACCCCTGGATGCAAGTCTTTAAAATCTCGCCATCTTTGCCAGTTAGTTACAGCTTTTTCTACTTCTTTATTTTCGTTAAAACCTGTAGGAATTGCAGCTTCGATATCTAAGCGAATTTTTTTGAGCTTACCTTCTAATTGTTCACTTTTAAATGGTGTTTTGATTGCAGCCATTCCGCAACCAATATCAACACCGACAGTCGCAGGAATAATTGCTTCTTTAGTGGCAATTACAGAACCTACTAAGGCGCCTTTACCCAAGTGAACATCTGGCATTAATGCTACATGTTTAAATACAAATGGTAGCGATGCCACGTTTTTCGCCATCTTGGTTTCTTCTGTTCCCAAAGGATGATTTGCCCAAGATAAAACAGGAGATAATGTAGAAATTTCTAATTTTTCGTAAGGCATATTTTTAAAAATAGTTGGTGGTTAATAGTTAATAGTTGTTTGTTGGAGATATTGCCAGATCCCCGACTGTTTAAAAAAGTTAGGGATCTGTCCCCTCGCAACTCCTCAGAAATTATGTCGTTGTGAGTAGTCTATGTCATTAGTTTTGATGAGTTGTGAAAGTTCGTAGTCAGGACTTTAGCCCTTAAAATTTAGCGATAAATCGCTCACTACAAACCTCTCAGAATTAATGACACAGACCAGTAGTTGGACAAAATTAAATTCGTTGGTGGAGACAGGTAATCTGCACTCTTAACCATAGGCAAGAAAGAAAGAATATGTGAATTAATACTGCGTAGTTACTTATTTATGAATTGTTAGTATTTTAGCCAACAATCATAAGATTTTTCAGTATTAATCACTAGTTATAGTCAGGAAAGAGCTTGTATTGCAATTGTAGTATTTTGTAGTACAAATGTCAACATCATCTTATGAACTACGTAAATCAGAACGGATGAAAAAACTTTCTTTACTTCAGCATAGCTGCCTACTGCCACGTCACGTGCGACAACGGAGGAGCCAGCGACGGCTACGTAGAGGAGGCGCGGGTGTGGAAGGAGTGTCCGAACTTTAAGCGCCGTCGCCGTGGTTTCTCCCCCAATCCCCCCGAGTCTCCCATGAGTGACTGGCGTCACATAGCGTGGAACCACCAAGGACGCAGTGACTCCTCTGCCTTTTTCAAATTACCTCACCAGGTAAAAAACTTTTCCCTATTTTCCACTAATACCAATTCAATTAATGATTGCAACACATCCTTGGATAAAGACGCGATTCATCGCGTCTCTACAAGATGGCCTATCTGTCGCATTCTTTTAGCGAATTGGTATTACTTATATAGTTCTACCTCAAAGACAAAATCAAATAGGAAATGAACACAGATAATAAGTATGTTTTTTATCTGTGTTCATCTATGTGTATCTCTGGTCACACTATATTACTACCTTTGGACTAGCCAAAAAAGCTACTTCCAGAGAAAATGTAACATAAACTACAAAATTTCTATTTTTTTCCAAAAAAAAGGCTAGTCTAGATATATACATCCGGTTCGATAAGGATTTTATAGAACCGTGATTGGGAGACTCTATGATTTCAACATCTCTACAACCACTGGAAGCTCCTTCTCCAGCGTATATTTGCCCATTAGACCAAGCTTGTAGCTACCTGGAAGCAGCAGGACGAGAATTAAAGCTAGATCAAGGTCTGTTGGAAGTACTTAGTCATCCACGTAAGGTAGTTACAGTATCCATTCCCGTAAAACGTGATAGTGGCGAAATACAGATTTTGGCAGGACATCGGGTGCAGCACTGCGATGTTTTAGGCCCCTACAAGGGTGGTACTCGTTACCATCCGGCGGTAACACTGCGAGAAGTATCAGCCTTAGCAATGTTGATGACCTGGAAATGTGCGCTACTTGGTATTCCCTACGGTGGTGCAAAGGGAGGCATTGCTCTAGATCCAAAACGTTATAGTGTTGGTGAACTAGAACGAATAACACGACGTTACACCAGCGAATTGATCAAAGATATTGGCCCCAGTATAGACATCCCTGCACCAGATATGGGTACTTCTGCCCGTGAAATGGCTTGGATGATGGATACTTACTCTGTGAATGTTGGTCATGCTGTGCCAGGAGTTGTAACTGGTAAACCCCTGTCTATCGGTGGTTCACGGGGACGAGAAATGGCAACAGGACGCGGCGTAATGATCATTGTCAGAGAGGCTCTACTTGATCGAGGCAAATCCTTGGCGGACGTGCGAGTAGTTATCCAGGGTTTTGGCAACGTCGGCAGTGCAGCGGCTTTATTATTCCACGAAGCTGGAGCGAAGGTGATAGCTGTTTCGACTGGGTCTGGAGGAGTGTATTCCAAAGAAGGTCTTGATATCCCTGCTTTGAAAGCTTATGCGACTGGGAACCACAGGAGTGTTGTTGGTTTCCCAGATGCAGTACCGATTAGCAACGCTGAGTTACTAACTTTACCCTGTGATGTCTTAATTCCCGCAGCTTTGGAAAACCAAATCACAGAAGAAAATGTGAATCAGGTGCAAGCCAAGATAGTTGCAGAGGCGGCTAACGGGCCAGTGACTCTGATGGCAAGCCAAGCACTAGAAGCGCGGGGTGTAACGGTATTACCAGACATCTTGGCTAACGCTGGCGGCGTAGTGGTGAGTTATCTAGAGTGGGTGCAAGGTCTTTCTTATGTATTTTGGGATGAAGAACGCGTTAACCGTGAAATGGAACACCTAATGGTGCAAGCATATCGCCAAGTGATTAAGCACTCAAGGACACGGCAAATTTCTCTAAGGTTAGCAGCTTATACTTTGGGAGTTGGTCGGGTTGCCCAAGCCCTCACTGATCGGGGTTTGTATCCTTGAACTTAGCAGATAAGATTAAGTATATCGACCACCGATGCACACAGATACACACAGATAGATTATCGGTGTTTATCCGTGTGCATCTGTGTTCGTCTCTGCCAAAAACACTGAGCGATCGCTTAAAATTTTCCTAAGTACTTTTTTATTCCTATAGTAGCCACAAGAGCAAATTTAATTTGTATTTTAATTGGAAGGGAGTATCTATGTCGTGCAGCCGGATTTACTAGGCTTGGAAATAACTAAGGGAGAACTCAAACGTTTAACTGGCGTCAAACCAGAAGATTTTCTCCTACCTTCTATGATGGCAAATCGCAAACAACGATTTGCATTTTTGATGAAGGAAATGCGGGAAACGCTGTTGCTAGTTTTATTAATTGGCGGTTTGATTTATGCGTTAATCACTCTGACGATTGGTTCCAACATTGGCTTAGGAATCGTTTTACTCATCGCTGTCGCAATTGCAGTTGTACTTGGACGTTGGTTGTGGCGACGTTTTCGCTATCCTAAGACATTGATCATTCTTTTAAATGAAGTTGATAAATATCATGCAGTTGTACAAGCGGTAGATAATCTCGATCAGCTAGCAGTTTCTGACAATTCAGAAAATAATATCAATGACAGACAAACTGTTATTACTGCCCTGGAATTGGTAAGAGAAGATTTAGTTCGGGCTTTGAAAATCGAGCGAGTATTAAGAGATAATAAAAAACTGCTTCCTGAGCAACAAGAACTGTTCGTCAATAATTTAGCTAATCTCCAAGCCTTACAAATTAGCAGTTCCACTGGAGAATATGCTCAAATTCTCAATCAGTCATTGCAGATTGACTTGGATATACAAAGCCAGATAAGAAAATTACAACAGTCGCTCCCTTAATATACAAATGACCATAAAACCAAAAATAATCGTCCTTGATGATGATCCAACAGGTTCGCAAACAGTCCACAGTTGTTTGCTGCTAATGCGTTGGGATGTGGACACTTTACGCCTGGGATTGCAAGACGATGCACCAATTTTCTTTGTACTAACAAATACAAGAGCGTTACCACCTGAGTCGGCTGCATCTGTCACCAGGCAAGTTTGTCAGAATTTGCTAGCAGCTTTAGGGACTACCCCCCCACCCCCGCAAGCAGGCGATAGGGAAGGATTTCTCATCGTCAGTCGTTCTGACTCGACTTTGCGGGGACATTACCCGATAGAAACCGATGTTATTGCTCAAGAACTCGGTCCTTTTGATGCTCATTTTCTTGTACCAGCATTTTTTGAAGGTGGACGTATTACCCGCGACAGCATACATTATCTAATTGTTGATGGTGTTCCTAAACCTGTTCATGAAACAGAATTCGCTCGTGATTCTGTGTTCGGCTACCATCACAGTTACTTACCTAAATATGTGGAGGAAAAAACACAAGGGCAGATCAAGGCAGACTCCGTAAAAAGATTTTTACTTGCAGATATCCGTAATGGCTGCTTAGAAGCCTTGATGAATCTGAGTGGTAATCAGTGCTGTGTTGTCGATGGAGAAACTCAAGCGGATTTAGATCGTTTTGCCCAAGATGTATTATCGGCAGTCAGTCAAGGGAAACGCTTTTTATTTCGCAGTGCTGCTAGTATCTTAACAGCTTTGGCTGCTTTACCCCCGCAAGCGATCGCTCCAGAAAATATGGCTGAGTATGTACGCAATGGTAAGCCAGGAGCAGTGATTGTCGGTTCTCATGTCAAAAAAACTACTCAGCAGCTAGAAGCACTACTACGAGTAGAAGGTACATTCGGGGTTGAAGTTGATGTGGCGCGTTTGTTAGATGATGTGGATCAATCTGCCCGATTGTTAACCGAAGTCCTCGAAAGTGTTCGCACTGCCCATGCAGCTGGCAAAACACCAGTAGTTTACACCAGTCGCCAAGAACTTACTTTTAAAGATGTGAATACACGCTTACAATTTGGGGCTAAGGTTTCCCGTTTATTGATGGATGTTGTACGGGGTTTGCCAGCAGATTTAGGATTTTTGATCAGTAAAGGTGGTATAACTTCTAACGATGTCTTGAGTACAGGCTTAGCCTTGACTTCTGCCCGGTTACTTGGTCAAATTTTACCAGGTTGTTCAATGGTGCGGACTCCTGCTGACCATCCCCAATTTCCTAATTTACCAGTGGTACTATTTCCAGGTAACGTCGGTGATGCTAATGGCTTGGCGACTGTATATCAACGACTGAGTCAAAAAACTAAGTAAGGGACAAGGGGGACGACTTGGGGGACACGGGGGACAAGGGAGGGGGAGAATAAACACCAATACCAATGCCCAATTTCCGATCCCCGATCCCTATTTTCAAAGACGGATACGCGATTTTTGGATACCATTTCTCGGATCAGTTACAGGAATGCCTGTGTTTTGAAAATTTGCAAGAGTGTCCGCAACACTAGCAGATGGGTTCTTCTGCTTAAAAATAGCCCAAGCTCCTGTTACATGGGGAGCTGCCATTGAAGTTCCATAGAAATTAGCGTAATTACCACCCGGAACCGAGGAGTAGATTGCTTCTCCTGGAGCCAGAAGAGATAGAAATGAAGCACTATTAGAAAAATTCGATACTTCATCAGCATTACCGCCAGAACTACCGTCTTTGGTAGAACCGACACTAATTGCTGACGAGATGCAAGCAGGGAAACTTAGACCGTCAATGCTACCATCATTTCCGGCAGCAATGACAGTAGCTATACCAACAGAACGGAGGTTATCGACGATTGCCTTGAGGTTTCCATAGCTAGCATCACAGTTAGTCGTATAGCTACCCCCTCCCAAACTCATGTTAGCTGCTGCAATTGAGAAACTGGAACGGAGGTTATAAACCTGTTCTAGAGCTCGTATTTGATCACTGGCGTAACTCAAGATACAGGGTGATGGAAGCGGCTGGCATTGTTCAGCAGAATCAAATCGAGAGAAGATTTGAATAGCAATAATCTTAGCGTCCTTGGCAACCCCAGAAAAACTAGAGCCATTACCCGCAGCGATCCCAGCCACATGGGTGCCATGATCGCAATCAACAATGGTGCTGGTGCAATTAACTGCGGAACCAGTACCCACCTGTTGAGCCGATCCATTCGGGCATAAACTTGTACTTTGGTAGGTTGAATCAGTAGTGGAATAACAAGCTTCTGAAACTACCTTGCCTGCTAAAAAAGGATGGCTGGAGTCTACACCTGTATCTAAGATGGCAACTGTTTGCCCTGCACCCGTAAACCCACTACTCCAAGCATTATTAGCTCTAGTTATAGGAATACTTTCCATCAGCGTCGCTGGTACAGCTATGTCCTCTTGAATACTGATAATGTTTGGATCAGATTGAAGAACCTTCAAAGCCCGAGCATTGAGCTGGGCAGCAAAGTAGGGAATCGTCTGAAACTTGGTGATTACAGCGGGTTTGTAAGTTGAAAGCTTGCTCAAGATGACATTTTGTCTTTGGGCGATCGCTGTTCTTTGACTCTGAGCCAAAGAAGTTGCTAGCCTGCCTTCGGGTATAAAATTTGCTTTTAAACCAATGATGACTCTGACAGTACCGTATTTGTTGGCTTTAGAAATTAGGTTATCAAAATCTAGAGTTTTAGTTTGTCCAAAGCCATTACCAGGAGGACTGATCTGAGCATGAGCAGGAGCTATCAACGTTTTAAAGCTGACAAGGGCTATAGATAAATATGAAAAACAGGAAAAGTATAATAAACATGAATGGATTGTTGAACCTAATTTCATTACTTATAATCCTTGTTAGACAAAAATCCTTCTAAACGAGGAACTTAATATTATTGGAATTTGGATAAAAAGAGAACCGCTAGTGCAACCTATAAAATAAAAATTACCATCACAATTTGTCTTAATTCGTATTTCAGCGGATAAACAAGAGGTTTTTGTTAAATAAATTTACACAACATATAGGGTTAATCGTGTACATTTATACTTTTGATTGAAAAGAGGTAACTTCGCTAGCTTTGGTTGGAAGCGGACTGAAGAAAGACAGCTATGCTGAAGATTTTAGAAAAAATTTATACTAAACAATTTAGTCCTCTGCAATTCTGTTCAAATGGTTTGTTGCCAATATAACTTCCAACATTTGGGAATAATTTGTGCTAAATTCTTATACCAAGCCAGGGTAAAGATGCATTATTAACGTGAGTTTTCCAAGAAAAGAATTCGTTCTGCCTCAGGTCAGTTTCATAATTTGCAACTTGCGAGAAGGCAGTATCAAAGACAAATAATTTAATATTGGTAGTTGCTCAGTTTCTCTCTTTAGGCTAATGCTGCATGACTTCTGATTCTGCTATCCCCAATCTCAAGTCAAATTCTGCTGTTGATGATACAGAATCAATCTCCAGCCTTTGTGATGTAGAGGTAAAGTTTACTGTTGCTGATACAGAGACAAAATCTGTTGTAGCTGTTGATGCGGAGTCAAGTTCTATACTTCCAGAAGCGGAGATCAATTCTGTTCTACTGTATTTAAAGTCCAATTCTGTTCTTACTGAATCAGAATCAAATTCTGCTGTTGCTAGTGTAGAGTCTGATACGGTTGTGGATGCAGAATTGCCTGTTGACCCTGTGGATAAAGAACCCCCTAAATCACCTCCACTGGAAAATGGGGTCAATAAAAATAGCCAAGTTCAAATGAAAACAGAGGAGGGAAGATTTTTATTAATTTTACCCACAGAATCGCAACTGTCTGCTTCGGAACGCAATTGGAATGAAATTTGGCAACAGTTAAAGTTAAGACTCAATGGTAGCGATCGCTTCACTGCACCTAATACTCCTGTGCATTTGGTAGCAGGCGATCGCCTTTTAGATGCTAGACAACTGCAACAACTTGCTGAAACTTTGAGCGAAGTGCAAATGCAACTGAAATCGGTTGCTACCAGTCGTCGCCAAACAGCGATCGCAGCAGCTACTGCTGGCTACTCTGTTGAACAAATACAACGAGAAAATATCCTGGCTTCTGAATCTAAAATCAGCAAAAAACCCTCGAAAGAAGCACTATATCTAGAAATGACGGTGCGTTCTGGTGTAGAAATTCGCCATCCTGGTAGCGTAATTATTTTAGGAGATGTAAATCCAGGTGGTATCGTAGTTGCAGATGGTGATATTCTCGTTTGGGGTCGTCTCCGAGGAGTTGCTCATGCTGGTGCTGGGGGCAATCGTGAGTGTCTGATTATGGCCTTGCAAATGGAACCAACCCAGTTGCGGATCGCAGATGCTGTTGCTAGAGCGCCAGAAAAATTACCAATGCAGTTCTATCCTGAGGTGGCATACGTCACACCCCAAGGAATTCGTATCGGTAGGGCTAGTGATTTTTCTAAGACCCAATTTAATAGGATGAACCCAGAGCTATAAAGCTCTAGTGTTATATATTTACAGAAACATCATCAAGCGCGTTTGTGTCATGACTCGCATTATTGTGATAAGCTCCGGTAAAGGAGGCGTGGGTAAAACCACTTGTACAGCCAATTTAGGCATGGCTTTAGCAAAAATCGGGCGTCAAGTAGCATTAGTTGATGCGGATTTTGGCTTGAGAAATTTAGATTTGTTGCTAGGACTAGAAAATCGCATCGTTTACACGGCGGTAGAAGTTTTAGCTAGGGAGTGTCGCCTGGAACAAGCATTGGTAAAAGACAAGCGCCAACCAAATTTGGTCTTGTTACCAGCAGCACAGAACCGTACTAAAGATGCAGTCACCCCTGATCAGATGAAGTTGCTGGTGAATGCATTGGCACAAAAGTATCAATATGTGATTATTGATAGCCCCGCAGGTATTGAAATGGGGTTTAAAAATGCGATCGCCCCAGCTAAAGAAGCATTAATTGTTACCACACCAGAAATTGCTTCCGTCCGAGACGCCGATCGCGTCGTCGGGTTATTAGAAGCACAAGGTGTCAAGCGCATTCATTTAATAATTAATCGGATCAAACCCGCAATGGTACGGGCAAATGATATGATGTCTGTGCAGGATGTTCAGGAACTTCTGGCAATTCCTCTAATTGGGGTCATTCCGGATGATGAGCGCGTTATAGTCTCTACCAATCGCGGCGAACCTTTAGTATTAGCAGAAACTCCCTCTTTAGCGGCTACAGCCTTTGATAACATTGCTCGCAGATTGGAAGGTGAAACGGTCGATTTTCTTGAACTCGACTCACCCAGCGACAGCATCTTCTCTCGTCTTAGAAGATTGTTGTGGACAAAAATCATTTGATATTTTTCCCCATCTGTCCATACCTAGCAGCAATGATCATTGAACTTCTAGAACGATTATTTACTCGTAATTCTGACGTTAACAGTCGCAATCAAGTTAAACGTCGCCTGCAATTAGTGATTGCTCACGATCGCGCTGACTTAAGCCCCCAGATGATAGAAAAAATGCGGCAAGAAATCTTAGAAATTGTTTGCCGTTATGTAGAAATCGAAACGGAGGGTTTAGAGTTTTCTTTAGAAAGTAATCAGCGAACCAGTGCCTTAATTGCCAATGTCCCTATACGTCGGGTTAAAGAAGCTGAACTTAATGAAAAGAATGAAAATAAAGAAAATAATGAGTTGGAAAGTAGCGAAATTATGTAGTTATTGGCATTTTTATTAAGTAGTCAATAACATAAATTGATATTAGTTAAATTTAAGGTGCGCTATAGCCAAGCTGTAACGCACCATAAATTATTTATTCATAATTTGAAGGCGAATTGGTATTAATCCCGTTTCCCTATCCCTTTTCTACTCCCAATCTATCCAACACAAAAGCATACTCAAACGCCAGTTCCTTGAGACTTTCGTAACGTCCAGATGCGCCACTGTGTCCTGCACCCATGTTGATTTTCAACAGGAGAATGTTGTCATTTGTTTTGAGTTCTCGTAGTTTTGCTGTCCATTTTGCAGGTTCCCAATATTTAACGCGCGCATCATTTAATCCAGCTGTAATTAACATATCTGGGTAAGTTTTCGCCTCGACGTTATCGTAGGGTGAGTATGATTTCATGTAGTCGTAATAGACTTTATCGTTGGGATTACCCCATTCTTCCCATTCCATTGCTGATAAAGGTAGGGAAGTATCCAGGATAGTTGTGACTACATCTACAAAAGGCACATCAGCAACTACCACTTTAAACAAATCTGGGCGCATATTAACTACTGCTCCCATCAATAAACCGCCAGCACTACCACCGGAAATAGCAAGCGCATTACTTGTTGTCCACCCTTCAGATATTAGATATTCTGCACAGGCAATAAAATCTGTGAAGGTATTTTTTTTGTGCAAAAATTTGCCATCTTCATACCATTTGCGCCCCATTTCTCCGCCACCACGAATATGAGCGATCGCAAATACAATTCCCCGATCTAACAATGACAATCTAGTTGAGGAAAATGATGCCGGGTAATTTGCTCCATAAGCACCATATCCAGTCAGATACAAAGGATTTTTGCCATCTTTTTTAATTCCCTTTTTATAAACAATAGATATGGGAATTTGTGTACCATCAGGCGCTGGAGCCATTAATTTTTCACTGTTATACTGGGTTCTGTCGTAGCCTCCCAAAACTTCTGTTTCTTTTTTCAATTCCCGCTCATTTGTTTCCATATCGTAATCAAATACAGATGGCGGCGTGATTAAAGAAGTGTAGTGTATCCGCAAAGTAGTAGTGTCAAATTCCGGATTGCTACCTTCAAAAAATGAGTAGGTTGGTTCGGGAAAAGTAATATTATGTTCTTCTCCACTTTTCAGGTTTTGTACCCTACCAATCGGTAATCCATCCTTACGTTCGTAAATAACCAAGTGATTGGCAAACAAACTAATTCCTGATAACATTACATCTTCCCGATGGGGAATCACAGTTTGCCAATTCTCTTTACTTGGTGCATTTACCGGAGTTTTCATTAACTTAAAGTTAATTGCCTGCTCATTTGTGACTATATAAAAATAATCATTGTGATGATCAATGTCGTATTCTACCCCTGTAGTTCGGGGATAAAATAACTGAAACTTTCCGGTAGGATTATTAGCATCTAAATAGTGGACTTCTGAGGTGATTTTGCTCCCCAAGCTCAACAAGATATAAGCTTGGCTGCGAGTTTTGCCCACTGCTAAATAATAAATATCATCCGGTTCGTGATAGATAAGAATATCTTCATTGACATCTGTTGCTAATGTATGTCGAAACAACTGAAATGGACGATTAGCATCATCTAATTTCGTGTAAAATACTGTTTGATTATCATTCGCCCACGCCAAAGAAAAATAAGTATCAGAGATACTTTCTGGATAAAGTTGACGAGTATTTAAATCTAAGAAAAACAGTGTATATCTTTCAGAACCAGTTGTATCTACCGAATAAGCTAATATTTGATGATTAGGGCTAACTTGTAGTACCCCGATACTAAAAAAATCATGCCCTTGGGCTAGTTCATTTTGGTCTAGCAGTATTTCTTCAGGAGCATCAAGACTACCTTTTTGGCGACAGTAAATTGGATAAGCTTTACCCTCTTCAGTGCGCGAATAATAATAATATTCATCTTTACGATAAGGCACGGAAAGGTCTGTTTCTTTAATCCGAGACAGCATTTCCTCATATAGCTGTTGTTGCAAAGCCTCCGTGTGCTGCATCTTAGCTTGGGTGTAAGCATTTTCTGCTTCCAGGTAGGCGATCGTTTTTGGATCTTGGTGATTGCGCATCCAAAAGTAATTATCAATCCGCCTGTCACCGTGTAACTCTAATACCTGCGGTCGTTTTTCCGCAATGGGTGGAGTAACTGTTGTTTGTGAGGAGTCGATTTTTTTCATCTTGTTTCACCTGAGTTTGCTGCAACTACTGGCGTGCAGTGATGCGGCGGGAGTAAATTTTCAACCTGCAAAAGCCAATGGCTGGAATAACTCCTAGAATAATTGCCGTCAATGCTTGTCCACTTAAATACAATATCTGAGCGCGACTGACTTCTGGAATCAGATCTTGTAAAAAAGAAAGCAACCAGACAAAGAGACTGATACACAAATACGAAAATGAGGGCAGAAAATTCCACCACCAAGCACCTGCTGTCTTCCGTCGCAATACTAACCACTGGAGAAATCCTAGCCAAATTCCCGACAAAACATAGGAGATTGTTGATAAACCTCCAAAAAATATTACATCCTCAAAAGATAAAGTTTTATTCAAGGAGTTAGCTATAGATGAAATATACTCAATCCATGCTGTAGAGACATTATTGGCAACCAACCAACCAACACTGGTAGCCAGGATCCACAACCACCATGCAGATAGATAGCGGCGCAAGACGATTGCTTGATCGGCAGCAAAAATCATCGCAAACACAACACTACTAATAGATTTTACCCATCTATCCCATGAAGGTTGTTGTTGAAGCAGACCTGGCGAGAGTGTTTGCAGGAGATATTTTTCTATAGCGATACTGGCAATTCCACCTACAACCCATCCGGTGAAAGTCATCAGCGTAAATTGGATAAAAAATTTCCGTCGTTGCGATCGCGGTATCAAAAGACTCAATACTGTTGTACCAGTGCTAGAGATAGAAACCTCTCCCGAGGATATGTTGGACTCTATTTTCATAGAAAATCAAGTAAAAATATTTACGATCAAGATTAAATACTGAAATTAGAATAAGGTAAAAATAAAATATGTAAATATTTATGGCCATTGGCGATCGGGGAAAGAGGAACAGCGAAGACGCGGAAAGTGGGAGACGCCCGTATTTGGTAGAATATACGCGCATTTGTGAGATGAATACAAACAAACTTGTTTGCTGATGTCAGCTAGAGATTTATTCCATAAAGCGGTCAAAAATGCACTCCAGAAAGAAGACTGGATAGTAACCGATGACCCACTGGAAATAGAATTTGAGGAAGTGACCGAACAAGGCAAAAGTAAAAATTTAATGGAGTTGCGTAACAAAATGGATTGGCTACCCTCAATTGATTTATCTCACCTGCGGCTATCGTGGTCAAGATTTCCAGCATTGGGTAATGGATCTCTACCGATGGATTTTGAGTGTTGTTACCCGCAATGAAGAACAAAAAGGTTTTGTTGTACACCCTAAACGTTGGTTAGTTGAGCGAACTTTTGGTTGGTTTAACTGGTGTCGGCGATTAAGTAAGGATTATGAAATCTTACCCGCAACGACAGAAACCTTTGTTTATATTGTGATGATTCGTTTGATGCTCAAACAACTTGCGTGATTCAAATCACCTATTACAAACTTTTAAGACATCCTCTTAAATCAGGAAAATTTTCAGTATTTTTTTGTTTACGGCTTACTGGGGGTTGCTAGATGTTGCGAACCGTGAAAAGTCAGTTTGTTCTCTTTGTCTTCCTTCCTTTATCCCCAATCCCCAATCCCTAAGTTCCCTGAACAACGGCAAAGCTGGAATGATAAGCTAAACAATGACATAAATAAAGAGTTTAGGATGAGTTGTTAATGGGTATTTCCTCTAATGATCCTCTTCTCCTCAGGGCAGCTCGTGGTGAAGTTGTAGATCGTCCGCCAGTATGGATGATGCGGCAAGCGGGACGATATATGAAAGCTTATCGGGATTTAAGGGAGAAATACCCTTCGTTTCGTGAACGTTCCGAAATACCAGAAGTGGCGATCGAAGTTTCCTTACAACCTTGGCGGGCTTTTCAACCAGACGGTGTAATTTTATTTTCTGATATTGTGACACCATTGCCTGGTTTGGGCATAGATATGGATATTGCCGAAGGGAAGGGGCCAATTATTCACTCTCCCATCCGCACCCAAGCACAAGTTGACAACTTGCTTCCCCTAGAACCAGAAAAATCTTTGCCATTTATCAAAACTATATTGCAGGCACTGCGCCAAGAAGTGGGCAATAAATCCACGGTGTTGGGATTTGTAGGTGCGCCGTGGACTCTCGCAGCTTACGCTGTAGAAGGAAAAGGTTCTAAAACCTATTCCATTATTAAAAACATGGCATTTTCTGATCCCACGATTCTGCATCAGTTTCTGGGAAAACTCGCAGATGCGATCGCTACCTACGTGCGCTATCAAATTGACTGTGGCGCTCAAGTTGTGCAAATGTTTGATTCTTGGGCAGGCCAATTAAGCCCCCAAGATTATGAAACTTTTGCTTTGCCTTATCAACAAAGAGTTTTCCAGCAAGTTAAGGAAACTCATCCAGATACACCCCTAATTCTATTAGTGAGTGGTAGTGCTGGTTTGCTGGAAAGAATGGCAAAATCCGGTGCCGATGTAATTACTGTAGACTGGACAGTAGACATGGCAGATGCCCGGGCAAGATTAGGCAAACACATGAAAGTGCAAGGAAATCTTGATCCTGGCGTGTTGTTCGGATCTAAGGAATTTATTCGCGATCGCATTCTCGACACCGTTCGCAAAGCTGGTAATTGGGGTCACATTCTTAACCTTGGTCACGGTGTTCTCCCCGAAACCCCAGAAGAAAATGTCGCCTTCTTCTTTGAAACAGCCAAGCAACTTAATGCTGTTAGTTGTTAGGTGTTGGTTGTTAGTTGTTGGTTGTTGGTGAGACCAGCCCCCCAAAAAGGCGGTCTCCGTCACGTAGACACGAAGTGGCTTCCCGTAAGGGTAGGGGGACTGGCGAACCCGTAGACACGAAGTGGCTTCCCGTCAGGGTAGGGTTGTTGGTTGGTGAGTGTTAGTTATGCGGAAACAAATAACCGTCAATAAACAACTATTCCAGTAAAATCCAAACAACAGACAACAAACAACTGACAACAAATTTATGACCAAAAAGCGAATTTTTGTGACCGGTGCAAGTGGCTGTATTGGTCACTATCTTAGTGAAGCATTAATTAAAGAAACAGACCACGAGTTATATCTTCTAGTTAGGAACCCAGAGAAATTAAAAATTGATACACAAGTTCGTCCGGGTGTCACCGTTTTGCAAGGTGATATGCAACAAATCCAGCATTTTGCCGACTTGCTGAAAACAATAGATGTCGCAGTATTGACAGCTACAGCTTGGGGTGGGACGGCAACTTTTGATATTAATGTTGTCAAAACTCTAGAATTATTGAGTTATTTAGATCCAGCTATCTGTGAACAGGTAATTTATTTTTCGACTGCGAGTGTTTTAGACAGCAACAACCAACCACTTAAAGAAGCCGGAGAAATAGGTACAGATTATATTCGCTCTAAATATGATTGTTTACAGAAAATCGGGAAATTAGCGATCGCGCCTAAAATCACTGAAGTTTTCCCCACCTTAGTTTTGGGTGGCGACAATAATAAACCGTATTCACATATAACACCTGGTATTCTTGAAGTCACAAAATACATAGACTTCATTCGTTTTTTTCAAGCAGACGGTAGTTTTCACTTTATTCATGCCCGAGACATTGCCACAGTCGTACGCTATTTAATAGACAATCCGCCTCAAGAAAATGAAAGCAGGCAATTAGTTTTAGGTCAAGCACCATTAACCGCCAACCAAGCAATAGAAGAAGTATGCGCTTATCTGGGCAAAAAAATTTACTTTCGCATCCCTGTGTCTTTTTCATTAGCTAACTTATTAATAGTCTTGTTTCGTATTCGGATGGCAGCTTGGGATAGATTTTGTATGAGCTATCGGCATTTTACTTATCAAAAATTTGTCAATCCTGATAGTTTTGGCTTACCTAATTACTGTGCCACTATTAGCGACGTTCTACGAATTAGTGGCGTGCAAAGTTACCGGTAACTTCTGTATTTTCATCGGTGTGTATCGGTGTGCATCTGTGGTCGAGTTTTTTTTAAGATTGTGGCAAAGTCGTAGAGATAATGATTACGAACACCGATGGACACAGATGGACACAGATGTATACAGATTTGGTTTTTCACTGTTCATTCAAGCCAGAATTCACCATTGATAGCGAAATTTGTTGAAAATTCCAGAGCTTTAAGAAAATTTGCTTAAAGTTGGTCATCACCCTAGCATGGGAAAATCAGTATATAAGATCTAGAGAGGAAAACGCTATAGTATGCATTTGAGCGAAATCACCCATCCCAACCAGTTGCACGGTTTATCAATTCGCCAGTTGCAACAAATTGCCCGCCAAATTCGAGATAAGCATCTGCAAACCGTAGCAGCGACTGGGGGGCATTTAGGACCAGGGTTGGGTGTTGTAGAGTTGACTTTAGGTCTATATCAAACACTAGATTTAGACCGTGATAAAGTCATTTGGGATGTTGGACACCAAGCCTATCCCCACAAACTGATTACTGGACGCTACAGTAATTTTCATACCCTGCGGCAAAAAGATGGAATTGCTGGTTACTTAAAACGTAGTGAAAGCAGGTTCGACCACTTCGGCGCAGGACATGCTTCTACTAGTATTTCCGCTGCTTTAGGTATGGCTTTGGCGCGAGATGCTAAAGGAGAAAAATTTAAAGTCGTTGCCATTATTGGTGATGGGGCATTAACTGGTGGTATGGCCTTAGAAGCCATTAATCACGCGGGACATCTTCCTAAAACTAATCTATTAGTTGTATTAAATGACAACGAAATGTCCATATCTCCCAATGTTGGCGCAATTCCTCGCTACCTTAACAAAATGCGTCTTAGCGGTCCGGTGCAATTTTTCAAAGATAGTTTTGAGGAACAATTTAAGCAAATTCCTTTTGTGGGTGAGTCTCTTTCTCCTGAACTAGGACGCATTAAAGAAGGGATGAAGCGGCTAGCTGTGCCAAAAGTGGGTGCTGTTTTTGAAGAACTTGGCTTTACCTATATGGGGCCAGTAGATGGGCATAATTTAGAAGAATTGATTGCTACTTTTCAACAGGCACATCAAATTACTGGGCCTGTGTTAGTGCATGTGGCAACAACAAAGGGCAAAGGTTATGAAATTGCTGAACAAGATCAAGTTGGTTATCATGCCCAATCTCCTTTTAACTTGACTACTGGTAAAGCTATCCCTTCCAGTAAACCGAAACCTCCTGCTTACTCAAAAGTATTTGCCCACACCTTAGTCAAACTTGCCGAACAAAACCCGAAAATTATCGGTATTACTGCCGCAATGGCAACGGGAACAGGTTTAGACAAACTGCAAGCAAAGCTACCTAATCAATATATAGATGTAGGTATTGCTGAACAACATGCCGTTACCCTAGCCGCCGGGTTAGCAGCTGAAGGTATGCGTCCTGTTGCTGCTATCTATTCCACATTCCTGCAACGTGCCTACGACCAAATCATCCACGATGTTTGCATCCAAAACTTACCTGTGTTCTTCTGTATGGATCGTGCAGGAATTGTTGGTGCTGATGGCCCTACCCACCAAGGGATGTACGATATTGCCTACCTGCGCTGTATTCCCAATATGGTACTGATGGCGCCCAAAGACGAAGCCGAACTCCAGCGCATGGTCGTTACAGGTGTGAATCATACTACTGGACCGATCGCTATGCGTTTCCCTCGTGGTAATGGCTATGGTGTCCCCCTGATGGAAGAAGGCTGGGAACCCTTGGAAATAGGTAAAGCCGAAATTCTCCGTCATGGAGATGATTTACTCATCTTGGGCTACGGCACAATGGTAAATCCAGCCATGCAAGTTGCAGAAATTCTCAGTGAACACGGGATTGAAACTACTGTGATCAATGCCCGTTTTGCTAAGCCCCTGGATACAGAATTGATTTTCCCTCTTGCACAAAAAATTGGACGTGTTGTTACCTTGGAAGAAGGCTGCGTGATGGGTGGCTTTGGTTCCGCAGTTGCAGAAGCACTGTTAGATGCTGATATTGTCGTGCCAATCAAGCGGATTGGTGTACCAGATGTGTTAGTTGAACACGCAGAACCAAATCAATCCAAAGCTGAATTGGGCTTAACAAGTCCACAAATTGCTGAAAAGGTTTTACAAGCTTTCTTTAATCAGCAAAAATCGGCAGTTATGTAATAAAATTAACCCCAAAAGCACAAACAAGGAAGGGGAAAGGAGATGCAAAACAGAGGAACTGGGAAACACAAAATACGCATCGGATGCGGAGAATAACCAATGTCCGATCCCCAATCCCCTGTTCCCTATTTCCTATTCCCTGTTCCGTGTTTCCTCATAACCTTCAAAGAACATGATGTTTCAAACTAACCAAGTATACCCTATCATCTGGCACAACGACTCAGTTTCGCTGATTGACCAAACGCGTTTGCCAAATGAGTATGCATTTGTAGAAATTAGTCGCAGTGAAGATATGGCAGTTGCCATCAAAACTATGATTGTCCGGGGTGCGCCCGCGATTGGTGTTGCTGCTGCCTATGGCATCTATCTTGGTGCGAGAGAAACTCATACAGACAACCGGGATGAGTTTTTGCATCACTTGGAGAATGTCGCCCAAATGCTGCGTTCTACCCGCCCCACGGCAGTCAATTTGTTTTGGGCAATATCCCGGATGATGAAAGTAGCCTATGAAACGATTGGTACAGTAGATGAGATTAAAAAAGCTCTCTTCCAAACTGCCCAAGCCATCAATGCTGAGGATTTACAAACCTGCCAAGCTATCGGTGACAATGGTTTAAAAGCCTTACCTACTCAACCAGGACAACTAACCCTACTCACCCACTGTAACGCTGGCGCATTAGCAACGGCAGGTTACGGTACAGCTTTGGGTGTAGTGCGTTCTGCCTGGCGAGAAGGACGCTTGGCACGCTTGTTTGCTGATGAAACTAGACCTAGATTGCAAGGTGCAAAACTCACTGCTTGGGAATGTGTACAAGAAGGCATCCCAGTTACGGTAATTACTGATAGTATGGCTGCCCATTGCATGAAACAAGGTTTAATTCATGCTGTAGTTGTGGGTGCTGACAGAATTGCCGCCAATGGAGATACGGCAAATAAAATTGGTACGTATAGTTTAGCACTAGTATCCAAAGCACATAACATTCCTTTCTTTGTTGCCGCACCCCTTTCTACTGTGGATTTTGACTTAGCTGATGGTAGTCAAATCCCCATTGAAGAGCGCCACCCAGGAGAAATATACCAAATTGGTGATACTATTTTGACACCGGAGGGTGTGGAATTCTACAATCCTGCTTTTGATGTCACCCCAGCAGAATTAATTACAGCCATCATTACCGAGAATGGTGTGTTTGCCCCTAGTGAGTTAAAACAGCTAGAAGCAAGAAAAGCAGCGTAATAGGAGACTTATGAATAGCAAAAGTATGGTCAGGGTTTAATCACAACAAATGCGATCGCTTACTTATGAAGATCAAATGCAAAGCCAACTGGACGCGACATCTACTAAAAAAAAGTGTAGTTATTATTACAACAACTGGGTTACTTGGTGGGTTGAAATCGACCATTGCCCAAATTCCAGCCAATAACCTTGGTGAACAACTCCTGCAACAAACAAGTCAATGTATCAAGAGTAAATTACCCGACACTCCCCCATCTAATAATTTAGAAGCTTTGCAAACAGCTTCCATGCAATGCGTCTTGCAGGTAACAATGTTAGCAGAAGATGGTAGCATTCGTTCTGATGCAAGCGATCGCATTACCGCTTTAGTTGCAGCTACCGGAGTCAGCCTTCCTCAACCCGTTAGCCAAGGACAAGCTAAAATCCCACTCAAATTACTTCCTAACACCAATGTTTTTACTTTGCCAGTTCAAATTGGTGGACTAAGCAAAACCTTTCTTTTAGATACAGGTGCTTCTGCTTCTATTATTAACAGTCAAACTGCTACCCAATTAAACCTTCAGGGTACACCTATTCCTAACGACTTCATGAAATATGTAGTAATAGGAAATGACTGTTCAAAAGTACAAGCTAGTTTCCATAAATTGCCACCTATAGCCGTGAATGCAGCTAAAGTTCAAGGTTTATTTGGCATAGGCATGAGTCAAAATTCAATTCCAGTCAATACATCTGGAGTTTTGGGTTTAGATTTTTTCACCAATTTTGATGTTGTGATTAATCCTAAAAAATTGCAACTGCAACTTTTACCACCTTCAACACCAGTGACAGGGGCAATTCCCCTACAAGGCAAACTAGGCAATATGATTGCCCAAGCCAAAATCAACGGCCAAGGGCCTTTTAACTTCCTACTAGATACAGGCGCTGAAACAACAGTTATATCCAAATCATTAGCTACAAAACTAAAAATTGACCAAACTAAACTAACCAAAACAGAAGTAAGTGGATTTTGTGGAACAGAAAAAGCTCAAAAAATCAAGTTATCACAATTAAATTTACAGCAACATCAAGCCACTCAAATCGATGCAGTAATTTTGGAAAGCGATAATATTTTTAAAGTCTTAGGAATTCAAGGTATTATTGGTCAAAACTTTCTCAATAGATATCAACAACATTGGCGTTTTGGCAAACGTAATCCCCTTGGCTACACAGAATCAGGCAGCTTAGTATTAACACCTTTATCAAACAAATAGTCATAATAACTAAAAACCAAAAAAGAAAATCATCAACCCAAACCACACACGCCAAAACCATCCGTGTTCATCCGTGTGTATCGGTGTTCGCCTTGCCAAAAAACATTGAACCATCAAGATAACTTACAGCCACAATCAAAGTCGATAAATGTCGAACACAGATAAACACAGATACACACCGATAAACCATCCGTGTTCATCCGTGTGTATCGGTGTTCGCCTTGCCAAAAACATTGAACCATCAAGATAACTTACAGCCACAATCAAAGTCGATGAATGTCGAACACAGATAAACACAGATACACACCGATAAACCATCCGTGTTCATCCGTGTGCATCGGTGTTCGATATAAAAACACCCGAACCACACGCCAAAAATTTTGTTGGCATAACATCCCGCCTGCGATGCCAGCATAACATCTAATATAAATTTGTAAAGACGCTCACTTTGAATCGAGCATGACCATAACACAGTTAAATAATCGCTATAAAGTTATCCAAGTACTTGGTGCAGGTGGGTTTGGCGAAACATTTTTGGCAGAAGATACCCACATGCCTTCTCGGCGTCGCTGTGTGATCAAGCAACTCAAACCAGTGACAAACGACCCGCAAACCTACAAAATGATTCAACAAAGGTTTGAAAGGGAAGCAGCCACCTTAGAACTTTTAGGTGAAGGTAGTGATCAAATTCCCAAACTCTACGCTTATTTTTCCGAACATGGACAATTTTATCTTGTCCAAGAATGGATTCAAGGTCAAACCCTAACAAATCTTGTCGAAACTGAAGGGTCAATCAGTGAAAATAAAGTTAGAGAAATTTTATTGAGTCTTTTATCAGTCTTAGACTATGTCCATAGTAAAGGCATTATTCACCGAGATATCAAGCCCGATAATATTATTCTTCGTACAGTTAATAATCAACCTGTTCTGATTGATTTTGGTGCAGTTAAAGAAACGATACGTTCGATTATCGCTACACCAAATTACTTGACTCAATCTTTAGTAATTGGTACGCCTGGGTATATGCCCAGCGAACAAGCCGTAGGACGCCCAGTGTATGCTACTGATATCTATAGCTTGGGTTTGACAGCAATTTATCTATTGACAGGCAAACCGCCACACGAGTTACCAACTAACCCGCAAACAGGGGAAGTCATTTGGCAGGATCTGGTTCCCGGGGTATCTCCACAATTGGCTATGATCCTCAAACAAGCAACTCAGCCTCAAGCCAGCGATCGCTACTCCACCGCCAGTAAAATGTTACATGCTTTGCAATCTGCAAGCACCATTCCTCCGACATCATACTCCTCAACTCAATCGACAATCGCCCTATCCCCTGCTGTGGCACATACCCAGCAAACCCAACCCTTAGCTTCTGCCCAAAAGTCTGCTTTTATCCCTGCGTCTACCACTTCTAACAGTTGGCAAAAACCTGCTGTAATTTTTGGTAGTTTGGTTATGGGTGGTTTGATTGCTGGGATCGCGATCGCAAACATCACTCGCCAACCACCAATAGAAGCAACTATTGATACAAATACTCCCCCAGAAACTACAGAATCACCCATCGCTACAAATCCCCCTTCTACCCCATCATCTGTAGCTCCCAGCACTGAACCTACCGATGCACCTGTTGCTTCCCAACCTCCTTTAATACCTGCCTCTCCACAGCAACCAGAAACTTCCACTTTTACTACACCTCCAGTTGTATCTGCACCGCAGCAACAACCACCAACATTTGCACCACCTCCAGTAGCACCACCTCCAGAAGATTCTCAAACTGCGGCAGTCCCAACACCAAAACAGCAACAGCCTGCTGAAAATCCTACTCCTGCTACACCTACACCACCCCCACCACCGGAAAATCAACCAAAAGTTGCCACTGCTAACACTAGTAGTCTTAGTGTTCCTGCTTATCCCACAGGTACTTCGGAAGATACAGTGAAATCAACACTAGGAAAACCCACAAAAGTTTCTCGAGGCTTATGGAACACCCGCGCTTATCTTTATCGCTTACACCCAAATCAGGTTGACCTTGGTTATTTATTTGACCGTAAAACTGGAGTATTACGGCAAACAGAAGTATCCTTTGCCCAATCTGTCCCACCCCAGGTAATGCAATCTACTTTGCAAGGAATGCTTGGAGGAAATGCCTCTGGTGAAATTAATCAAGCCCTGCAACGAGTGCATCAGCGTCAAATTAACCAATACTCATTCAGTGTTGGCGGAGTAGAAGGTGTAATTCAACGTAACCAAGAGGATCAAATTTATATTGGTGTCTGGGATGCAGACTTACATTAAAAAAAATAAGCCCGCTTTTGCGGGCTTTGTAAATTAATAATTTGATTGCAGTAAGTAGAACAACAAAATTAACCACACCAGACGCAGAGAACGCAGAGAAATAAGAGGTTATTAGGACATAAAAGTTTATTTTATTAATCTAGCTAATAGTAGAATTTTCAACTTGCAGAATACATATTTTATCTCGTATAAACTTTATTTCTTTGTCGGGAAGCTTTACCTCTAGGTATTTAGTCTACATTTAAAGAGGGCGAGCCTCTACGGAGGAGTTTGACAAACCCTTGCAAAGGAGCATGACAACGACGCTGCTAAACAATCGCTATCAAGTGGTCGAAGTACTCGGTATTGGTGGCTTTAGCGAAACCTTTTTGGCAGAAGATACCTATCTGCCATCTCGTCGTCGTTGTGTGATTAAACAACTTAAACCCGCAACAAATGACCCAAAAATTTATGACAAAATTCAGCGACGGTTTGAACGGGAAGCGACTACCTTAGAGTTTTTGGGCGAAGGTAGTGACCAAATTCCCAAACTTTATGCTTACTTTTGTGAGAATGGGCAGTTTTACTTAGTTCAAGAATGGATTCAAGGTCAAACTCTGTCAAATATTATTAAAGCTCAAGGTTCACTAAGCGAAACCGCAGTCAGAGAAATTTTGTTGAGTCTGCTGTCAGTTCTAGATTATATCCACAGCAAAGGCATTATCCACCGTGATATCAAGCCAGATAACATTATTCTCCGCTCGTCTAATCACAAGCCTGTATTGATTGATTTTGGTGCAGTTAAGGAAACAATCCGTTCGGTGGCAGATTCTCTAGGATACAGCACTCAATCACTGGTAATGGGTACGCCAGGGTATATGCCCAGCGAGCAATTTACAGGACGCCCAGTTTACGCCACTGATATTTATAGCTTAGGATTGACAGCAATTTATCTCCTAACTGGCAAACACCCCCGACAGCTACAAACTGAGCCACGAACAGGTGAAATACTCTGGCAGTATTATGCTCCTGGGGTATCGCCACAATTGGCAATGATACTGAATCGGGCAATCAAACCCCAAGCAGGCGATCGCTACAGTACTGCCAGCCAAATGTTACATGCCTTGCAATCTGCTCCTGCCTCACAGCAATTGATTGCTAGCTCTTGTATACCAACAGCTACCACTCAACCCACAGTCCCGCCAGATATCACTACTGCTACATCTGTACAAACTCAGTCATTGCCTTCTTATTCCAGCACTCCAGCTACCCTTACCTATCCAATTCCTAGAAAATGGCAAAAGCCGACTTGGATTCTTGGCAGTTTGGTTGTAGCAGGCTTAATTGGTACAGTAGCGATTATTAGTATTACCCACAAGCCAGAATCCGTAAACTCACCAATATCCACATCTACACCAATTTCAAAATCTGAAACTACAAATCCCACAGACTCACCAGAACCCACAGATTCTACTGTTAAACAAAGCAATACACCAGTGGCTTCGCAGCCATCACCCAAGCAGCCTGTTTCTTCACCTTCTCCCTCCTCAGTTGCACCTGCGCCACCAGAACCTGAAGATGCTCCTGTAGTTTCTCAACCAAATAACAACATACCTCGTCGCAGCCAGTCACCTAACACTGCCAATATCCGTAATGTTCCGGGATTCCCTGTCGGTGCATCAAGAAGTATTGTAGAAGCAGCCCTTGGCAGGCCAACACAAGATTCAAGAGGTGTTTGGGGTAATACTCGTGCTGTCAGTTATATATTAGTGCCAAATCAAATCCAGCTTGGCTACTTATTTGACCGGAATTCTGGAAGAATTCGTCAAACTGAGATTGCTTTTGCTCAATCGGTGGATCTTCAGCTAATACTGGCAACCTTAGAAGAAATGTTAGACGGTAAATTAACTGAAGAAATTAAGCAGGGGCTACTGCAAGTTCTACAGCGACGGTTGGATCATTTCCGTTTTAGCATAGGTTCTCTTAAGGGTCAGATTGTGCGTCAAAATTGCGGTCTCATCTATATCAGTATTTGGGATGCTGATTTACATGATTTTGTCAATCCTGCGGATGCTAGAAGGTGTTAAACCTGTGATCTCATCTTCGTTTGAGGACTTATCATATCTGTGAAGGACTGTATTTAATGGGTAATAGGTAATGGGAAAAATCAATTACCAAAAAGACCAACCATATTGTAAGTAATTAGACGGACTTGATATGATTTTATTAGATTTAAAAAAGGAGCCTATATCAGGCTCCTTTTAAATTTGGAATTCGCAATTAACTTGTAGATAATCCAAATTCCAAATTTTCAATTCCGAATTGGAATGACTACTTCACAGTCGCCTTACCGCCGGCTTCTTCGATACGCTTCTTCGCATCTTCAGCAGCTTCCTTAGCAATAGCTTCTTTGATTGGCTTAGGTGCAGATTCTACCAAGTCTTTTGCTTCCTTCAGACCCAAACCGGTCAATTCGCGTACGACCTTGAGGATAGCAATCTTCTTATCAGCTGGAACATCTTCGAGAATCACGTCAAATTCGGTCTTCTCTTCTACGGGTTCAGCAGCCGCAGCAGCACCAGCACCGGGAGCAGCCATCATCATCATGCCACCAGCAGGTGCAGCAGCACTAACACCGAAAGCATCTTCAATTTGCTTAACCAACTCAGCAGCTTCCAGCAGAGTCAGGGATTTTAATTTTTCCAAAATTTCATCAGTTGCAGCAGACATTGATATAACTCCTGTAATTTACATTTGTTGATGGTTGGTGGTTGGTTGTTAGTTTGAGTAAATAACAAACAACAAAATTGATTTTTTGTTTGTAGTTGGTGGTTGTTGGGTATTAGTTATTGGTTTTTTCAAACAACTAATAACAAACAACTAACAACTAACAACTAACCATTAACTTCTTCGCCTTTTTCTTTATCGGCATAGGCCTGCAAAGCACGAGCCAGCGAACTGGGAACCTCGTTGATACCAACAGCAACCTTGGTAGCCAAGGCGTTGATTGCTCCGGCAATTTGTGCCATGAGTTGCTCTTTGGATGGCAAATCGCCTAGCGCCTTAACATCAGGCTCTTTCAGCAGGCGACCTTCCATAACGCCGCCACGTAGTTCTGTCTTTTTGGTGGCTTTTTGGAATTCTTGGTAAGCCTTAATTGCAGCTGAGAAATCCTCTTGAACCAACAAAAAGGCCGAAGAACCTTTGAGCAATTCCGACAAGGGTTGCCATTTTTCATCATCTTGAATGGCAATGCCCATCAGGGTATTTTTTGTTACCTTGCATGTTGCTCCTGCTGGACGCAGCCGTCGCCGCAGGTCTGTAATTTCGGCAACTGTTAGCCCTTGATAATCAATCACCAGTGCTAATTGCGACTTACTCAAAGAATCTTTGAGTTCAGCAACAATCTCTTGTTTGTCTTCTATGGTTCTACCCATACTTGTTTCACCTCCTTTAAAGGTTTTGTTGTTGGTTGTTTGTTGGTTGTTGGTTGTTCCAAACAACAAACAACTACCAACACTCACCGAAAACAATAAACCCCAGCGTCATAGCCGGGGTTGTGGTTGAAAGGTAGATTTGCTACTACCCTTCTCCTGATGCCAGAACTACCACACCAAAGAAGGGTAGAAATTCAAGCAATTTGGATGTAAACCTCGGCAGGATATTAAGCCAACGGCACCTGCTGTCTCCGGCTTTGCTATTTAATTTTGTTGTTAGTCATTGGTCATTAGTCATTAGCAAATGACAAAGGACAAATAACCAATGACTAACTTTATGCTGCTTCTGTTTTCAGGTCGCGTAAAGCGTTGATATCGACTTTAATCGATGGCCCCATAGTGGCAGACACGTACATTGTGCGCCAATAACGACCTTTTGCTCCGGAAGGGCGGTTACGGTCAATTGTTTCTTGTAAGGCTTTCAAGTTAACCAGTAAATCTTCTGGTGAGAATGACGCCTTACCAAACATAACATGGACAATACCTGTACGATCAGCACGGAACTCTAATTTACCAGCTTTGAATTCTGCGATCGCACTTGCTAAGTCAAAGGTTACTGTACCACCTTTGGGTGAGGGCATCAAACCACGTGGGCCGAGTAATTTACCAAGCTTCGCTACCTGTGGCATCACATCAGGTGTGGCGATCAGCTTGTCAAAGTCCATCATTCCTTTTTGAATTTCGTCTATCAGTTCTTCTGAACCGACGATATCAGCGCCTGCGTTGGTTGCTTCTGTGACTTTTTCACCTCTAGCAATGACTGCCACTCGTACTTCTTGTCCTGTACCTTTAGGCAGTACTACCGTTGTCCGCAATTGTTGATCTGTATACTTCGGATCAATTCCTAAGCGAATGTGTGCTTCTGCTGCTTCGGGAAATTTTGCTGTTGCTGTCTGTTTTAAAAGACTTAAAGCATCTAAGGGAGCATACTCCCTATCTTCTACTTTTTCTAACAGCGCCTGTAAACGACGCGATACTCTTTTTGCCATTTTTCTCTCCTGGGGTCGTTAGCGAGGTAAGTTCTCTCCCCCGATAAGGTTGCTTGTTGGTTGTTTGTTGTTGGTTGTTTGTTGTTTGTTGTTTTTTCCTAACAACTACCAACTATCAACAACGAACAAATAACTAATCAGTGACTGTCACGCCCATATTTTTGGCGGTGCCTGCAATAATCTTCATTGCTGCTTCAATATCATTGGCGTTGAGGTCAGGCATTTTTGTTTGGGCGATCTGCCGCAGCTGCTCTTGTGTAATTGAACCTACTTTCTTTTTGTTGGGTTCGCTAGAGCCTTTGTCTATTTTTGCTGCTTTGGTAATCAATACCGATGCGGGTGGAGTCTTAAGTACAAAAGTGAAACTCCGGTCTTCATATACCGAAATTTCTACTGGTATCACCATCCCAGCTTGGTCTGCTGTTTTGGCGTTGTACTCTTTGCAGAACATCATAATATTAACGCCATGCTGACCCAAGGCGGGCCCAACTGGCGGTGCTGGGTTGGCTTTCCCAGCATTCAGGGCCAATTTAATGACCGCTACTACTTTTTTCGCCATTTGTGATTAGCTCTGTTTTTGAACCTGATTAAATTCCAATTCTACTGGTGTATCTCGTCCAAATATCGACAGCAAGGCTTTGAGTTTACTCCGTTCTGGGCTAACCTCTATGACCTCACCTTCAAAATCTTTAAACGGGCCAGTAAGCACGACTATCTTATCACCAGTAGCCATGTCAATTTTGACAATTGGCTCTTGTTCTGTGGTCTGTTTGAAGATTCTTTCTACTTCTGTATGACTCAGCGGCATTGGTTTAACGTGACCGCGACCTTTGCCACTACCACGTCTTTGCTCTGCTCCCACAAAATTAATTACATGGGAGGTATTTCGCACCACTTGCCAAGTGTCATCATCCATGACCATTCTTACCAGCACATAGCCAGGAAATACTTTTTCCTCAGTGTGCTGACGGCTGCCATCCTTACGGATTTTCACTGCTGGCGTGTGCGGAATCTCCACCCGGAGAATTTTGTCAGCTACATCAAAGGTTTGGATGCGCTGTTCTAGGTTTGTCTTAACACGCTTTTCACAGCCAGAGGCTACTTGTACTGCATACCAGCGGGCTTCTTGCTCTCTTACCGCAGGTTCTGAGCTCTCATCTGACTGCAAAGCCAAATTGTGACCTTCGTCTGTTGCAGAAGTCATCCGAACACCTGTTGTGCTGCCCAAGTAAAGAATTTATCGACCAAAAAAATTAAAGATGCGGAGAGTGACACCATTAATAACACAGCTGCTGATTCACTCACCAGCTGCTTTCGACTGGGCCAAACTACTTTTTCAAATTCTTCTTTAATTCCTTGAAAGAAGTTCCCCAAGCTAAAACCATTGCTGGTTTCTTCCATTTCTGCTTCATTTTTCTTGGCCACGGTCGCTTGCTCCCCCATTGCCTGATAGCTATTAACTGGTAATTTTCTATTTATAACTGTAGCCCTGGCTCAAACTAAATTTGCTTGAAGCTAGAGGCTACAAGTATAGATTCAATTATACCCAAAATCAAATACTAACACCGCTATCATCATAGCGATCGCATTTGTCTTGGGTTTATTTGTTCTCAGTTACAGCGCGCCCTGGAGGACTTGAACCCCCGACATCAGGTTTTGGAGACCTGCGTTCTACCAACTGAACTAAGAGCGCATGTGCTGTCTTTGATTCAGCTATCGCGTTTTACTTTGATCTAGTTTAACGCAATTTGGCATTTTTGGTTAACTTTTTTAGTCGGGGGACAAATCAGCGGCTGATGCCGCTTGATGATTGAGTTTTCTCCCATATCTTACTGATCTATCACAAAGGGCGGTCAAAGCGTTGCTTAATTCGAGTAGCCTTGCCAACACGATTGCGTAGATAGTAAAGCTTCGCACGCCGCACCTTACCGCGACGTATGACTTTAATGCTATCAATCCGAGGAGAGTGAATCAAAAAAACCCGTTCAACGCCAACACCTTGAAATACACGCCGGACTGTAATGGTTTCATTAATGCCGCCGTTGCGTTTAGCGATGACAACTCCTTCGTAGGGTTGTACGCGGTATTTGTCTCCTTCTTTAATTTTGACTCCGACTTTAACGGTGTCACCGACATATATATCAGGCAAATTAGATTTTAGCTGTTCCGCTTCGATTGAGCGGATAATCTCTTGAGCGTTCATAGTCAATCAAAAACTCACAATCATCCATAATAAATCTACTATCGCTTTTGAGTCTAGTAAATTTTCACCAAGCCCTTTGGGCAGGCAATAGTTATGTATATGAATACAGTTGGTGTTAGTAGATTCATCGTAATGGTGTGAGGGTGTAAGAGGCAATTAAGAGTTTTTCTGAAATTCATAATTTTTTAAATACCCCTGAATTTTTACTCATACCCACAACTCCTCCTACATCCCCACACCCTCATACCGTTTCACTATAAATCTGATACATCTGGCGACCAGGGAGACAAGGAGGACGACTTGGAAGACAAGGGGGACGATTTGTATCAAGACTTTTGTGAAATAGTATCACACCCTTTCTATGGCAACAATCCAAAATCTAAATTCTGTTAACGGATGACGTTTCCGGGAGTTGTGTCGTCAAATAGAAGATGTATTTGAAGATGGCCTTGCCACAGGTGTGAGTGTTATGAAATTTAGTGTGGTCATCACGACCTACAACCGCTTAAACTTGCTCAAAAGAGCAATAGAGTCTGCTTTAAACCAGACCATTGCCACTGAAGTAGTGGTAGCTGATGATTGTTCTTCTGATGGTACGCAAGAGTATGTAAATAGCTTAATGAAAAAGCTGTCACTCAGTGGTGACTCACGACTTGTATACCATCGTAATCAGGTAAACTCTGGTCATTCGGCAACTGTCAATGCTGGTGTTGGTAAAGCTAGCGGTGAATGGATTAAGTTTTTGGATGATGACGACTACTTAGCTGTCAATTGTCTCGAAGAAATGGCAAGGGCGATCGCACTCCAACCTCAAGCTGTAATTTGTTCCTGTATTGCTGCTCAAGTGCATGAAAATGAAGTTGAGTGCGATCGCACTCCTCAAGTGGGGCCTGGTTTAGCTTTTTATGTCCCGCAAGCTGATATTCATTACGGCATGTTGCTGGAACTTCTGCCTTTTGGTACGCCTGTACAAGTAGCTTGCCGTCGTGATGCTTTTTTGCAAACAGGAGGTTGGAATTCTAAATTTGATGCTAATTGTGATGATATTGATTCTTGGATTCACATTGCCAAATTTGGAGATGCGATTTTTCTCAATCAATGTCTTGCTTACCGCACCATCTGGCCTGGTGCTTATAACCACAAGTTTTCTCCATCTCGGCGCTTGAATGCCAATATTTTAATCAAGGAAAAGATTTATGCTTTAGTTGATGAAATGCATCATTCTCATATCCCCGCTCTTGAGGATATTAAAGATTATTTGAAATTACATTGGTTAATAGTAGCTATTAAGCAAAAAAACTTTCATAATATAATCAATATCATCTTTCCTTCTGTTTTTTCTTGGAAAGCTTGGCAACTTTTATTTAATACTACACTAGTGCGTCGTTTTCATTATCAAAACAGTCATATTCGTAAATTTGTATTGATTGAGTTATGATTTTTTTTGACAATAACAAAATTTTTGGGATTTTGGATGTAAAATAAATATTTTTCTGGAAGCTTGAAAAACAATAAA
>NZ_AJLK01000160.1 GCF_000317205.1 Fischerella muscicola PCC 7414 | reverse complement strand
TCTGCCTTCTTCAATGCTTATAAATATTTTTAGTTAAGGAGTATTATTAATATTTAGTTTTAAACAACTAATATTTAATAATTACTAGCGCAACTAAATAACTTATAAAACCTAGTAAAAATACATGATTTGTTTACATAAATCTTTTACACCAAAATGATTCCCAATCCAAAATCAAAATAGTATTAGCTGTATTTCAACATACCTACTTATATCAAAATATTGATTATTAATTATGCGAATCATACATATCTTAAATGAGGTTCAAGAAATTGGTAACGGTATTGTCAATGTAGCTGTGGATCTAGCTTGTCTGCAAGCAAAAGATGGTCATAAGGTAGCAGTAATATCCAGTGGTGGAAGTTACGAAAATTTACTAGCAAATTATGGCGTTAAGCACTATCAATTAGATCAAACACGCAAACCGATCAATCTCATCAAAGCCGCTATTAGTTATCGGGCAATTGTCAAAGAATTTCAGCCAGATATTGTTCATGCCCATATGATGACGGGAGTAATATTAGCAGCTTTTCTGAGAAACAGAGGTAAAAGTAGGTATAGTTTAGTTTCTACCGTACATAACGAATTCCAACGCAGCAGTATATTTATGGGGCTAGCTGACCGAGTAATTGCTGTCAGTAAAGCAGTTGCTGATGCTATGACACGGCGTGGTATTTCTCAAGAAAAATTGTGGGTAGTGTGTAATGGTACTTTGGGAAGCCCCCGCAACCGTCCCCTCCAAGAGTATGAACCTTTACCTTTGCAACATCCAGCGATCGCTACTGTGGCAGGAATGTATCATCGTAAAGGTATAGCTGAGTTAATTGCAGCTTTTGAGCAAGTAGCCTCAGATTTTCCCCAAGCACATTTATACATAGTCGGAAACGGGCCTGATCGCCATGAGTTTGAGGAACAAGCAAGCAAAACCGCTGTCAGTTCACGCATCCACTTTGAAGGCTTTCAACCAGAACCTCAACGTTATCTACTAGCTTGTGATATATTTGTCCTCGCTTCTCATCGTGATCCTTGCCCCCTCGTAATTTCCGAAGCCCGCGAAGCTAGTTGTGCAATTGTAGCTACAGAAGTAGATGGCATTCCCGAAGCATTGGATTACGGGGAAGCTGGTATTTTAGTACCAGCAAAAGATCCGAATACTTTAGCAGCAGCTTTGGTCAAACTGCTGAGTAACCCAGATACACTCCACCAATGGAAGGTAAAGGCAAATCAAAACCTAGAACGGTTAAAAGTTTACCGTGTTCATCAAGAAACACTAACAGTGTATCAAGGGTTAGTTAGTGGTTAGTGGTTATTGGTTAGTGGTTATTGGTAAACTACCTATCTACTAACTACTAACTACTGTACAGACGTGCCATGGCACGTCTCTACAACAACTAACAACCAACAACCAACAACTAACAACTAACAACCAACAACCAACAACTAACTACCAACAACCAACAACTAACAACTAACTACCAACAACCAACAACTAACAACCAACAACTAACTACCAACAACTAACTACCAACAACTAACAACTAACAACTAACCATTAACAATTATTTTTTCAAAGGAGCTGATGCATTAAGTTTGTAACTGGCGATAATTTGGTTAACTGTTGGTAATAGTTCTTTATACTGCTCACTAGGTACAATATAGGAGTCAATGGAAATTTTGTCACCTTGGGATTTGATAAAGCTATTAGCTGTGAGTGATCCGGAAGCATTTCCACTTTTAGCTGTATAACTCCAAGTAATCCTCACACTGCCGTCATTTTGTCTGACAGGCTGATCCATTCTAAAGTCTGGTTCTGACTCAAATTTGTTAATAAACCGCTTCAAAATCTCGGTTAATTCTTCCTGATTAGGAGTGTTTTCAGTGTTGAAAACATTGACTTGAATCAGACCATTCTCAGTTGGATCAAGCCAATAGATAATTACTTCGTTGGCATTACTGTTATCCCTGAGATTCCAGCCTTGGGGAACATCGATAGAGAACAAACCAGTGTCGTAGGAATAGGTTTGTAGGTTGCCAATTACGACTGGTCGGAAGTTACCAGTTGTGGTTCCGGAGGTTGAAGTTGAAGAACTTGAAGAATTGGAAGAACTTGAAGAACTTGAAGAATTGGAAGAACTTGAAGTAGAAGGTTCACTAGGAGTAGGACTGACCTGAGTCGGAGTTGCTACTGGTGTGTCAGAGTTAGAGTTATCTTGTTCGGAAATACTAGCACCGATAAAAGCCAATGCTACAATTAAGACCCCTAAAGCCCCAAGGCAAGAATAAAGAATGATTGCTGCTTTTGTCCAAGCTCTTTGGTGGGCTTTAAAGTCTTCAATACTACGCCACTGCCGACTTCTCCAAGCCCATGTGTTACCTTTTGCACCTAAGACAAAAGGCATCGGTATACCTACGTAAGGAACCCAAGATAACAGTCCAATCCAGACTTGATTGGTGATACTCCATAATGGAGACATCAAAAATGCTCCCCAGTTCCAACCTTGAATTTCCGGAGGTACGGGAACATTGGTATTAAATGTGCCACCTCCACCCAGCCAACCAGAATTTGTGGTTGCAGCAGGTGAGACGTACTGTTGAGGATTGTAACTTCCGCCCGACCAGTTTGGGTTAGAACCCAGGGGAGTAACAACAGGTTGGATGTGCTGGGGGGGTTGTCCACCTGAGTTGATAACTGTGGGTGGTGGGGAATATCCTCCAGGGTTTGGTGATACAGGTTGATTGTATTGGGGAGAAGGTTCTGTGGGTGCAACGTAATTATTAACCGCAGGAGACTGTAAAGCATCAATCATGTCTTTGGCGGTAGGATAGCGATCGCCTGGATGATATGCGATCGCTTTATCTAGTACCATCCGCAGACTAGGACTGACATTCATGGCATACTGATGCCACATGATCTCTCCAGTTCTGGAATCTGTCTGCAACTCCTGCGGCATTCTCCCAGTCAACAAATAAATCATTGTGATCGCTAAACTGTAGAGATCGCTGCTGTAAACAGGCCTACCAGCTGCTTGTTCTGGAGGCATAAATCCTGGTGTACCGATGACAATCGAACTAGTAGGATTACCTTGAGAGTTGACGATTGTACCCATCGATTCCCGTACGGCCCCAAAGTCAATCAGTACCGGTATATTATCTGCATCCCGCAGGATTATGTTGTCTGGTTTAATATCGCGATGGATGATGTGTCTGCTGTGTACGAAGTTGAGAACGTACAACAAACTCTTGAGTATTTCTCGCACAGCACTCTCACTCATTACCCCTTCAGTGTGTACCTTTTCAGTGAGAGTCTTACCTTCTACATATTCTTGAACTAAATAAAACTGACCTTGTTCAGCAAAATACGCATATAAATTGGGAATCCGGTTGTTGCTGTTTCCCAAGTCTTCTAAAATAGCCGCTTCCCGCTGGAACCTGTCTTGTACCATTTTATATATCTGCGGATTCTCTGTGACAGGCTTCAGCTGCTTAATGACACAACGACGACCCGAAGGCAAATGTGTATCTTCTGTTAGAAAAGTTTTGCCGAAACCACCTTCTCCTAAAACTTTCACAATCTTGTAACGATTGTTAATAATAGTTTGTAACATTATAATACACAACCTCTATGTTATCTTAATTACTTGATACCAGATGTATCTAGTACAATACGGCGGAAATAATTAGAATTTTAAGATATGGACAAAAAGCTTATGTGATAAGTTTTTTACCTTTCGCCTCCTGTCTGTTGGCTGCTTGTGCTAGTTATCTAATAATTAAAACAATCCATGGAGCAGAGATTACGGAAACTCACTATCAGGAAGTTATCTTTAGATTGAGTGAATTTACAAGGTAGATACCTGAATCAACTCAGTTCACAAAAAATTTATGAATTTCTTTACCTTTTCATTGTTGTTTTTTTTGATGGTTTAATAGTAAACAATTATTAGTTATTTTTTGATGACAAATAATCAATGATTTTAGCTGTATAAAATCAGCTTTTAAACTGTTTGATATACTTTTATAATTATCTTAATGTTTAAAAACTTACTATATTTTTTGCGCCTTTTGTGTAAAGAATTAATATTTTATGTGTATTGATAATTACTATTGGCTGGGTAGGGGATTAGCCTGATGAGTAATGCATTTTTACGTATGGTTGCTGGTAGTCAAGAGTATTCCTACTCGCTGCTAACCACTGGTGAGATAGTATTGGGACGTGACCCCAATAGTTGTCAAATTGTCTTAGATTCCAATGTTTACAATATGGTTTCGCGGCGTCATGCGGTCATTCGCCCATCTCAAACACCAGATGGTAGAACTAGCTTTCTAGTTTGCGATCTCAATAGTGCTAATGGAACTTATTTAAATGGACAGATTTTGCAGGGATGTCAGGAACTGCAAAATGGCGATCACATTACTCTTGGCAATAATGGCCCAGAATTCTTTTTCGAGTATCAGTATCAGTACAATACCCAGTATATTAGTATACCACAGTCAGCACCTGTAACAAATAATGTAGCCTTTAACTATTCAGCGCCTTCACCTAGTACCAATGATGATACTAGCCTGTCGCAACTAATACCGCTTTTGTCAACACCCAAAGATTTAACTCGCAAAGCCTACTTAGTACCAGGCATCATCACTGTTATCTTCGTAGTACTACTGTTTTTTGTCCAAGGTTATTTATATCAAATATTGCTAGGAGCGTACTTAGCTGGCGCGACCTTGTATTTTATCTACCAGTTATGTGGTAAACCTAAACCTTGGTGGGTGTTAATTGCTTCAACTATAATCACAATGATAGTTTTGGCTAGCCCCATACTTGATATTTTCATCATTGTGTTTCGCGGCATTCTACAAGGAAGCATACCTGAAGATCCCAGCAGCCTCAGTTTTCCCGAATTATTTCTTCGCTTCTTTATTGGCGCTGGGTTACTAGAAGAATTACTCAAAGCCTTACCTATCATCGTATTTTATTTAATTGGCAAATCGCTAGCATCCCCGAAACGGGAACGTATTGGTGTTTGGGAACCCTTGGATGGAATTTTGCTAGGTGCAGCTTCAGCAGTGGGTTTTACTTTGTTTGAAACTTTGGGTCAATATGTGCCTGGTAGGATTGCAGAAGTGGCGCAAGAGATGGGAACAGAAGCGGCTTTGGGAGCAGGGTTGCAATTACTGATTCCACGAATACTAGGCGAAGTTGCAGGACATATGGCTTGGAGTGGCTGGTTTGGATATTGTATTGGTTTGGGTATCCTCAAACCACGTCTAGCTTCGCGAATTCTGCCTATAGGGTACTTAAGTGCTTCTGGGCTGCATGGTTTGTGGAACAGCAGCGCGGGTTTGGCGGGTTCGTTGGGGGTTTTCGTTTTAGGGTTGTTGGTAGTGGTTGGGGGAATATCTTATGCTTTGTTGGCGACAGCAATTATTAAAGCGCGTGCTTTGTCGCCGACGCGTGAGCAGAATTTCGCCACTCGCTTTTTTAAGTAATGAGATGAGTTTTATCTGTGTGCATCCGTGTGTATCTGTGTTCGAGTTTTTTCTTCGAGTTTGTCACTGGGTGGTAGGGATAGATAATTATCGAACACAGATGAACACAGATGAACACGGATGATTTATCGGTGTGTATTAAAATTTCCTCAACTTTCCCAACCGCATGATTACAGAGTTTATCCATTTCCAGCTCAAAACCTCATGCAGTAAGGTATAGAAACAAGGAATGATAAACAGCGTTAATAGTGTTGCTAAGGACAACCCTGCAAATACCACAATACCTAAAGGTTGTAAAAATTCTGAACCTTCGCCAATTCCCAATGCTAAAGGGAACATGCCTAAAACTGTGGTAATTGTAGTCATTAATACTGGACGTAGGCGTTGGGGAGCAGCTTGTAAAATTGCTGTTTTACGATCAATGCCTTGCTGTTCCCGAATTTGATTTGCTAGTTCCACCATGATGATGGCGTTGTTAACGACGATACCTACTAACAAGACTGCACCGACAATCACTGTGGCGCCAATGGCAGTTTTGGTAATGTAAAGACCGAAAATACCCCCTGCTAAAGCTAAGGGAATTGTAAACATAATTACCAAGGGATCGATGAGGGAATTGTATTGCACAGCCATAACTACGAAGACTAGAAAGGCGGCTAATCCCCCTAATAACCATAGAGAGTTTTGTAATTGCCGATTAGCTTCTGCTGTCTCACTAGGCAGGACACTCACACCTTGAGGTAATTTTAAGTTATTCAAGACCTCATTCACTTGGGCTTGGGCATCACTGAGATTTGCGCCTTCGCTTAAGTTACCAGCAATAATGAAAACTTGACGTTGGTTAATTCGTTGGATCTCTCCAGGGGCTTGAGCATCGACAATTTCTGCAACATCGCTAAGACGGACTTGGCGATTATTTTCTACAAATAAAGGTAATCTTTCGAGTTGGGAGGGCGATCGCACAGATTCTTCATTTAACTGCACCCGCACATCCACAAGCCGATTATCACGTTGTAACTGTGTTGGTATACTGCCTTCAATAGCAGTCGCAATTGTGTCCCCGATTTCTCTAGCAGTTAATCCTACTGCTGCAACTCTTTCCCAATCTGGACGGATTTGCAGTTCAGGCTGACGTGCATCAGCATCGGGGCGAAACCTGGCTAAGGTAACTTTTTCTTCTAGGGTTGCTAGCAATTGCTGTCCAGCTTTTTGTAAGGTGTCTGCGTTATTTCCTTGCAGGATAATGTCAACTTCAGCACCCCTGACTGGAGAATTAGTAAGAATTAAACCCCGGACTTGCCCAGGAGCAACGCGCAAACGCACACCAACTAAATTCAGTTTGTTAAACTCTTGGGTAACTCGTTCAACATAGGCTTCTACATCGGAACCTGGTTTGAGGGTAATGGTGCTAGAACTCCGCAGGGGATTTTCTGTAGTATTGCTACCAAACAACCCACCGCCAATTGTGGAAAATACGTACTCAGTCTCAGGCTGACGACGGAGAATTTCATCAACCGCAGCCATGACTTTTTGGTTATTTTCTAAAGGTGTACCGGGAGGAAACTGAGCAAATAAAGTAGCTTGTCCAGTGTTGATCCGGGGTAAAATTTCTTGGGGAATTTGTGGTGCTACCCATAAACTGCCACCACCTAACAGAGTGATCGCGATCGCTATTGTGAGCAAGCGAAAACGCAAAATTTTACTTAAAAAAGCACCGTAATTTCTAGTTGCAGCATCAAAACGGCGATTAAATTCTCGGAGGAACCAAAAATTACTCAAACCACTGGAAATACGCCACGCTAACATCCGCGAAGCGAGCATCGGCACTACAGTTACCGCAATTAAAATAGAAGCAGCAACAGCAAAGCTAATAGTCAGAATTAATTCATTGAATAGCAGCGAAATAAAGCCACCAATCAGCAAAAATGGTAACACCGACACTAGGTTGGTGCTAGTAGAAGCTAGCAAAGCAGATTCTACTTCTTGGCTACTTTGTTCTGCCTGTTGAATGAGTTGCCATGAACTGAGGCGAGTTCTGGTATCTTTACCAGTAGTCATGCCTGCACCTTCGGCAATATTCTCCAACATGACGATGGAGTTATCTACTACGATACCTACGCCCAAGGCTAAACCACCCAAGCTGAAAATATTGAGGGATAGCCCAAACAATCCCATCAAAATGATCGCAGCTAAGGTTGCTAGGGGAATGGCAATCACAATAATCAGAGTTTGCCGCACCGAACCCAGAAATAACAAAACTGCGATCGCAGCTAGTGCTGCTCCAATCAAACCAGAACTTGTGACGTTAGAAATAGAATTACGGATAAACCGGGATTCATCCAAAGTAGGCGTGAGAACTGTTCCTTCTGGGATGACACCAGAATTTCTCAGTTCTTCTATTCGTTTTTTCACTCCATCTACAACGTCTATGGTGTTGGCATCCGGTTGCTTTTGAATGCTGACTTTTACGGCTGGCTGTCCGTTGAGTAAAACGAACAGACGTTGGTTTTGTGTACCATCAATGACTTGAGCAAAGTCACGTAGGTAGACGCGACGGGTAGGAATAGAAGCGGAGGAAGTGGAGGAAGTAGGGGAAGTTGAGGAAGTCGAAGAAGTAGGGGGAGAAGAAGAGACTTCAAAAGAAAGATTGCTGATTTCGTCCGCACTCTGGAAGCGTCCGACGGTACGGGTGAGAGGTTCAGAATTTTGTCCAAAAATTCGACCGCCAGAAATGTCTTGGTTGCGGTTGGTTAGTTCATCTAGTACATCTGTTAAACCAACACCAAGGGCTTGCAAACGATCCAAATCAATATTTACCCTGACTTCTTCTTGTACTCCCCCTGATACATCTACCCCTGCGACACCAGATACGACACTGAGTTCTCGTGCTAGTTCTTCTTCGGCAAATACCCGCAAATCAACACCTTCTAATGAGGGTGAAGTTAAGGCTAATTCGTAAATCGGGGATTGAGAGGGGTCAACTTTGAAGATGCGGGGTTCTTCAATAGTATCTGGTAAACCACTTCTAGCTCTGTTAAATGCAGCTGTAGCATCGTTGAGGGCTTGGTCAATATTACCCTTGGATTTTGGTTTTGGTTTTGGTTATTCCCCCCTTCTATTTGGATAGCAGTTAGAGGTACTACTACACGTTCTTGTCCCTGTTCGGCAAAATTGACTCTTGCCAATAGTCCACTACCGATTTTTGCCCCATTATTGGGAATCACTATTTCCACTGGTACTAAACCTAAACGAACTGTGCTGTCAGCTGCGGGAGAGATACGTGCTACATTGCCAACGTATGTATTATTAGGAAAGGCATCTAAGCGTACTTGTACTGATTGTCCCACCTGAATATTTGCCAGTTCTAATTCGGAAACTTCAACTCTAACTTTGACACGGCTAAAATCACCGATTTTTAGAACTTCATTACCTGGTTGCAAAAGATTTCCGGGTTCTGTGACCTTTTCTAAGACAGCCCCAGCAATCGGGGATGTCAACTTGGCATAGGAAAGGCGTTCTTTAGCTTCTGCTACCAAGGCTTGTTGAGCAGTTAATCTACCTTTAGCAGCAGCAACAGCTTCTTGTTCTGTACGTACTTGCTGCTGTGCGGCACGTAATGCTTGCGTCGCCGTTTGGGCGTTGGTGCGTGCTTGTTCGGCTGCTTGTTGAGCGATCGCTCCTTCTTTGAGGAGTTTATCTTGTCTTTCGGCATCGGCAAGGGCTTGTGCTACTTCTAATCGTGTCCGTTCTACTTCAACACGGGCATTATTAACTTGAGCATTTGCCCTGGCTACTTCTGATTTGAGTGCTGCTAGTTCTGCTTCGGCTTGATTTAAGGCTGTTTGCAGGAGCGTGTCATCTACCTGTCCAAGTATTTGACCTTGTGATACCACATCCCCCACATCTACGTTCAAAGCCAAAAGCTGTCCTTGGATTTGCGATCGCAACGATACTGTGCGGAACGGTGTAGTAGTACCTGTGTATTCTAATTGTTGTTGCAAACCGTCTTTACGAGCGATCGCCACATCTACAGGTATTGCACCATCAGCTTGTCCAGATACACCACGACGCTCTTGCTGAGCCTCTGCTGATTCTTTGGGAAGTGATCCGCAACCCCCCATCAATAATCCCATACCTAGCCAATAAACCAGCAAGAATACAGATGAATTCGACAATAAGGGGGGGGTTTTAACTAATATACGCAGCTTATTTCCGTCGCAAATCATTATATTTGGCTCCTACTGGGGCAGCTTTTGCCTAATACGGTCATTTATTAATAAATAGTCCCAATGGATAATGTAAATATCACTGAGACTTTATGAACAAATAAATACATTCCGCACAAAAAAACTGTAAATCTTCTTCCATTAGTTTTGTCAAATTTTATGTATAGTAAATTACTTTCTTTTCAAAAAAAGCATACCAAGCATATCAAAGAAGATGCTAATCGTCCAAAATCAGAAAGATTTGGTTTGAGTTGATACAATTATTAACATAGTATAAATATTTGTGTTTTAATTTGTCTCTACTTAAAGGTATAAGACTGAAAACACGCGAAAATAATCCTGTTTACAGTTAATTTTTAGTCAATATATCTATTGACTAGAATGATTATTTATTAGGCTGTAACAAAAAATTCTTTAATTATCCAGACAATCTCTAAAGACCCAACATGCTATCACTCCTTGTAGTTTTTATCTCTATCCTAAAAACTACACCTAGCAAGTACATGAGCAAAAAGTCATGTATGCACCCGTGACTTAAGTCATGTTTTCACTATGACAAAATTTGTATCTACAAATGCCGACTCTGAACTACATACGAAAAAGCATTCTCCGCGTACCTCTGCGTTAACTCTGTGTTCCTCTGCGTTAAAAAATAAGTAAAATTTTATCTTTAAAAATTTAGACCAATTGTTCTTGACACATAACAACCACTTATTTGTAGTTAAGTTTTGGAAAATAGATATTTTTATAGCTTGGTAGCAACCATATCAATAACCTTCAGTAATTTAGATTATATTAAAAAAGTAAAAAATTTGGAAAGCAGGACACACATTGTGTATGTCCTCACAGAACTAACTGAAAATTAACTTGGCGCAAGGAAGGCAACCAGTGACATTACCATTACAAATTTTACAAACAACCGACGACTCTCTGCTGGCGCAATTTTTCCAAGCATCTGTAGGTCAATGGCGTTCAGAACGTCGCTATTACACTCTCCCAGAGGGAGAAACCAAAGAAATGGTGAGTGTAATTACTATTAATTTTTTAGAGCAGGGATGCGAAAAATTACGTAAACTGGCTCAAATGCACGGTTTGCCTGATACAGTGAGTTTAACCTGTGGTGCTGAAGTCATTTGGGAAAGCACTAATTCAATTTCAAACAAGAAGGAATCAAAGGGAACAACTTTATTTGGGGCTTTAGGAAACACAATATATCGCGATCGCGGTTTTGCAACAGCTAAACCAGTGACAGCTCAGTATTACTTCCCCAACCCTACAACACTATGTTTGCGAACCGAATACAATAATTCAGTATTTGAAGAAGAATTAAAGCTAGTCGGCAGCAAATACCGCACACGGCAATCTATAATTTCCCGTGCAGGTGAGCAGTTGATGATTGGTCAATATCTGGAAAAGCGGATTTAGTCGGTAGCAAATTGTAATCAACTAGTCTGGTTGCAGGTAAATCAGGATGATCGCGTCCCTGAATCAGTTGTAAAATTCGCATAGCAACTGAACAAAGCTAACACAGTCAATCGTCGGCTCGCAGCAATCGATTCTAATTACTCCAAATCATCTTCTTTTTTAGACTTCTTATTCTCAACTGTATACTTAATCTCTAACTGTTCCGCAGCACGGTAACTTTTTTCCTCACCAGTACCATACACAACCTGTAAATTCCCTCTTCTGTTCTCTTTGTCTTGGCGATCTTGGTGTCGTGGCGGTGCATTTCTCACCCCTCTCCTCCTCGCCGAAGTCCCCTCTTCTGCTGTATCTTGTGCCACCACTTCATACAAAATCGCCTGCTTATGATTATCTTTACCCTTCCTTAACACTCTCCCTAATCTCTGAATATATTCTCTTGCCGAACCCGTACCCGATAAAATAATCGCCACACTCGCCGCCGGCACATCTACACCTTCATTCAACACATGGGAAGCAACAACAGTCTTATACTCCCCCTCCCGAAACTTTGTTAAAACCTCATGACGTTCCTTCACAGGCGTTTGATGAGTAATTGCTGGAATTAAAAACTCTTGAGAAATCCGATAAACCGTAGCATTATCAGCAGTAAAAATTAAAACTCGCTCCGGATAATGCTTCGCTAATAAGTTTGCTAGAATTCTTAACTTGCCATCCGTACCGACAGCAATTTCTTTGGCTTGGCGATGCGCTAACATTGCTCTACGTCCGGCTTGCGATCGCGCACTCATCTGCACAAACTTTTGCCAACCCTGGATACTCCCCAAAGAAATTTTCGCTTGCTGTAAGAAATCATTGCGGATTTGAATTAACTCGTTGTACTTTTCCCGTTCATGCTGCGATAGCTTGACTTTAATTTGGACAATTTCGTGTTCTGCTAATGCCTTTCCCGCTAAATCTTCAGCCCTTTTGCGATATACTTCTGGGCCAATGAGTATATTCAAATCAGTATGTTTCCCATCGCTGCGTTCAGGTGTCGCCGATAGTCCTAAACGATAGGGTGCGATCGCATACTCTGCAATTACCCGATTAAAATCAGTCGGTAAATGATGACACTCATCAAAAATCAACAAGCCGTACTGATTTCCCAAACTTTCAGCATGAATTGCGGCACTGTCGTAAGTTGCAACCAGTATCGCTGTTTTATCCCGCGAACCACCCCCCAGTAACCCCACCTCCGCATCCGGAAACGCCGATACCAAGTGTGCATACCACTGATGCATTAAATCCAACGTTGGCACAACAATCAGCGTACTGCGTGGCGTCGCCTCCATTGCCATCTGCGCCAAATAAGTTTTTCCGGCGGCGGTAGGTAGCACTACTACACCTTGTCTTCCCGCCAATTTCCAAGCTGTTAACGCCTCACTCTGGTGGGGGTAGGGTTCCATTTCCAAACTAGAAAGCAATTCTAGAGAATAAAATCCCTTTGCCTCATCAATAAAATAGGTATCCTCCGCTTGCAGTGCTTCCACCAAAGGACGATATTTAATCGCCGGAATGCGGAACTTTTCAACTCTATCATCCCATACGGCGTAATCTGTCCAGGCTTTGCCACGTGGTGGTGGATGCAAAATTAATGTGCCACGATCAAAAGTTAATGTGGGGGTACGAGCCATTTTTCGGTTCCTCCCAAATAGTTATTGGTTGTTTGTTGTTTGTTGTTTGTTCCTAGCAACTACCAACAACCAACCACCAACAAAATTTACTCACTAAACTTATTCCCTTAACAAAAATAACTGAAAACGTGCATGATTAAACCGACAGACACAGACAAAGAGCAATTTGATATATTCCTGAAACAAGTAATGTCTCACTGGCAAAAGCCTGCTAGTATTTTCGACTCTTACACCACACAAAGACAAAAAATGATGCTTGACCGACTACGGTTGCAGGCACAAATTATGTTAATTGTTGGACTAACAGTAATTGCCTTTTTTTTGTGGGTGAATTTACAAGCAGCAGGTAAAATATCTGCTCTCAAGATTGGTCTGGTTGTCGAGTTAATCATTGGAGCTTGTTGGTTTCTTTGTCAAAATAATTTTGGTCGTCGTTATCCTCAAATTATCTTTTTGACTCTTTGTTGGTCTGTGACTTGTATTGCTCAAATTGGTACAGCTTTACTTTTTAATGTTTTAGAGCCAAGAAATTGGATTAAAAAAATTTGCTTATGACCTGTGGGGAGATACTGTCAACACTGCCAGTAGAATGGAATCACACGGTTTAGCTGGCTGTATTCAAGTCTGTGAAGCTTCTCATCAATGTTTAAAAGATAAATTTGTATTGGAAAAACGAGGATTGATTAAGATTAAAGGTAAGGGAGAAATGATGACTTATTTACTCAAAGGTGCGATCGCTAATTAACAGCCCTTCTGCCTTCTGCATCAAAGATAATTTTTGCTCCTATTGACGTAGTAAACTAACTAAATGGGAAAGTTCCGGTAAAATCAGTTTTTCCATCGCTAATCGCACCGCATTGCTAGAACCAGGAAGAGAAAAAATTAATTTACTTTGATAAACACCAGCAACAGCGCGAGAAGCGATCGCTCGTGAACCAATTTCCTGATAACTTAAAAAGCGAAACAATTCACCAAATCCAGGCAAAGTTTTTTCTAACAACTTTTCTATGGCATCATAGGTAGTATCTCTTGGAGCGATACCCGTGCCACCAGTGAAAATCACAGCATCTAAATTGGAATTTTTACCCAGCAGTTCTAACTGTTCTTGGATTTGAGTTGGTTCATCTTTAATAATTGTGTAAACTCCCACTGTGTGGTTAGCATTCCGGAGTAATTTTTGAATTAACTGACCACTTTTATCTGTGGATTGGGAACGCGTATCGCTAACGGTAACTACAGCACAAGTTACCGTCAACATTTGAGAATTTGAATGAGGGATATTAGTCATTTATTTGTTGTTTGGTGTTCGTTGGTTGTTGGTTGTGATTGGTTGTTTGAGCAAACACCTACCAACTATCAACCATCAACAAAATTCCTTAGCCAATGACCAATGACTTTTTAAGATTTATTAAATCCCAAGTCATTTTCTTCTGCATATCTTTGCATAAACCGCATGAAGCGATCCCATTGTTCTTTAGATTTCATTAAATAAACAGCTTCCAAAGCTTCTGGTTTACCGTTGACAAATCTACCTTTGACTTCGCGGGTGACAATTTCCCCTTCTTCGTCAATCATGTACATACCGGTGATGTCTTCGGTATTGCCACTATCTAATGCTTTAGGATTTTGAAAAATAAACGTTGCAGTACCACTTTCACCAGTGCGCGATCGCGTCAAGCGTACTTCCGGAATTACTTCTTCGTCAATACCTTTAGAAAACTGGATTTTTGCCATGATGAGTGAATTTAAAGTTTTGTGATGTTTAAATTAATATTCTCTCATCTTTTAGTACAAATAAGCCTAGATTATGGTCAGATTGATTACCTACGTGTAAACACTTATATACTTTCTTTGTCTAGTATTAAGGTTACAGGCCCGTCATTTTCAATCGTAACTTGCATCATCGCCCCAAATTTACCAGTTTCTACCTTCAAACCACTCTCCCGTAACTTGGCGACAAAGCAATTATATAAATCCTCAGCAGTTTGAGGGGTTGCTGAACGGTCAAACGACGGTCGTCGACCTTTGCGACAGTCACCGTAAAGCGTGAACTGACTGATTACCAGCAACTCACCACCAATCTCTTGTACAGATTTTTGCCACCTATCTCCGCCTTCTTGGTCAGGGAACAGTCGCAATTCCAAACATTTACGTACCATCCAGTCAAGTTCAGCATCAGTATCACTATCAGCAATACCCACAAGCAAATTCAGTCCTCGTCCAATTTTGCCGACAATTTCACCATTAACTGTGACTTTAGATGATTTAACTCGCTGAATCACAACACGCATTATATAAAGTGACGTTTTAAGTGTTATTTATACTGTATTCTTTTATTTTTAATTTCACTTAATCTTTCTTCATGTTCGATAATCTGTGTAAATTCCTTGCTGAAACCTTCTCAAGTGATTTTGCCAGTTGGCTATTAGGAGAACCAGTTACCCTCACCGAGTTAAGTCCCTCTGAACTATCTCTTGAACCCATTCGTGCTGATGCACTAATATTACTCCAATCTGATCAAGTTGTACTTCATTTGGAATTTCAGACTCAACCCAAAACCGAAATTCCGTTTCGGATGGCAGATTATCGACTGCGTGTGTATCGGCGTTTTCCCAACAAACGCATGAATCAAGTCGTGATTTACCTACAAAAAACTACTTCTGATCTGGTACAATAAAATACATTTACTTTGGAAAGAACTCATCACGAGTTTGATATCATTCGCTTATGGGAGCAACCAACTAGTGTATTCTTGCAATATCCAGGTTTATTACCCTTTGCAGTCTTGAGCCAGACTAATGACCGCACTGAAACACTCAGACAAGTTGCTCAAATAATTTCTAATATTAAAGATCAACGTACACAGAGTAACATTGCAGCATCAACATTTATCCTAGCTGGGCTAGTATTAAATAAAGACACAATTCAACAGTTGCTGCGAAAAGAACTTATGCAAGAGTCAGTAACTTATCAAGCTTTAATAGATGAAGGTCGGGCTGAAGGTCGGGCTGAAGGTCGGGCTGAAGGTCGGGCTGAAGGTCGGGCTGAAGGTATTCAAGAAGGTATTCAAGAAGGTATTCGACGGGTTGCTGTCAACCTTCTCAAAGAGGGAATGTCAAGAGAAATGGTGTCAAAATTGACAGGTTTATCAGTAGAACAATTGCAACAGTTGGAGATTTCAGAGTCTGAAAACTCACAAGAATAAGAGAAACAAATTAACAGTTCCCTCACCCCAAAGGGACTTGGTCATTAGTCCTTAGTTATTCTAATGACCAATGACCAATGACTACTTCCCAAATCCTTTACCACGATTCGTAGAAGGAATACAGAGACAGTTTTCTAATTGTTCTCGCAATTTTTCATGGTCTAAATTTTGGCCAATCAGTACCAACTGATTTTTCTTTTCGCCTTTCCACTCATCATCATCTAAGGTAAAGCGTTTACCACAAAGGTGAAAAATATGTCGCTTGGGACTTTCATCAAACCACATAATACCCTTTGCACGGAAAATAGTATCGGGAAGTTGGTTATCTAAGAAATACTGAAATTTTCTGATTGCAAAAGGTTTGTCACTCTCAAAAGATAGTGAGGTAAAGCCATCATTTTCCAGATGATTGGAATGATGGTGATGGTGGTGATGATGATCATGGTCGTGGTGGTGGTCGTGACCACATTCTGAGTGGTCATGATCATGGCCGTGATCGTCGTGATCATGCGCTTCGGCAGAGTCAAAATACTTATCTGTCTCAAACAGACCAACACTGAGAATTAAAGGTAGTGGTACTTGTGCTTTCTTGGTACGAATAATTCTCGCGCCTTCCTTAACCTCTCGAATTTTGGCTTCTAGTGTTTCTAATTCTGTTTCAGAAACTAAATCTGTCTTATTCAACAAAATCACATCACCATAGGCGATCTGACTGTAAGCTGCCTGGGAATTAAACAAATCTAGGCTGTAATTTGCTGCATCGACAACAGTGATAATCGAATCTAGACGAGTTAAATCTCGTAATTCCGTGCCAAGAAATGTTAAGGCAACTGGTAGCGGATCTGCTAGTCCAGTTGTTTCTACAACTAGATAGTCTATATTTTCTTGGCGTTCTAAAACTTTATAAACGGCATCAACCAAATCATTATTAATGGTGCAGCAGATACAACCGTTACTTAACTCCACCATATTATTATTATCGTCGGTAGAGATAATTAACTCGTTATCAATGCCAATTTCACCAAATTCATTTACTAAAACAGCGGTTTTTAAACCCTGTTGATTGCTCAAGATATGATTGAGTAAAGTTGTTTTTCCGCTACCAAGAAAACCAGTGATAATTGTGACTGGTAATCCTTGTTTTGGGGCATCCATTGAATGAGATTCAGAAGTAGCTGCTTGCATAACACTGCCATCAAATGAGTCAAACTAGAAAATGTAGCGCACAGAGTCCATAAAACACTAGCATAGGGATGCTGGATCAACGTCCCAGTTGCTTTAACCTATTATTGCGTATCTCAATCAGTATTACTGTGTTATGACCCTAACCGTTTACAATACCCTCACTCGTCGCCAAGAACCTTTGGAAACAATTGAGCCTGGAAAAGTTAAGATGTATTGCTGCGGCGTGACGGTGTATGACTATTGCCATTTGGGTCATGCTCGTTCCTACATAGTTTGGGATACTATACGTCGTTATCTGCAATGGCGCGGTTATCAAGTCCACTACATCCAGAATTTTACCGATATTGACGATAAGATTCTCAACCGTGCCAGGGAACAAGGTACAACGATGGAAGCAGTGTCACATCGTTTTATCGATGCTTATTTTGAAGATATCCGTCGTTTAAATGTCATGGATGCTGACGAATATCCTCGTGCAACGGAACATATTCCGGAAATCCATGAGATGATTAAAGCCTTAATTGCAAAAGATTATGCCTACGCGGCTGGTGGTGACGTATATTACAGAGTTGAGCGTTTTCCCACTTACGGTAAGCTATCAGGGCGCGAACTAGAACAAATGCAAGCTGGTGCAAGTGGCAGAGTAGATGCAGAAGAACAAGAAGGTAAAAAACAGCACCCCTTTGATTTTGCTTTGTGGAAAGCTGCTAAACCAGGAGAACCAGCTTGGGACTCACCTTGGGGTAAAGGTCGTCCGGGGTGGCATATTGAATGTTCGGCGATGATTCGATCGCGACTAGGTGAAACAATTGATATTCATGGTGGCGGTGGTGATTTAATCTTCCCTCACCATGAAAATGAAATTGCCCAATCAGAAGCCGCCATCAACAAACCCCTAGCCCGTTACTGGATGCATAACGGCATGGTGATGGTAGATGGTAAGAAAATGTCCAAGTCTCTATGTAATTTTACCACTATCAGAGAATTATTAGATCGCCCAGTAGACCCAATGGCGGTGCGCTACTTTGTCTTGCAGGCACACTATCGCAAACCTCTTGATTTTACAGATGAAGCGATCACTACTGCCGAAAGTAGTTGGAAAACCCTCAAAGAAGGTTTACTTTTCGGCTACGAACACGGTCAAAAACTTGGCTTTGACAATGACGGTAATAATTTAGATAAAGAAATCATCAAACGATTTGAAGAATCAGGAGATGATGACTTTAACTTTTCTGGTAGCCTAGCAGTACTATTTGAACTCGCCAAAGAACTACGCCGAGAGGGAAATCTTTTGGTACATGAAGGCAAAACCACAACACCACCAGCAGAGTTAGCGAAACAGTGGCGGACTCTTGTTACCTTGGCCGGAGTGTTGGGTTTAGAAGCCAAAGTGGCAGAAGAAACAAATAATACTGGTGGTATTACTGAAGTAGAAATCGAGGAGTTAATTCAAAAACGGCAAGAAGCGAGAAAAGCCAAGAATTTTGCCGAAGCAGACCGTATCCGCGATGAATTGCAAGCCCAAGGCATTACTTTAATAGATAGCCGTGAGGGTACTCGTTGGCATAGGGGATAATAATTTAGAAAAATTTATGAGGTGACAAATGGAAACTACAAAAACCAGACAAGCGCTACTCAAAGCAATTTACGAGGAATTGGAACAGGCTTATGAAGATACTTTAGAAGATGTTTTAGAGTTATTAAAAATTCGTAAAAGCGAAGATGAAGAGGATATTCGAGATATTCATGCGGCAAAAAATGATACTACTATTTCTTGGGAACAATACAAGCGAGAAACCGCGTGATTTATCAAGTAGAAATTACAAGTAGGGCAGCTAAACAATTAAAAAAGCTGCCTGAAGATATCAAACTACGAATTGAAGAGAAGATTCAAGAGTTAGCAGAAAATCCACGTCCTGATGGAGTTGTAAAGTTAGAAGACAGTGAAGATACTTACCGTGTTCGTGTAGGCAAGTATCGTATTTTGTACGAAGTCAAAGATGATTTACTAATAGTCAAAGTTGTTAAAGTTGGGCATCGTAAAGACGTTTACAAAAAATAGCCAATTAATGAGATAACTGTAGGCATTATTTATGCCTGTGACGAGATCAAAAATGTTCCTTGATCTAAGGAAAAATTGCCAATTCCGTTTCAGGATCAAAAAAGTGGAGTTTTTCTGGTGTCAGGGATAACCATAGCTGTTCGCCCACATGTACCAGTCTGTCTGGAGGTACTCGCACTTGCAAAGAATTACCACAGGCAGTCACAGGTTGTTGGAAACTAGAACCGACAAGTTTTGTAGATAGATAACTATCATTGCCGAGGTTTTCTACCAGTTCGACTTGTACTGGTAAATTTTTAGTCGCAGGTACACTTAAAATTAAATGTTCTGGACGAATGCCTAATATTACAGTGCGTCCATCGTATTTTTGTAAGGCATTGCCCCAAAATTCTGGTAAAGTCAGCCGAAAATCTCCGTTAGTAATTAACAAAGGGGCATGAAATTTCATCGGCATAAAATTCATTGGTGGTGAACCAATAAATTCAGCCACAAAAAGGTTAGCGGGACGATTATAAAGTTCTAACGGCTGGGCAACTTGTTGAATTTGACCTTGATTGAGAATTGTAATGCGATCGCCCATTGTCATCGCTTCTGTTTGATCGTGGGTAACATAAATTGTCGTTGTTCCTAGTTGGCGTTGCAGTTTGACAATTTGGGCGCGGGTTTCGGCGCGTAGTTTGGCATCAAGGTTAGAAAGCGGTTCATCCATGAGAAACACTTGGGGATTGCGGGCGATCGCCCTTCCTAACGCCACCCGTTGTCTTTGTCCCCCGGATAATTGTTTGGGTAAACGATTTAACAGTCCTTCAATTTGTAATAACTGAGCAACGTATTTTACCTGTTCATTTACTGAGCGTTCTTTCTCAGAAATATAACGTAGTCCCTTGGGTAAATTTCGTGTCATTCCCACTAACATCTTTTCTGCCCACGCCGTTAAATGGGATGATGGGGTGATGGGGTGATGGGGAGAGTTTGATTCTACATTC
>NZ_AJLK01000159.1 GCF_000317205.1 Fischerella muscicola PCC 7414 | reverse complement strand
TCCCCACTGCCCCTAATCCCCACTCCCTTGGGGGAGTGGGGGCCCCGAGTTCCCCAACTCCCCACCTCCCCACCTCCAATAGTTCGGCGTCGCAATCCAAAAGCAATATTGTCATACACCGACATGTGGGGATAGAGGGCGTAATTTTGAAACACCATCGCAATATCTCGTTCCTTGGGGGGAAGATCGTTAACTAAGCGATCGCCTACCCAGATATTGCCTCCAGTCATGACTTCCAAACCAGCAATTAACCGTAGCAAGGTGCTTTTACCACAACCAGAAGGCCCCACCAGCACCATAAATTCACCATCTGCCACAGTCAGGTTAATGCGCCGCAAGACATTTACACTACCATCTGCACTTTTAGAGGCAGTTGCTTCCTTTTTCTCTCCATTCAATACCAGCTGGGTTTGAGAAGTAACACTCTCTCCCCGACGAGGAGGAAAACTTTTATAGACGTTTTCTAAAATTACTTGCGCCACGAGTTTTTCAGCAATGGTCAAGGGTCAATGGTCAATGGTCAATGGTCAATGGTCATTAGTTAATAAATTTAAACAAATGACAAAGTACACTTAGGCTTCAGCGCTCATGATACACGTTTGCAGTGACTACGAAAAGTTAAAAAAACAGCTTTTACTATAACAGCCACACTACCTTGAAAGAAAGCACATTGGGGAATTTTATTATGGCTTCTCATCTTACCTCAAATCCTTCTCCTCAAGAGATGCCGACTCCTACCCATGACATTTTAGACGTACAAACTACAAATTGTTGCATTGTCGGTGGAGGCCCAGCAGGTGCTGTTCTTGCCCTGATGTTAGCGCGTCAAGGTATTCCCGTAATTTTATTGGAAGCACACAAAGATTTTGACCGCGACTTCCGGGGAGACACCATTCACCCATCGGTGATGGAAATTATGGAGGAACTGGGCTTGGCTGAAAAGTTGCTGCAACTTCCTCACGCTAAAATGCGCCAAATCAGGGTTCGGACTCCAGAAGCGAGTGTTACTTTAGCTGATTTCAGTCACCTGAAAACCCGTTATCCCTACATTACGATGCTTCCGCAAGCGAGATTTTTGGAGTTTATTACTACCGAAGCCCAAAAGTATCCCAATTTTCAGTTAGTTATGGGTGCCAATGTACAGGAGTTGATTGAAGAAGATGGGGTAGTTCGGGGTGTACGTTATCGCGGACATGGTGGTTGGCATGAAGTGCGGGCCATCTTGACGGTGGGTGCAGACGGACGTCACTCACGCCTGCGTCAGTTAGCTGGTTTTGAATCTATTCAAACTTCACCACCGATGGATGTGCTTTGGTTCCGCCTACCTAAGCAATCAGGAGATTATGAAGGGGGAATAGGACGTATCGGTCGTGGTCATATTGTCGTTATGCTAGATCGCGGCGATCAATGGCAAATGGCCTACGTGATTCCCAAGGGAGGGTATCAGGAAATTCGTGCTGCTGGCATGGAAGCTTTGAGAAAGTCGATTGTAGAAGTAGTGCCAGAATTGCAAGACCGCATTCAACACCTACAAGATTGGCAACAGATTGCTTTCCTTTCAGTAGAATCCAGTCGCCTAGTCCGTTGGTATCGTCCTGGACTACTGCTGATTGGTGACGCTGCCCATGTTATGTCTCCTGTCGGTGGAGTTGGGATCAACTATGCGATTCAAGATGCTGTTGTGGCTGCAAATGTCCTGAGTAAACCACTCAAGCAAGGACATGTAGAATTGCACGAACTCGCCAAAGTGCAGCGCCGAAGAGAATTGCCGACTCGGATTATCCAAGCATTTCAGTCATTTATCCAACAGCAGATATTTGCCCGTGTTCTCAATTCAAATCAGTTGTTACAGCTACCTGGTTGGTTACGCTTGCCTTGGTTGCGTGAATTGCCAGCAAGGTTAGTAGCCTACGGTGTTTTTCCTGCTCATGTCAAAACTTGAAGATAATCTATGGTACAAATGTACTAAAATATTGTAGAATTAAATACTTATCGCAGCCAAGTACAGTTTCCGAACAGTGGTTTGATACTGCTCGCAATACTTCCTTGGCTTTTATGCTAAAACAGTCTCAAAGCCAAGAGTGTAAATTATGGAATTTAAGTAGGTCGGTGTTGAAAATTATCGTTATGACAAGGCAGGAGGCAGAGGGCACAAGGGGTTCCCCACAAATTCGCTCTCCGAATCGCGAATTTGTGGGGGGCCCGCAGAAGGCAGAAGGGAAGAGCTTTTTGGGCAACTTTACTTTCGGTTACATACTACTCTTCGAGAAGTCGCTGCGCGTCTACGGTTTTTTTGCGCCGTTCTACTTAGTTATTCACTATCAATAAAGTTAATTCGTCTTGGTTGTCATTGGTCATTTGTCAATGGTCATTAATTATCATTAACAATATTTTTAATTGAGACATTCATGTGATAAACAAAACAAACATTATTTAATATTCTTTCTTACTCTTTCCCTGTTCCCCGTTCCCCGTTCCCCGTTCCCCTTTCCCCTTTCCCTTTCCCCTTTCCCTTTCCCCGATCCCTATTTCAACTCAGGAGAATTTTGATGAACAGCTGTATTTTAATGGCAGAAATTGTTAAAGAACCAGAACTGCGTTTTACACCAGATGGATTGGAAGTGACAGAGATGCTAGTGCAGTTTTCTGGGTTGCGAGAAGGTGAACCAGCAGCAAATTTAAAAGTAGTAGGCTGGGGCAATATGGCTAAAGAAATTCAGCAGCACTACCATATTGGCGATCGCATACTTTTAGAAGGACGCTTAGGTATGCATACCATTGACCGTCCAGAAGGTTTTAAAGAAAAACGTGCTGAGTTGACAGTACAAAAAATTTATCCTTTAGTTGCAAATTTAAACATGGCTGGGTCTTCAGTGACGACAGCACCAGCATCAGCACCAGTTGCCACTCCTCAAAAAGCTGTTTCGAGTTACGAACCACCGCTTTCGACACCAACTCCTGCAAAAAGTAATGTTGGTGTCGCTTCCCAAAATAATTACTCAGAACCTGTTCCCCAAACCTCAAAACCTGAACGTAGTTCCTATCCTCCGGTAGTACCTAACCCAGAACCAGACGTTGATGACATCCCATTTTAAGAGGGATTGGGGAAAGAGGACTAGGGATTGGGAAAAGGTGAAAGGGGACAAGGAAGACAAGGAGGACAAGGGAAGGGGAAGAATAAACACCGAATGCCCAATTCCCAATCCCTGTTGCCCCTAATCCCCACTCCCTACGGTCGTGGGGGCCGGTGAGTTCCCCAATCCCCTTTCCCCTACTTCACATAGTGAATGTTAAAATCCTGTTTATTTTCAATTCCCGTTTAACCCCGACTTCCTATGAAAGAAATAGTCCTAGATGTTCGCGACTTACAGGTGGAATTTGTTGGTGATAGCAAAATCATCAAAGCTGTAGATGGAATTTCTTTTCAATTGCATCGAGGTGAAACTCTAGGGATAGTAGGAGAGTCGGGGAGTGGCAAATCAGTCACATCTTTAGCAATCATGGGTTTGTTGCAGTCTCCGGGTAGGATAGCAGGCGGAGAAATTTGGTTTCGTGCCAATGAAAATAGTCAACCCATCAATTTGGTAGAGTTGTCTGCGAAGGAAATGCAACTGCACCGGGGTGGCGACATCGCCATGATTTTTCAAGAACCGATGAGTTCGCTCAATCCTGTATATACTATCGGCTTTCAATTGACAGAAGCAATTTTGCGGCATCAGAATATTTCAGAAGCAGAAGCACGACACCAAGCGATCGCACGGCTACAAGAAGTAAAATTGCTCCCAAGCGATGAAAAGATCCGACAGCAGTATATTGACAGTTGGCAACACTCATCCTTTGGTTCATCCAGCTTAGACGAACAAAAGCTACTCAAGTTAGTCAAGCAACATAAAGAAGCCATCCTAGAACGTTATCCTCATCAACTTTCCGGGGGTCAGTTACAACGGGTGATGATTGCGATGGCAATTTCCTGCAACCCCCTGGTATTAATTGCTGATGAACCAACCACCGCCTTGGATGTGACGGTGCAAGCAACCATTATTGATTTGCTGCGAGAATTACAGGCCAGCCGCGACATGGCCTTGATTTTTATCACCCACGACTTAGGCTTAATTGCCGAAGTAGCCGATAAAGTCGCGGTCATGTACAGAGGTAAAATTGTTGAATTCGACGACGCCACCAAAATTTTTGCGAATCCTCAACATCCATATACAAAGGGTTTGGTGGCTTGTCGTCCTAAACTTAACCGCCGTCCCCACAAGCTTTTAACTGTTTCTGACTACATGAATGTCGAGGAAATACCAACGACGGGACAAGTAATTATTCAGGGGAAAGAACCCACACAACCACCAGATGTCACGCCGGAAGAAATAGCGCAGAGATTAGCAAATTTAGAAAGCGAACCACCTCTACTGCAAGTTAAGGATCTGAAGGTTGGTTTTCCGATCAAAGGTATATTTGGTGGTACAAAACGTTACTACATGGCTGTGAATGGAGTTTCCTTTGATGTCAAAAAAGGAGAAACTCTAGGGTTGGTAGGAGAATCTGGTTGCGGCAAAACTACTTTAGGTAGAACTTTGTTACGCTTAATCGAACCGATGAGTGGTCAAATTATCTTTGAGGGACGAGATATCACAACCCTTAAAGGAGAAGCATTACAAAAACTGCGACGGGAAATGCAAATAGTCTTTCAAAACCCGTTTAGTTCCCTTGACCCCCGCATGAAGGTAGGGGACACGATCATGGAACCCTTGCTGATTCACTCGATTGGTAGTACAAAGCAAGAAAGACAAAAACGTGCTGCTTATTTATTAGAACGAGTCGGCTTAAGCGCCGATGCTATGAACCGCTATCCGCATCAGTTTTCCGGTGGTCAACGCCAAAGGATTTGTATTGCTCGTTCTCTAGCCTTGAATCCTAAATTTATTATTTGCGATGAATCGGTTTCGGCGTTGGATGTATCAGTGCAAGCGCAGGTGCTGAATTTGCTCAAAGAATTACAAGATGAGTTTGGTTTAACTTACATCTTTATTTCTCACGACTTGAGCGTGGTAAAATTTATGAGCGATCGCATTTTAGTTATGAATGGTGGTGAAATTGTCGAGCAAGGCATCGCAGAAGAAATTTACCGCGAACCCAAACAAGAATACACCCAAAAGCTAATTGCTTCGATTCCTACCGGTAGTCGCGAACGGGTACAAAAAGGAAAATTGCGGGCATAATGAGGAATGCTCTTGAAAATCACTGAATAGTTTTCAATTTTGTTAAATAACATCACAATTCCTTTTAGGAGTGTGCTGTTTTATATTTCATGGAAAATGTGTGTATTTACTTGATGCTGAGAAATTATGCCTAATGTGAATTAATAACTATGGCAATAATTCTGTTTTTGAAGTCGAACACAGATGAACACAGATGAACACCGATAATCTATCTGTGTTCATCGGCGTGCATCTGTGTTCGTTAACCAACATCAAACTAGGCAATTGCTAAAAAACCTTATTTTGCTTCTTCAATTCACAATCGACGTAAATTTAAATTTTTTATCTCTAAACTTATTTTGTTCAAGAATTTTATCATCTACTTTTGCCCACGTATACCATAAAAATGGATTTTAGTCAAATTTTAAGTAAAAAAACTGACACAATTGTGGAGAAGTGGGTTGAAGCTGTTCGCGTTGACGAGCAGATTGAGAGCGCTGATTCACTACCTCGTACGGATATACGGGATCATATTCCCCATGTCTTAGCAGCAATGACAACTGTGCTTTCTCAATCGACTGACAGTGATATTGAGTTGCTGTTCAGGCAAGTTTGACCCATGGCATTTTCAGAGCTAAACAAGGCTTTGACCCTGCTGAAATCGCACGGGAGTATCGTCTACTACGTCAACAGATATTTTTGGCAATCAATGCAGAGCTACAGTTAGCAACAGTTACAGAAGTGATTCGAGCCGTGAGGGTAATTAATGCTGTAGTAGATGAAGCCATTGGCCAGTGCTTTCAAAGCTATACACAGGAGCGATTGCGTGAACTAGAAGAACTGCAAAGTCAGCTGATGCTTACGAATGAGCAACTGATTCGCTTGGTGAACACGACTCAGGAAAATTTCTCTGTACTAGCTCACGAACTCAAAACCCCTCTCAACTCGATTATTAACTACTCAGATTTGTTTTTGCGCCAAGTCCGAAAGCGCCCAGATATTAGAGACACTCTGCCTAGTGTCGAAAACATCGAGCGAGTGCTACGCAATGGTCGTCAATTACTCAGCTTAATTAACTCTGCACTGGAACTTTCACGATGCAAAGCTGGGAAAATAGAACTGCATTTAGTACCAACAGATGTGCGCTCAGCGATCAATCATGTTGTGGAGATCATGGAGCCTCTAGCTAGTGCAAAAAAGCTGGATATGGTGATTGACACCTCTGACGCTCCCGAGCAACTTTTGACAGATTCCTTGCGATTGCAGCAAATCGTTACAAATCTTCTGAGTAATGCGATTCGATACACAAACTCGGGAACAATCAGATTAACGTGTCAGGTGCGATCCGAGCAACAGTGGTCTATTGCAATAAGTGATACAGGAATGGGAATCTCACCAGAAGACCAACCACATATTTTTGAACCCTTCTATCGATCTCGCTCCACTTTGTCGCATGTTCGCTTGCCTGATAGTACTGGCTTAGGTTTAGCAATTGTCAAGCAGCTTGTTGAAATATTGCAAGGCGAAATAGAACTGGTATCACAGGTTGGGGTTGGCTCTACCTTCACTGTTATTTTACCG
>NZ_AJLK01000158.1 GCF_000317205.1 Fischerella muscicola PCC 7414 | reverse complement strand
AGTCAACAAATAGGGGTGTAGGAGAAACTTTTAGAACCTATCATATCTGTGAAGGTCGGTCATCAGTCATGGGTAATAGATAATGGGAAAAACCAATTACCAATTACCGATTACCCATTACCCAGACTTGGTATAACTAATAAATCTACTCTAAGCTAGGTTAGTAAATGTCTCCATATTGTTAAGGTAATCTTAGCAGTGTGTAAGTATGTTCATCTGCGCTGCTACTAGGAGGAATCAATGCCTGGACACGATATAATCGTAGTCGGGACGTCAGCAGGCGGAGTTGAAGCACTTAGTTTTTTAGTAAAAAATTTACCTCCAGACATCAAAGCTGCTATTTTCATCGTCCTTCATGTTCCCTCTCACGGCACAAGTGTATTACCCCAGATATTGAACCGGGCTGGAAATTTGCCAGTACATCATCCTCAAGATGGAGAAGCAATTGTTCTAGGTCGAATTTAGGTTGCCCCGCCGAATTACCATCTACTTGTCAAACGAGGATACATTACCCTATCACGGGGCCCGAGAGAGAATAGCCATCGTCCAGCTATCGATCCCCTATTTCGTACCGCTGTGCGAGCTTACGGACGGCGAGTGGTTGGTTTGATATTAACGGGTCACTTGATGATGGGACAGCGGGATTAAAGGCAGTGAAAATGCGAGGTGGGGTAGCGGTTGTTCAAGACCCCCACAACGCAATGTTTGCGGGAATGCCACGTAGTGCCATCGAAAACGTAGACGACATTGATTATGTTCTGCCACTGGCGGGGATTCCATCTGTACTGGTGGAACTAGCTAACACACCTGTGGAAGAAGAAGCAGAAAAATCTATACCCAACGAAATTGAATTTGAGTCTGATATAGCAGAATTAGATATGGAAGCAGTAGACAACGACGGCAGACCTGGTAAACCCTCAGGTTTCTGCTGTCCGGAGTGTGGTGGTACTCTTTGGGAATTGCAAGAGGGAGATTTGTTGCGGTTTCGGTGTCGCACGGGTCATGCTTACTCCACGGAAACTCTTTTGGCAGAACAATCTGACGCTTTGGAGGATGCACTTTGGATTGCCCTGAGGGCATTAAAGGAAAAATCTTCTCTGGCACACCGCATGGCTAAGCGGATGCGCGATCGCAACGCCCTTTTATCAGCCGAAAGATTGGAACAAGAAGCTCAAGATTGTGATGAACGTGCTGCTGTGATTCGAGAAGTCCTACTCAAAAGTAATTCCCATGCACTCACAGAACTGAAAGATACTCCAGACTTACAGGGGCAAGAAGCGATCAATGATGAATAGCTACATAGTAGTAATGGTAGCGTCAGCTGGTGGACTGAAAGCTTTGAGTGAAATTTTATCCAACTTACCCCCAGACTTTCCTGCCCCGATCGCTGTGGTGCAACACCTAGATCCCCACTATCCTAGTATGTTGGCGCTAATCCTCAATAAGCGTACTCCTTTGGTAGTCAAGCAGGCAGAAGCGGGTGAAAAGTTAAAACCAGGCACGGTTTACATTGCTCCTCCTGATCACACCTGTTAGTTAATACCGACGCAACATTGTCTCTGTCTCAAGCGGAAAAAGTCCGTTATGTCCGCCCCGCAGGTGATGTTTTGTTTAAGTCAGCAGCTGCTAGTTTTCAAGAACAGGCGATCGCTGTAGTCTTAACTGGGATAGATAGCGATGGCGCAGCCGGAGTACAGGCAATTAAAAACATGGGTGGTATAGCGATCGCTCAAGATAAAGAAACTTCCGATTTTTTTGCGATGCCTGAAGCTGCTATTAAAACTGGGGCTGTTGATTTTGTTTTGCCTTTGGATGCGATCGCTTCTACTTTAATTCAATTAACAAATAGGTGAATAAAGAAAGGCAGTGGCTCTTCTGCCTTCTGCTTTGTCATAACGACAATTTTCAACACCGACCTATTTAATTCTCCCAAATCCTAACTGTAGGATAGCATTCCTAAATCATTTGGGAATAACCAGATCCCCGACTTCTTAAAGAAGTCGGGGATCTGGCTCTCATACACATGAAATTCTCGTAAGTTATACCAAATTCTCTATCTAATCTCGCAACAGATTAATCTCCGCGCCTGCTGCCTCATCACCCGTAAATTTCATTTTTTAAGTATCATTACAAAATTAATTACACATTGTTTATATTTTTCCCTGTTCCCTACCCTGAACCAATAACTTTAATTTTGCCCAATCACTTACTATGAGTACCACAGATACTAACCCTGAACTAGAAAGCCTTTTAGAATACATCAAACGCAACCGTGGTTTTGATTTCAAAGGTTACAAGCGCACTAGCTTAACCCGCCGCATCAAAAGACGTATGCAAACAATTGGTCTTGAAAATTACAACGAATATCTTGATTATTTAGAAGTACATCCCGACGAGTTTGTTGAGTTATTTAACACAATTTTAATTAATGTCACGGGTTTCTTTCGAGATCCAGAGTCATGGGAGTATGTAGCAAGTGACATCATTCCTCAAATAATTACTAACAAGCACCTCAGCCAACCGATTCGAGTATGGAGTGCGGGATGTGCTTCCGGGGAAGAAACTTACACCTTAGCTATGTTGCTGGCTGAAGCACTGGGTATGGAACAGTACACAGCGCGAGTGAAAGTGTTTGCCACTGATGTGGATGTGGAGGCGCTGGAATATGCCCGTCATGCCAATTACAGCCCCAAGGAAATCCAACCCATTCCCCCGGAACTGGTAGAAAAGTATTTTGAGCGAGTGGGTGGTCGCTATGTCGTGCAAAAAGAATTGCGTCGCGGTGTCATTTTTGGTCGTCACGATTTAGTGCAGGATGCACCAATCTCCAGAATTGACCTGCTGGTGTGTCGCAACACTCTGATGTATTTCAATTCTGAAACCCAAGCGAAAATTCTAGATCGTTTTCACTTTGCTCTACACGATCACGGGTTTCTATTTTTAGGTAAAGCAGAAATGCTGTTTACCCGCAATCACTCCTTTACACCTCTAGATTTGCGACGGCGGATATTCACAAAAGTACCAAACGGCAATCGTCGTGATTTGTTGTTGAATATAACTCATTTGAATACTCAGCAATCCACACCGGAAATGGTTAACCCAATGACTCGCATTCATCAAGCCGCCTTCGAGATCGATCCGATCGCTCAGGTGATAGTGGATGTTCACAATTCATTGGTACTAGCCAACGAACAAGCCCGTAGTTTATTTAATCTCAATCCCAGGGATATGGGTCGTCCCTTACAAGATTTAGAAATTTCCTACCGACCAGTGGAATTGCGATCGCGGATTGACCAAGCTAGCACCAACCGCCGTTCTGTGATTTTAAAAGATATTGAATGGTCAATTACAGAACAAGAAAGCAGATTTTTCGATGTCCACGTCATACCACTAATAGACAACAACGGTGATGAATTCTTAGGCGTAAAAATCATTTTCACCGACGTTACTCGCTTTAAACATTTACAAAACGAACTAGTACACGCGAACCAAGAACTAGAAACAGCTTACGAAGAACTCCAATCTACTAACGAAGAACTAGAGACAACCAACGAAGAACTCCAATCCACCGTTGAAGAACTAGAGACGACAAACGAAGAACTCCAATCTACCAACGAAGAGTTGGAGACGATGAACGAGGAACTGCAATCTACTAACGAAGAACTCCACGCCCTTAATGAGGAACTGCGTCAACGTAGTGATGAACTCGTCCAAGTCAACACCTTTTTGGAATCGATTTTGTCTGGTTTGCATAGCGGTGTGGCTGTTCTCAACCAAGACCTGCATATCCAAATTTGGAACTATCGGGCTGAAGACCTCTGGGGCGTCCGTGCTGATGAAGTCAAAAGCAGGCACTTCCTAAATCTAGATATTGGTTTGCCAGTTGAACAACTCCGTCAGCCAATCCGCGCCTGTTTACTAGGAGAGTTGCCATATCCAGAAGTGACGTTACAAGCCACAAATCGTCGTGGTCGGGCAATTTTATGCAAAGTTTGCTGTACACCTCTACGTGGGTAGACCAGACGCGATATTCAAGGAGTAATCTTATTAATGGAGGAAATTGACACAAGCGAATAATTGATATTGTATTCTACTCTTCCTAAACTCATACTTTAGAAGCTGTATGTTATCACTCGCTGAGGAGATATAAAAACACTATATATTTGTCATTCTTAATAAATTGAAAGGTGTACATTCTGCTTATAGATGACCCTGCTTCTTAAAATGGCATTTAGTTTCCAACAAAAGTTTAGGATAAATGCTTAAACTTGTGGAAAATCAAATGTTGCAGGATTTATAACGCTCGGAGGGTGTCAGTTTCCTAAACCCTGTTTAGTATGTTAAATAAAGTGACAAAAATTAGAGCTGACGGCTCTAAATTAAAATACTTCAATGTTTAACTTAAAACAGGCTGAATCTTGTTACATAGTTAACAAAAACCCAATAGTGTTTTTGATCATAGGGCGAATTCTGTGAAATAATGTCTTTGACAGGAGCTATGATTTTACTAGTACAAGATAGGCAATTAAAAAATTTTTCATCAAATATTTTTAACAAAACATTTTAAAATTCAATCTCATTAATATGCCAAAAATACTTCCCTATTTCTCCCCGGACTCTATTAATCACTCAGTTTCACTACATAAATTTAATATCCCCGAGTCTTCCTAACTAATTTGTTAGTGTTGATTACTCTGAGAATTTTATATAATTTGATAAAAAAAATTGATTAAAAAAAGCGAGAATCACTAGGAGTTTCAGTGTGAACGCCTACGAATTAACCCAACAAATAAAGGCTGTGCGTCAAAGAGCTGATGCGCTACAATATCATGCCAAAATATCGCCTCTACCGCCATCAGAAATACTGCGCGATTGCCTTGAAGAACTTAATACAGCATTAGAAGAATTAAGAGTGGCAGAAGAAGAAGTACGCCAACAAAACGAGGAGTTAATAAATATTCGGATTGCCTTGGAAATGGAACGCCAACGCTATAAAGAATTATTTGATTTTGCCCCAGATGCCTATTTGGTGACTAACATCGAAGGCAAAATATTAGAAGCAAATCGCGCTGCTATCGGCTTATTTAAAATATCACAAAAATATCTCCAAGGCAAATTACTTATCAACTTCATTCCGGAAAATCAGCGTCGTACCTTTCGTTCCCAGCTAATGCGTTTGCACCAGATCAAACAAATCCAAGATTGGGAAATTCAAATGCAAACCCGGGAGGGAGGTGAATTTGATGCTGCCATCAGTGTAACTACAGTATGGGATCGCGAAGGTAATCCCAAGGGCTGGCATTGGTTAGTACGGGATATCACCGCCCGCAAAAAAGCAGAAGAACAGTTACGGGCGATGAGGCTGGAGAATTTGCAACTCCAAGAAGCGACAAGGCTGAAATCACAATTTTTGGCGGTTATGTCTCATGAACTGCGTACCCCCATGAATGCGATCTTGGGCTTTTCCCAACTATTGCTACGCCACCCATACAACCAGTTTCCCCCGCAGGCAAGAAACATGGTAGAACGCATTTTATCTAGTGCTAGACGCCTGTTAATGCTGATCGAGGATATACTAGATTTTTCCAAACTGGAGGCTGGGCGGTTGGAGTTGAATTTGACAGAATTCAATTTAGCTGAATTGGTAACAACAACTGTAGAAGAACTGCACTGTTTAGCCCAACAGAAACATTTAGCTTTAGATGTTTATATTAACCTGCAAAATCCTCATGTTATTAATGATAGCGATCGCGTCCGCCAAATTTTAGTTAATCTACTTTCTAATGCGATTAAATTTACCGATACAGGTAAAGTAAATGTGGAAGTATTAGAAATTCAAGAACGAGTGATGTTGATCGTGAAAGATACAGGCATAGGCATTGGCGAAGCCGATTTAAAAAATATCTTCCAAGAATTTCGCCAAGTCAACCAATGTCTGACACGCAAACAAGGTGGTACTGGTTTAGGACTCGCAATTGTTGACCAATTAGTTCGCTTGATGCAAGGCAGTATCACTGTAGAAAGTAAACTCGGTGAAGGTTCAATTTTTCGTGTTGAGTTACCAAGAGTAGTTAAGAGTCCTGATTAATAATTGATAATTAGTAAATCATAATTCATAATTAATGTTTTTAATTATGAATTATGATTGGTCAATGAGGAATTAACAGGAATTATCAATTATCTTCTTAACTGTCCTATTGTAGTGGAGTAATTCTGCTCAATTGGGTTTAAGTCAGTTTGCATTTGTATAGGTAGTCCTCGAATAAGTTCCCGAATCACGTCTGTTGCTGGTCTTCCTGTTTGTTGGCAATATCTTTCAAGCTTTTCGGCTTCACCTGATGCTAGGTTTAAGGTAATTCGCTTTGTTGCCCATTTTTTGTTCATCATTACTGAATATTTACCTAAAATGTTTTTGGTGTGTTCACAAATAAGTAGATGAACATAAATAAACGAAAGTTTCTAGTAACTAGTCAATGCTTAAGCCTATGGGAATTTCCATAAGAGTAGCAATTACTACAATCTAGGAATATCTTTGACGCTTAATTATGTCCATGTACTTAATACATGAAGAAACGGAAGACCAGCCTCTTTTAGGGGCTACCCTAATAAAGAAGTCATTACCCCAACAATAAATTCTGGAGTCTCTCATTCACTAGTTGCACCCCATAAAGGCAGGCTGGTTTTTCTCATCGGAACCAATAAAGGCTTTTAGCTTGTGATGTTAATGCCGTTCTCTTTAAGAAATTACTGTTTTGCAGGCTTTCTTTCCATACGTCTAAGGTATAAAACTCCTGTTAATTTTTTAAGTAATTACCGATACAAATTGCATGAATATAAGTAGCAAAAACTATCGATAAATACAGATTAGACGAGATTAGCAAAAAAATCCATTGATATTTTACGCTTAATGTAAATTAAAGTCATGTTTTAGAAATCGGCAAGTGCTAATAACAATCTGAAAAAAGAATATGACAAATAGACCATCTGTAGAGACGCGATTTATCGCGTCTTGAATCAAGGATGTGTTGCAATCATTGATTAAATCGGTATAAAGTAGCCAAACTGTTAGCTACTTCCTAAAATAACAGGTGCTGTCTAGGGAAAAAACGTAGACACGCCTATTTTTTCAAGAAACACGGGTGGCGAACCATCTGTTATACCGTTTCTCTGGGAAGATGCATTTAATATTTATAAACTAACCGCCAAGTAGCCAAGAACGCCAAGGAAGACAGAGTTATTCATTAAACCTTTTGCAAAAGTCTATATTTTTAAAAAACGAACACAGATGAACACAGATAAACACCGATAATAAAATCTATGCTCACCTGTGTACCCTACCTTAAGTCGCCTTTGAGGGGTCTACATCTGTGTACCTTACGGAAGCCGCTACGCGTCTACGTCATTCAGAATTATCCTGACTTTTGCAAGATATCTATTAAGTGCAAGTTTATAGAGAATTGGTATTACGAATGAAATAAACAAGTCAAATCCTCTTTCCTTCTGCCTCCTGCCTTCTGTCTTTTGCCCTCTGCCTTGTTTCTCAGAGACGAGAAGTTAAATATTAAACTGCTGTCGTTGATACAGCGACCAATACAAACCCTTTTGCTGTAACAAGTCTGTATGTGTACCGCGTTCGACGAGAACTCCTTTTTCTAACACCAAAATTAGATCAGCACGTTTTAAAGGTGCAAAGCGGTGAGCAATTAAAAATACAGTCCGTCCTTGAGAAATTGTTTGCAGGTTTTGCAGTACTTGCTGTTCGGTTTCACTATCCAGGGCGCTGGTAGCTTCATCTAAGATCAAAATCGGTGCTTGGGAGAGGAACAACCGCGCTAAGGCTATACGCTGTCGTTGTCCACCAGATAAAGCTGTACCCCTTTCGCCGACGTTGGTTTCGTAACCGTGGGGCAATTCACTAATAAAGTCGTGGGCAACAGCAAGTCTAGCAGCTTCTACTACTTGTTCGGCGCTGATCTCGGGATTCCCAAGGGTAATATTCTCCAAAATCGAACCGTTGAATAAAAAGTCTTCTTGGAGGACAACACTGATCTGTTGACGCAGTGAAGTTAAATCAGCACTTTTAATATCAAAACCATCAATGAGGATGCGTCCTGATTCAATTTGATAGAGGCGTTGCAGAAGCTTAGAAAGGGTACTCTTACCAGAACCACTACGTCCGACAATACCGACAAATTGCCCTGGCTGGACGTTAAAGGAAATGCCTCGCAATACGGGTTCTGTATTTTGGCGGTAGCGGAAGAAGACTTGATCAAAAACAACTTGCCCTTTAAGGGGTGGCAAAACTAAACCTGTGCCTGGTTCTGCTTCTGGGGCGACGTTGAGAATATCACCAATCCTGTCTACGGAAAGTAAGACTTGTTGCAAATTTTGCCATAGTTGCACTAATCGCAGTAATGGCCCAGTAACTCTACCAGAAAGCATTTGAAAAGCAACAAGTTGACCAACAGTCAGTTTGTTGTCAATGACTAACTTAGCACCAAACCAGAGAATGAGTAGGCTAGAGAAATTTGTCAGGAAATCACCGATATTGCTGCTGATATTAGAGGTGGTAGAAGCTTTGAAGCCTGTGCGGATGAAACGGGCAAATAAACCTTCCCAGCGATCGCGTGCGACTGCTTCGGCGGCGTGGGCTTTCACTGAATGAATTCCTGTTACTGTCTCTACCAAAAACGACTGGCTATCAGCACTGCGATTAAAGGTTTCATTTAGCCAGTTACGGAGAATTGGTGTAGCTACAAGTGTGAGGATGGCAAATAAAGGTAGCACAGCCAACGCCGTGAAGGTAAGCGGAATGCTGTAGTAAAACATCAACACCAGGTACACGACAGCAAAGACACTGTCTAACACCACAGTCAACGCTGTACCTGTGAGGAATTGGCGAATTTGTTCCAGTTCTTGCACCCGTGCTACTGTGTCTCCTACCCGGCGTGATTCAAAGTAAGCCAAAGGTAAGCGCATCAAGTGGCGAAATAGCTGGGCGGACAAACTTAAATCCAAGCGCCGGGCGGTATGAGTAAAGACAAATAGCCGCAAAATACCAAGTACTGCCTCAAAAAGTGCTACTAACAATAAGGCGATCGCCATGACATCAAGAGTCGCCAAACTCTCTTGCACCATGACTTTATCGATCACGACTTGGGTAATGAGTGGCGTTGCTAACCCTAACATCTGTAATGTCAACGACGCCAGCAACACTTCCCCTAACAGTCCTCGGTACTGCCATACTGCTGGTAGAAACCAACTGAGGTTGAATTTTTCCTGCTTTTGGATTAACTCAACTTGCCACAGTTGCCCATTCCAATGTTCTTCCACCAGCGACTGCGGCAAAACTTCACAAGTGCGATCGCCATTCAGGGGATTAGCAATGAGTAAGCGGTCGCCCCTGACAGCATACACTACAACCCAGTTGCCATCTGCTTCTGGGGATGCACCCCACTGTAACAAAGCCGGAAATGACAACTGCTGCAAATCAAACCAACTCACCTGTAACCGCCGTAGCACAAAGCCTAATTTTTCTGCTGCTTCTACAACATGTTTCGGCTGCTGTCCTCTGACTTGGCGTTGTACCCATTCCAACTTCACGGGTTGATCTAATTGTTGCGCCACCATTGTCAAGCAAGCAGCAGCAGTGTTGCGGCTAGCAACAAACGGGTAAGTGGGGTGGGTGGGACTGTCTTTGGTGGGGTGGTGGGGTGGTGGGGTGGTGGGGAGAGAACTTTCCCTCGTCTCCCCATCTCCCAATCTCCCCATCCCCCCATCATCTTGAGGTCTTCCTCGCCAAAACTCCTCAATCTGTGGTGTGGAAATTTCTGCCCATACTGTCACAGGCCAACGTACCACTACTACATCTTTACTAGCAGCTACAGCTTTGCATTCGAGGGGTAGTTCCTGCAAGCTACCAAACCAATCGCCCGTAGCTAAAGTTGCCAGGGGTTTACCAACTCCTTCTTCGCGCAGACGGACTTTACCAGTCACAATTAAAAACTGATAACCCACTCCATCTTTTGGCCAGATTTTTTCTCCTAAACCGAAGCGTAGAGTTTCTGCCTGTTTTTTCAAGAGGGTTTGCTGTTGTGGAGTTAACCAACATAGTGGTGCTTTTGTCCAAGGTAGAGAGGCTAGCACCCTTGTATGTGAAGACTCATCATCTATCAGCTTTAGTTCACTTGCAGTTTTACCGTTAGCTTCTGAATTTTCTCTGCTAGCCATTTCTCAAATAACTCATTCTGTAGTGCTTGCTTTAGTTGAGTATCTTCCAATGAAGCTGGCAAAATTTGTTCTACACGAAACAAACCATAACGTTCTTCCAGCTCGATTGGCCCTACTATTTCCATTGGTCTTGCCACATCAATTGCTGCCCTGAGTGTATCAGGCAATGTTCCTCGGCTGACGGGGCCCATCATGCCGTTGACGATTCGATCCTCTGTGAGTGAGTATTCTCTAGCTAATGCCTCAAAGCTAGCTCCTTCCTCTATTTGGGCTTGTAATTCCTCGGCTAGTTCTCGATTATCTACAATAATTCGCGAAATCACCACCCGATCCAGGAAGATCTTCCTTTCGATGAAATATTCTGGCAACTTTGGTTCTGTTACTACTGCTTTGAGTTTTTCTAACTTGAAGCTTAGAGCCACACTAGCGTGAAAAGAATCATAGTCTTTGCCATTATTTTGTAGCCATTCTTGAAAACTTTTTGGCTCTGTGAGTTGATTTTTCAGTCGAAAATCAATAATTGCCTGTTCAGTAAGAGCCGGACTAATAGCTATATCTTCGCGAGTTTGTAATTCTTTTTCTATTACATATTGACGCAAAATATCCCCGATAAACTGTCCTAACTTTCCAGAATTTTGCAAATATTTTACAACTTGTCCAATCGAAATCGGTTGCTCATCAATATTTAAAAACGATGAAGATTCCATAGGGTAAATACGTAAACTTCTAAAAATATTTATACATTTATTCCTCAGAGGAAATTCGTAATTGAATTGGCAGGATCATGCCAAGTTTATATAGCCATAGTAAGACTTACAAGACAGAGTGGCAACTCCATCTTGTAAATATATCGTAAAAATATCTACCTAGTATCGGAAAATGATTATGAGAGTATGGCAGAAACAACTAGTGTCGCTCGGGAAAAATAACTACGCATTCAAAATGAGCTGACAATCTCACGTTATTAGAATTACAATCTCCTGACTCTTGCCTGTTGAGATTAAGCAACTGTAATTGCCCAAAACCAAGCTAAAAAAATCGCTGCGATCGCACCGATTAATGTATTTAAAATATTCACTAATTCGTTCGTTAACCAAGTGTACTTTGATTGCAATGTTGCTCCAATGACACTTTCTAAATTTGTGGCAATCAATGCTGCGACTACGCACCAAAGTACACCCAAAAGTTCAACTAAACCAACAGCCCAACCCACAAAAGCAATCACCACTGAAGCCACTACCCCAGCTAAGGTTCCTTCTAAACTTACTGCTCCCTCAGTTCCACGGGGAACTGGTTGTAGGGTGGTAATCAAGAAAGTACTTTTGCCATAGGCTTTCCCTACTTCACTAGCACAAGTATCAGACAACTTGGTACTAAAACTGGCTACATAACCCAGGAGTAGTAGGGATCGGAGATCAGCAATCAGAGATTGGGTAATGGGAAGGGTTCCCAAGTCTAGCATTCCTACTCCTAAAGCGCACAGTGTCCCAATTAAAGCTGAACCCCAAACATTTTCTGGCCCTCTGGCACCAGAACGCTTTTCGGCAATACCTTCAGCTTCTTTTTGGGCCATGCCTATGCGTGTGACAAAGGAACCAACCAGAAAATAGAACATTACAACTATATATCCTTGCCAACCTAATGTCCCCCAAATCAAGACACCTAGTAACCAAGCGTGGAAGTAACCAACGCTTGTGAGTAGCTTTTTGGGAGCGATCCAAGCCACAACTAACAAGATAGAATTTAACGCCACTCCCACTAGCCAGGGATTTACAGAGTTAATTAAAGCCAGCATTGTTTATGTGTTTAAGATTTTGTTCAAGCCACCAACAGGATATCCAAATTTTGGCTGTACTCCCAAACCCCATAGTCTGGTGTCCTAGTAAAATTACGCAGGTTAATTGTGAAGCTATGGTAAAATTTTGATGCTGATTGATTAAAGACATGTATAATCAGGTTATTTTCTCACGAAAGAAACAGATGATGTAAGTAATTAAAGTTATCTGTAGTTTGAGATACCAGGTGAAAAATGTCATCGGATCTTGCTGGCAATTCCTTAAATAAGGCTAGAAGTTTTACATTTACAAATAATTCGGAGATTTTTACTGATAAAGTTTCTCTTAAAGATCCAATCGATTATTACCAATTCACACTTGAAGGTAAGAGTAGTTTTCAGCTTGACTTGACTCGCTTGAGTGCCAATGCCAATGTCGAGTTGATTCGGGATGTGAATGGCAATGGTGTAGCAGACAAGGGAGAAGTCATTGCTGCTTCTAAGCGTACTGGTAAAAAAGCCGAATCAATCACCCAGATTTTAGAAGCCGGTACTTACCAGATTCGAGTTTATTCTCAGGGTAAAGCTAAAACTAAATATGACTTGAGTGTTTCGGCTACACCGATTGACAATGCAGGTAACACTATTGATACAGCTTGGGATATAGGTGAAATCTCAGCGAATACAGAACCTATTAGCTATACAGATTGGGTAGGTAAATCCGACAGCTACGATTACTACAAGTTCAACATCAACACTGACGGCGATGTCACTCTGTCACTCCAAGATTTGGGTGCGGATGCAGATATGCGATTGTTGAATTGGCAGGGTGAGATTCTGGCGGGTTCTGCCAATATTACTAATACTGATGAATTTATTACTAGTACTTTAACAGCCGGAACCTATTACGTACAGATTTATCCATACAACGGCAATCAAACTTTTTACAATCTACGTTTATCATTAACACCGCCAGATTCTACGCCAGTAATTCAAAGTTCAGATCAACTAGAGTCTACCAATAGCACATCTATCACACCTGCAACTGCTGTCAGTAACCAAGCTACACTCAGAGCAGATACGTTTGTATATACACCGACTTCTACACAAACTGTATTTTCTGGCAAAGGCAATATCGACTTTGGTAGCGGAGGGCGAGATATACTGGATCTCTCTGCTTTTGTATCTACACAAGTCCAAGCGTTTAACTACGCTAACACTGCAAATGGTGGTGTAGTTTACGATCCTGGTGATTCAGTCGCCCGTGTGTTTGATGCGATCGCTTTCTCTGATGGTAAGCAAATTTTATTTGAAGGTATCGACACAATCAAGTTTGCAGATACTGTAATTGACTTGTCGGTAATACCCAATGATCCGCTATTTAGCAAACAATGGAACTTGCACATGATGGATGTGCACAAAGCATGGCGGTTCACAACAGGTTCAGATCAGATACTACTGGGAATTGAAGATACAGGATTAGCAACTGACATTAACGGCTACCTTCACCCAGATTTACGATTTACCAACAGTATTAGTTCTAACTATTTTGATGAATATTCATCTGATTCTCACGGAACTTTAGTCCAAGGAGCGATCGCCGCTGCTAGCAATAATAATATTGGTATCGCTGGCATCAACTGGAATTCTGCACTGATGCATGTCGATGTTGTTGGTGGTAACTCTGGAGATTATAGTTTAGCTGATGCCACACAGATATTAATAAATTGGGCAGATAGTCAAAATAAGCGTTTAGTTATTAACCTCAGCCTCGCTGGTGGATACTCTACAGCATTTGAACAGCTAATTGCGAACAACCAAGACGATGTTTTGTTTGTCATCGCTGCTGGTAATGGTAATCAGAGTACTATTTCAAGTCCTGCTGATTTAGCTAAAAAGTACCAAAACGTCATCTCAGTTGGGGCTTGTTGGGGAACTCAAGACTACTACGGCAATGCGAAAACACCAGGAACAAGAGTTGATTATCCGAGTGCAGGTATAAAGTGGTATGGTTCTAATTATGGGGAAGGTTTGACTCTCATGGCCCCAGCAGAATTTACCTCTACCAGTGCTAATCGCAACACCTCCGAATCTTTCTACAGTAAATTTGACTACATAAACTATTTCAGCGGCACTTCCGCAGCAACAGCAAATGTTACAGGAATTGCATCATTAGTCTGGAGTGTTAATCAAGGGTTAACAGCCACACAGATACGCTCGATTCTTTCGGATACTGCTTGCGATCTTGGTGATCCTGGTTATGATACAGTCTACGGCTACGGTGTTGTCAACAGCGATGCTGCTGTACGGCGGGCGCTGGCTATTGCTAGGGAAGTATGAATTACGTAATACCGTTTCACTATAAGTCTGATACATTTGGCGACCAGGAAGAAAAGGAGGACAAGGAAGACAAGGGGGAAGATTTGTATCAATAATTTTGTGAAATGGTATAAGACTGTGAATTGAAGAAGCAATATTAAGATTTTTTGGTAATTGTCCAGAGTAAGATTTTAATTAACGAACACAGATGAACACTCATGGAACACCGATAATCTATCTGTGTGTATCTGTGTTTATCTGTGTTCGATTATAAAAATATAATTGTTGCTATAGTTTTAACTCAGATTATACGTGAATTATGAAGTATAAAGGGTGAAGTGTTAATATTGATACTTCTGCCATCTACCCTCTGCCTTCTACTTCTCACTTCCGCCCCATTAACAAATAAGTCATCATTTTTCCTTTACCCTTAATTAAAATTTCGCCTCGCTTTTCTAAATAAAATTCATTACGTAAAAGCTTATAAGTAACTTCTGTTACTTGAATTTTGCCTGCTAAACCCTGCGATTCCATACGACTGGCAATGTTAACCGTGTCTCCCCATAGATCATAAGTAAACTTTTTGATACCAATTACCCCAGCTACTACTGCCCCAGTGTGAATACCGATACGAATGCTGAATTTTTGCTGGTTCTCGGTGTTGAATTTAGCGATCGCATCTAGCATATCCAGCGCCATGTGGGCGATCGCTTGGGGATGATTGGGATGGGGTGTAGGTAAACCACCAACCACCATATAAGCATCACCGATAGTCTTAATTTTTTCTAAACGGTATTTTTCACTCAGATAGTCAAAAACTGAAAAAATTTGATTGAGTAAGTTTACTAATTGAGTTGCATTCAACTTAGAAGCAATTTCAGTAAAGCCAACAATATCCGCAAATAGAACAGTCACATCTGCAAAGTCTTCTGCGATCGTACTCGGTTGCTGTTTGAGACGATTGGTAATTTCTTGGGGAAAAATATTCAACAACAAGCGTTCAGTTTGTTCTTGTTGATGACGCAATGCTTCTTCTGCGGCGACTCGGCGAGTGATGTTGCGAAAAATGCCACGGTTCGCAACTGGTTTTCCCCCAGCAAACTTGCAGTTAACTTTACCTTCGACAAATATTTTTTCTCCGTTTTTCGTAATAAATGCAACTTCTACCTGCTCAAACTTTTCTCCTAACATCATCCGATTAAAAATATGCCGATACTTAGCTCTAAAATCAGGATGAATAATATCAAAAATATTCATCTGGGCAATTTCAGCTTCACTGTATCCCAAAGTTTCCCGCCAAGCACGATTGACATACACAAAATTACCCTGAGGAGTAACGCTTTGAATTAAATCGTTAGCATTTTCAAATAAATCTCGATATCTTTCTTCACTTTCTAAAAGGGCTGCTTCTGCTTGCTTACGTTTGATAAACTGAGCAATTTGGCTACCAATTGTAAGCATAATTTGTAGTAAGTCTGCATCTTGCGGTTGGACATCGCGACTAAAGAAAATCATGACTCCATAAATTTCATTTTTGCTGAGGATGGGAAAACCAAATGCAGCATGTAAACCAGCAGCATGAGCAAATTGCGATCGCACACAGTTGTGATCTTCAGCCACATCCTTAAGCCACTCCGGCAAACGCGTTACCCAGATTCGCCCAGGTAAACCAACACCAGGAGTATATATAGTCTGCCAGGTAATTGCTTTAAATTCTCTGACTGTAACTGTTCGTGCAGACCAAATTTCTACACACCTAAGCACAGGTTTTCTACCACTTTTATTTCCTGATGCAGCTATGTATTGATTTGCTGTCCATAGTTCTCCTAGATCCCATCCTAAACTCTCACAAATTGCTTGCAAAATCTGTGGTATGGCTTGCTTAATATTTTTTGATTCTGATAAAATTTTGGTAATGGCATATTGGGCGCAATCGCGTCTGTAGAGATTCTGCTTCGCAGTAATATCTCTGCCAATGTAAACGATATCTTCTAAACCATCGATTTTTTTCTGCATAACAGAACAGGAAAAAGAAATTAATAATTTTTCTCCTGTTTTTGTTCGACAAATTATCTCTATACTCTGTAAAATGTTCTTTAAAAAGTAATTTTGTTGAATTGCCTCTGGAAAAAATTTCTGATTATCATCCATCAATATGGATATTTGTTGCTTAACCAACTCTGCTTCCGAATAACCAAATAATTCTATCGCTACACGATTTACTCTTTTGATCTTCCCCGACTTATTTGTTACTATTAAAGCATCTGCCATTGATGCTAAAACTTTATCCATATAGTTTTTATAAGAAATTAAAATACTGGATAAAAGATTAGCTTCATTGGCTCTTTGTAACAGCTTTTGTTTGAGGAGCATCCTCTCTGTAACATCTTCAATCAGGATAATTAAATACTTCTTATCTTCTTTTTTACTAGTTTCCCTAATGATATATATATTGATATATATTTCATATTTATGTTCTGAGAATCTATTAATTTCTTCTAATTCAAACAGTTCTTGCTCACCTTCTAAAACTGATAATAGTACCTCTTCTAACCCAACTAACTCAGGAAAAGCCAGCCGTACATCTTTTCCTGGTATGGCTTCTTGAGGACGAACAGCAAACCTGTTTACTTGTTCAGATGTATCTGTGATGTAAAAGTTTCCGTCTACTGCCAAACTTTCAAATCTAGTAGAAAGTTTTTGTTTATTTAAAATATGATCTAGCACCTGGTATTCCATTACAGTAAGAAGCAAAAGATGGTAAAACAACCAGGGGAGATAATTTACATTAACTTATACGATGGTATTTTTTGCGCTGAACTTCTGAGAGTAACGCCAATCGAATTCACAATCAACTCCCCAAAATATAGCTGGCAATTGTAGATGCGCCTTTCTACTGAAAGTTACAATTTGGATGATTTTGTCATCTAGAAACCCTGATAGTTAGACATTTTAGATTAAAAAACTTTATCTAACAAAAGTTAATGTATTATTTTTTGCTTTTTAATTGGTATTGTTACTTTTGATAGTACAGATCATTATGTTTGTTATTTTTTCAAAAATTTTGTGAATATACAAGTCTTGGCTAAATATTTGAGGAGGCAATCTATATAAAACAGGATTTTATACTTTTTAAATTGGGTAAAAATAGTTTATGTCAGTATATAAAATTACTTTATTCTCATGGCTTGTCTGGCCACATTAGTCAAACAAGGGAAAGGGTAAGGGATAAAAACAATATAGTCTCATCCTTCATAATTCCTAATTCAACCCCAAATCTACCGCTATCCGATGGGCGCAAGCAAAACCAGAAAAAGCCACTGCATTCAAACCCTGTCCAGGAAATGTACTATCTCCCACACAATAAAGTCCTGGAACTGCTGTTCTATTAAACGGCATTGCTAGCAATCCCCGCAATTTACGTCGCGGTATCGGCCCGTAAGTACCATCCTCACGACCTAAAAAGCGACGATGAGTGCGTGGTGTTCCTACTTCTAGGTAATCTAACCCTGCATCTAACCCCGGAAATATCTTCTCCAAGCGTTCAATAATTCGACTAGCAGCTTTTTCTTTGTTTGCTTCATAATTCTTTACAGATAAACCTTGCCAATCATTTATCCAATGTGGCGTAAAGGCGTGAACGATATGATAACCAGCTGGTGCTAAATTCGGGTCAAGCAACGTCGGAATCGACACAAATATAGTACCTTCAGAATCTGCCATTTTCTCCCAGTCTTCCAACAAAATGTGATGACATTCTGTCTTGGCAGGTAAACAAGACGCCTTAATACCCATATGCAGACTCAAAAAGCTAGGCGATTTCTGATATGATTGCTGCCATTTTTTCTCATTAGATGGAAAATTTTTTTGTGGTAGTAATTTATGAAAAGTATCCCAACGTGTAGCATTAGAAACAATGCGCTTAGCACAATAGATTTGACCATTAGCTAATTTTACACCTACGGCTCGTCCCTTTTCTGTGAGTATTTGCGTGACTGTCGCTTGGTATCTAATGTTACCTCCAGCTTGAATCAGACCTTCTACAAGCTTTTGAGCGATTTGACCCACACCACCTTTAGGATAGTTCACACCACCATAGTGTCTGTCGGAAAACACCATTCCCGCATTGATCATTGGTGTCATGTCCGCTGGTACTACTGACCAGCAATAGCATTCCATATCGATAAATTTCAACAATAGGGGGTCTTTTATATATCGTCGCGCTACATCTCCAGCATTTTGTGGCAAATACCTTAATAATCGCAAACAAGCCAAAGGATGCTGAAAAAACATCCGCATCAAATAGCGTGGCTCTTCTAAAGACAAAAGATCCATGCAATTTAAGCAGTTAAATACTCGCCAACATGCGTCATAAAACCGACGAATACCCTTTGCTTCGTGGGGAAAATAGGCAATGAGATTTTGTAAGAACTTTTCGTAATTCTGCTCAACCTTCAGATCAAGACCATTAGGCAGATGGTAATGAATCTGTACCATATCGGGAATTACTTCTAAGCTGACATTTACAGCATCTAAAGCGCGGGTAAGTAAGTTGGTTGTACCACGTTGTCCAAACCCAAAAATCATCGAAGCGCCAACATCGAAGCGATAACCATGTCTTTCAAAATAGCCAGCGCTGCCACCTGGAATGAGATAGCGTTCTAAAACAAGTACTTTGGCCCCTTTCGCAGCCAATTGAGTTGCTGTCACCAGACCACCAATCCCAGAACCAATGATAATTGCATCATAATAGGGATCGGTGATCAGGGAGCGGGGATTGGGAAATTTTGGTATGGAGTTAGTCATATCAACAAGACTTTATTTAAAATTCTGTATTGTATATAACAATTAAAATTACCATATTCTACGTATTTACTTCCCCGATCCCTTATCCCCGTTGCCCCTAATCCCCACTCCCTAAGGTTGTGGGGGCCTGTGAGTTCCCCGATTCCCAAAAAAAAGAGGGAAAAGCCCGCGATCGCTGGCCAATCCCGTCTGCCGATCCTTAAAGAGAGGAGAACACTGACTATTAATATAACTTTGATTGAGAAAGACTGTCAATTATTAATGAAAAATATTATCAATAATTTTGGAGTGAGTGCCTATTTTAGCTAATAGCCGGATATCAGAAAGAGTATTATGATGTTTCAGTTGTTATACAATCGCAGAACGCCTAATTCCGGCTATGACGCTACAATTGCGTGTTTATGTTCCACCGCATCCCTTAATCAAGCATTGGTTAGCAGTTGCCCGCGACGCTGCCACACCTTCAGTATTATTTCGCAGTGCTATGACTGAATTGGGACGCTGGCTTACTTATGAAGCTGCCCGAGAATGGTTGCCTACTCAAGATACAACGGTGCAGAGTCCTTTAGGTATCTGTCCGGCAACTTATATTGATCCAGAAGTTCCAATGGCAGTAGTGCCAATTTTGCGAGCAGGTTTAGGATTGCTAGAAGGAGCGCAAACATTACTACCATTGGCATCAATTTACCATCTTGGTTTAGTGCGGGACGAAACAACTTTACAACCATCTTGTTACTTGAACAAACTTCCAGAAAAATTTCATCCTCAAACACGAGTACTAATTACCGATCCGATGTTGGCTACAGGCGGATCAATTATTAAGGCAATGGAAGAATTAACACAACGGGGAGTCGACCCGTCTTTAACCAGAATTATTTCTGTAGTAGCAGCTCCCCCAGCTTTACAAAAATTAGGCGCGGCTTATCCTGGTTTAATAATTTACACTGCGACCATAGATGAGCAAGTAAATGAGCGGGGATTTATTGTCCCAGGTTTGGGGGATGCAGGCGATCGCACCTTTGGGACTTAAGCTAGTATGCAGCTAGAAGTGGAAACTTATTAAACAACCCAAAAGTGCAGCTTTTTTTATTGGTGGTAATAGATATGAGTCAGCGTGATGGTTTTGCAAGTGGTTTTTTCTTCGGGGCGATAGTTGGCAGTGTAGTAGGTGGTGTTTTGGGTGCAGTTGTTGCTTCTCGCGGCGATAGCGAGTTAGCAGCAGAACAAGAGGAGCAAATCTCTATGAACCCAACAGAAGCCAAAAAAATTATCTCTGCGACGACGTCAGATGAAGAGTTCAGAAACCGACAGCATGGAGATGGAAACAGCACGGCGATCGCTAGAAGATAAAATAGCCCAGTTAAATGCCACAATAGATGAAGTGCGGCAGCAACTGGGCAACGTTAATAGTAACTCTGGTCAGGCGGTAAATGAAAGGCCTCTCACAAAAGATGCTTGAAAGTTGGGAAGGGGAACGACTTATCAGTTATCAGTTATCAAATTAAACTGGTAACTGTTAACTGTTAACTGATTTGGTGAAAACATACACCATGACCTGAGCTAGCTTAAAATCTAAGATATAAGACCAAAATAGACACTTACACAGGAAAGGAAACTAACCAATCCATGTATTTACTGATTTCCACACTTGCTACTTTCATCAATATTTATAGCACCCTGTTGATTATTAGGGTTCTACTGACTTGGTTCCCCAACATCAACTGGTACAATCAACCATTTGCTGCTTTGAGCCAAATCACTGACCCCTATTTGAACATTTTCCGTAATATTATTCCCCCCTTAGGTGGAATAGATTTCTCTCCGATCTTGGCATTTTTAGTACTCAATATCATTGGTTCTTTGTTGGTACAAGGTGTAAACTCTCTGGCAAGCCTGCCATCATTTGGGTGAATGCACAGCAAAAAAATATCTCAGTTTGTTTGTAGAGACGGTAGATAATCAACGTCTCTACAATTTATCTGTTTCTCTGTTTCTTATAAATTGGACAAGTTGCTTACAACTCAGGATGTAGCCAATTAAAAAGTCCCAAAGAAGCAACTGTGCCAATAAAATGGGCAGTGATACCAGTCATACTAGCCGTAGCGACAAAAATGTCGAGCGAGCGAATAATACGATTCGGGTCATAGATTGCTACTCCTTGGGGTTGGGCGATAGATTTTGAGAGTAAAACACCTAAACCTGAGCCTCCTCCCAGAATTGTCAGTAACATGCCAACAAAACCAGCAATCACAGCAACCCGCAGCACTTTCATCACTTCCGTTTTTTGTGGATGTAAGGCGGGATTAGGATTGCGGAGTCGTTTAGCAAAGCGAGTGATGCGAAAAGCTAAGTAAAGAGTAAATAACAGAGCTAAAATCCCACAAACTCCCCAAAATATACTAATGCTAAGTCCAGGGGTTGTACCTTGAGTGTAAGTAGGAACTGGTACTCCTGGGGTGGGTGCTACTGATTGACTAAAGCTACGACCTGAGATGGCAAATATCAGCATTAGTGCGGAAGCAGCTCCCAACCCAAGCTGTAACCAGAAGCTAACCCAAGCAACAAGGCGCAAAATGTTGGCAATTCTTTCTATTTTGGGATTGAGGGTGTATGCTTCCGATTGAGCTTGCATGGTTTTTAATCAGAACTAGAACAGCATAAAATCTTTCTGATCTCAACCATAGGTATGTCCTTGGAGAATAACGACCTTCTCAAGAAAGAATATCCTTGGCTCAAACTCATACTTAAGTTGCTGTATTAAGAAGTTTTACAGCATTGCAACCAGAACAATAAAAGGGAACGGGGATCGGTAATGGGGAATGATGATTAATAACCACTAACCATTCCATTACCCATTACCAGCAACACTAAAATCCTGATTACGAATAGAGTGTTCCGTATCACGATAGTGGGAATCTAGCCAACAACGCGGTAAAGACTCACCAGAGGGAAACATCATTTCCCACTTTACGTATGAATCAGGTTCCTGTAATTCTTCGCCTGCGTGAGTTACTCCCATTACTTCTTTGATACAGGGGTTGAAGAGTCGGTCTAGAGTCAAAATCTCGACTAGAGTTCCTGAGGGTTTATGCATCAAGAACATAGTAATTCTCCTCTGTCAAGAGCTACTAATTAAATCCTAGATCGAACTCATTCTTAAGACTTATTTCTGAAATAGTTTGCAAAATTAATACAGGTCTAATTTCTCATAGCTTACGCTTGACTTAAATCTATATACTCGTGGTGTTTTCCCGCAGTGATATCCCAGATTCCCCAATATCTAGTCAAATATAAGGTTATTTTTGATACCTGGAATTGAAAATCTATAAATAATTATTTGTATAAATAGGTTAAATATTTTTTCAGCTTCTCTCTGATGGAATATGCATGAGTACAGATATTATGTCTAATATTTAATTTGTTGTTCATCTTCTGACAACACTTTATCCACCTATATGAAAAAGGTAAATTTATATGAACAAGTAGGTTATGAATATTGAATTTTTTAACCAGTTCCCTTGGACACCTTTAGTGTTACATTGGCTGGCTTATGCTTTTTTAGGATGGTATTTGTCTGTTAATCATATTGTTTGGGTTGTAGGAGTATTAGTAGTTGCTTTGGTATTAGCTTTAGTGGGGCGGAGTTTATCTTGGTTGAATCGCCTATTGAATTACGGTTCTCAAGTCTTAATTGTTGTCCTTGCTTTAAGTTCATCGGTTATTTTAGTAGCATTTTTACCGATATTTTTTACTTTTATAATCACGCCATTAGCAACTACAGTATTAGCAGAAATAGAGTTACGTTTTGTTGGGTTTAGCAAACGAGATGCATTATTGTTATTAACTTTGTTAGCGGGCTTAGGTTTAATAGTAGGTGAAACAGTGGATTTAATCTTTTTACCTAGTAACAGATATTAAATTTTTACTAGGAGGTGCGATCGCTTTCACATTTTTCGGTTATTAATTAAATATACTGAATATTCTTTACAGCCACAAAAGTTAAATTTTGTAACAAAACTCGTAATATACTCATTGATTTGAGAAGTATTACTACAGATACAGCAAGTAGACGTGTTTTGAAAGTCTACGTTCATCCTGTTGATCAAAATCTTGGCTTAATATTTCATGTTTTAGGTTTTCGCTTTATGAGAGTGATCAAAATTTCTGCTTGTTTCTACTCCAGTAATTACTGATTTCATAATTTCTGCGGTGATGTAGCAGAAAAGAATTCAATTCCGAAAAGTATTGAAATGTGAGTAATACAGCATGAACAAAGATTTATCACACGCTAGGCTACAAATATTTGTGATTGATGGTCATGAAATATGCCTGAGTGGAGTACTTAGGTTACTACACTCTCAATACCCACATGCAAAAATAATGACTGCCAACACTGCCGAAAATGTTTTAAATCAAATTTCGTTGCTAGAACCTGATTTAGTTATCATGGATATTTTTTTACCAGAAAAACAGGGGGTAATAGCACGAAATAGTACCGGTATACAATTACTCAAAGATTTACTCAATAACTATCCTAAGCTTAATATTGTAGTTCAAAGTGAACATGTGAAAAAATTAGTGCGGATAAAGTCTGCAATTGATACACATAAAGGAGGCTTTACAGTTGCTGATAAAAGTCTCTCTAGTCAGGAAATGCTTATTAGAGTTAGTTGGGCATTACAAGGATTAACTCATATTAAAGATATCCAGTCTACCTACTCGGAATTAGAAATCAAACCAGAGTGCTTAAGACTGTTAAATCTAGCTTTTCAAGAAGGGTTACAAGATAAAGCGATTGCTGAAAATATTTGTGTCTCAGAACGCATGGTGCGTCACTATTGGGATAAACTTCAAGAAGCTTTAGGAATTGATTGTCATGAATTAAAAAACCAAGGTAAAAATATCAGAATAATAACTCAAATTCGTGCAAGAGAAGCAGGTTTAATAGACTAAAAAACCTTAAATATTTAGTATATTTCTTGCTCAGCGATCGCCTACCTGTTGGAGAAAAATCAGGCGATCATTATTTTTGCTCATCAAGTTTATATTAATGTGAGTTTGATAAACATTCTCAGATTAAACAATTAACCCATTTGCAAGTAATAGTTTACTAAATTGATTTTGATAGGTTAGCTAGATCCCCGACTTTTTAAAAAAGTCGGGGATCTAAACCCTCGCAAAGATTCAAAACTTATGTGGTCGAGTAGTAGACAAGCTAGATTGTGACAAAATTTACATTAGATTCCAATACGTTCAGATAAGCCCACAATCCTTTGTAGAGACGCTTCAAACAGCGCGTCTCTACAGATCAATTTTTTGTACTAAAAATCCTTAACTGAACCATATTGCATTAGATTATTGTATATTTTTACACGTAAAATTATTCTTATTAAAACTATAAATATCATAAAAACTACTTTTTTAGAGAAAAATCTTAGTATATCTTCTATTTTTAGAGTAATAAAAAATACATTTTTTACTTTACTAATCAAGTTTTTTTAATATTATTTAAGCGGTAAGTACTTGCAACTATAGTCCTTTTGGTTTAAGCTTTGAAACTAACAAGTTATTGTATAAATAATCATGTTAATTAATAAACATTTGCTTGTTGACAAACAGTATAAGTTTTAACTATAAAATTACGGTAAATAACTTAATCTACCAATTTAAAAATTTAGATTTTGAATATGGTTTCGTTAATTTCAAGTTTTTGGAGCAGCAAATTTAGATAATAATAATCAATCTCAAAAAAATAATATCAAGTCAAAAATATTACAAACAAAGTTTTACCAAAAACTAGAATAGTTTTGTTGATTTTTCTTATTCTTTCAGCAAGGATTAATTGTTGATATATAGGGAATAACAGTTAGTAAAAAATTAATCTTTTTATAGTTGTCCAATGCTCATGCGTGTTACATAGCTCTTACCATGCCCAGTAAAATTCAATTTCAACTAAATATGTGCAAATACTGGTGTTGGTTGAGCGTAGTAGTAATTTTTAGTGCAACAACAATCAAGCCGTTGAAAGCGCAAGTAACTAAAACAACGCAAATACCAACTTACAAAACTGCTCAAGTTCCAAATATTAGACCTGAACCTGGTAAACCACCCTCAACTCAGCCATTACCAGAACAGTCACCACCAACACCTCTACCACCCCCAGAGGAATTACTGCAACCTCCTGGTACAACAACTCCGACTCCAGAAGCAACCCCAAGCGGTGAAGTTCCTCAAACTATTGTTGTGAAAAAATTTCAAGTCACAGGCAGTACTGTTTTTAGCCCTGAAGACTTTGACCAAATTACTGAACCTTTTACTAATCGTCCAATTACCTTTGCAGAACTATTTCAACTTCGTTCAAAGATTACTCAATTTTATGTAGATCAAGGATACATTACATCTGGAGCTTATATTCCACCACAAAAATTACAGAATGGTGTAGTGGAAATTAGGGTAGTTGAGGGGGGATTAGAAGATATAAAAATAATAGGTACCCACAGACTTAACCCTAAATATCTGCAAAGTCGCCTTGCTATTGCCACAAAGCCACCCCTGAACCGCGATCGCTTGTTAGAAGCATTGCAATTATTACAACTTAATCCCTTAATTGCAAACTTATCAGCAGAACTCTCAGCAGGAACTCGCCCTGGACAAAGCTTACTAGAAGTACAAGTCAAGGAAGCCGATAGTTTTAACGTACAGTTGATTTTGGATAATGGGCGATCGCCTGCCGTCGGCAGTTTTCGTCGGCAAATACAAGCAAACGAAGCTAATCTGTCTGGATGGGGCGATAGCATTAGCGCTGTTTACGCCAATACGGATGGTAGTAATGCCTTTGATATAAATTATACTCTGCCCCTCAACCCCCGCAATGGTACTTTGTCGTTTAGCTACGGTTTTTCTGACAACACTGTTATAGAAAGACCCTTTGATGTCCTTGATATTCAGTCCAACTCCAGTTACTACGAACTAACCCTGCGTCAGCCTCTACTACAAAAACCAACTCAAGAATTTACTTTAGGTATCACAACAAGTCATCGCCGCAGCAAAGCCACCTTTTTGGATGGGGAAGTTCCTTTTCCTGGAACAGGTACAGACGCAGAAGGAAGAACACGGGTAACTGCTGTGCGCTTTTTTCAAGAGTGGGTTTCTCGCGATACCCAGCAAGTATTTGCGATGCGTTCTCAATTTAGTGTTGGACTTGATCTTTTTGATGCCACCATCAACGAAACTTTCCCTGATACTCGTTTTGTCTCCTGGAGAGGACAAGCCCAATGGGTGCGCTTATTAGCCCGCGATACTTTATTGCTGCTACGAGGTGATTTACAACTAGCAGATAGACCACTCATTCCCTTTGAACAAATTGGTATTGGGGGTCTAGATAGCGTCCGGGGCTATGGTCAGGATGCTTTATTAACAGATAACGGCATTTTTTTATCTGCGGAAGTACGAGTACCCGTCGTTCGCTTCTCAGGACGCAACAACTTTTTGCAGCTTGCTCCCTTTGTGGATTTTGGCAATGGTTGGAATGATTCTGGTAGATCCGACTTTCAAGTAGAACTCGATAGCAATACTCTGCTATCCGTAGGATTAGGACTGCGCTTACAACTCCAAGACTATCTTACTGCTCGCCTTGATTGGGGGATTCCTTTAATCTCAATCGGTTCTGAGGATAAGGACTCATGGCAGGAAAACGGTTTGTACTTTTCCATTATTGCCAATCCCTTTTGATCACAAGGGAGGGTGTGAGGAGTCTGAGGAGTCTGAGGGGTGTGAGGAGTCTGAGGAGTCTGAGGGGTGTGAGGAGTAGTAAACAACTACTAACCACTGTACAGACGTGCCATGGCACGTCTGTACAACAATCAACAATCAACTACTAACCACTAACCACTAACTACTAACCATTAACCCTTGACTATACGAATGTTATTGTTACATTTTGTTGACAAATAAAATATTGTCACAAATTTCGGTTAAAAACATTAATTGTTTGAAAATTATTATCAGCTTAAATTAGCTGGTAAAATTCAAATAAAGTTTGTAGTAAATGGCTTAAAAAGCCTAAAAATCGTCTAAAAAGTAATTTTTTTACTACAAACAGTTTTTTTGAGTGCATTTAACATTCTTTTTTTACTTAATCTATTTACAGTTAAAAACCTGGGTGACTCGATGACAATTTTCTAAACAGGAAGTAAAAAATAACTTACTGTTGATATGCCTTTTAGGCAGGGATTTAACTTGGGATATATAGCATTCCTGCCAAGAGTCAAAGGAAAAGCTTAGCCTTTTTACCCATAAAAGGTTGGTTTTTGCTGTAAATAATACTTATTTGATGTGGCTGCTTAGCAGTGTACCACAGTCTACACAATAGACGCATATATACCCACAGGGTAGAACACAAACAATTTCAGAGGTAATGAAGATTGGGGTTAACTTTGATGGAATGCATTCCATTATTAACCTCCAATTTTTGTCCCAAAATCGCAATTAACTCATCAAGTTCCCAACAAGGTGTAGAGGAGGTTTGTAAATGTTTGATTTAATTCAAGAGATTTTGAAAAGTGATGATAAAAATAATTTACGGCAGTTTATTAGTTTGTTGCGTCAGTTAGAAAAAAAGTATTTGCTACGCAATGAAATTTTGAATTCATTTCATGATTACTGCCAAAAGCAGGAAAATTCTGAGCATATTTACCACAGTTCTAATTTGAGTAAATTAGTTTCTTTTACTCAAGAAATTATTTTAGATACCGAAAGTGTTTGTTTTGTCATCCGTCCTCAAATTGCTACTCAACAAGCTTATCGGTTATTAGAAGATTTCACAGTAGAGGCGATTAGCATTCAAGAACTATTAAATTTGCGCGATCGCTTAGTTAATCGCTATCATCCCCAAGAAGGTGAAGTCCTGAAAATAGATTTTCAACCCTTCTATGACTATTCGCCTGTAATCCGCGATCCTAAAAATATTGGCAAAGGTGTAGCTTTTCTCAACCGCTACCTATCTAGCAAACTGTTTGATGACAGTCGTCAGTGGCAAGATGCTTTGTTTAATTTTCTGCGTCTGCACCGCTACAATGATGCTCAACTGCTCATTAATGAACGTATCCAAACGCAACAACAGTTATCTGACTGTGTGAAGCGGGCATTAATTTTACTAAGAAAGTATCGAGCTGATACAGCTTACAAAAATTTCTGCACAGAATTACAAAATCTTGGTTTTGAACCTGGTTGGGGAAACACCGCCTATCGGGTACAGGAAACTCTGGAAATGTTGGATCAGTTGATAGATTCACCAGATCATCAGGTACTAGAAAATTTCATTTCTCGCATACCGATGATTTTCCGTATTCTTTTGGTTTCTCCTCACGGCTGGTTTGGACAGGAAGGGGTACTAGGAAGACCAGATACAGGTGGACAGGTAGTCTATATTCTCGACCAGGTAAAAGGGCTAGAAAAGCAACTTCAAGAGAACATCGAACTATCAGGATTGGATGTGCTTAGCATTCAACCAAAAGTGATTGTCCTGACGCGTTTGATCCCCAATAGTGAGGATACTACCTGTAATCAGAAGCTAGAGAAAATTTACGATACTGCTAATGCTTGGATTTTGCGCGTACCTTTTCGAGAATATAATCCCCAACTGACGCAAAATTGGATTTCTCGGTTTGAAATTTGGCCTTACTTAGAAACCTTTGCTATTGATGCTGAACAAGAGTTAATAGAACAGTTACAAGGTAAACCCGATTTGATTGTCGGTAACTATTCTGACGGCAATTTGGTAGCATTTTTGCTAGCACGGCGGATGAATGTTACCCAATGCATTATTGCCCACGCCCTAGAAAAATCTAAGTATCTCTTCAGTAATCTTTATTGGCAAGACCTAGAGGAAAAGTACCACTTCTCCTTACAATTCACAGCAGATTTAATTGCGATGAATGGGGCAAATTTCATTGTTAGTAGCACTTACCAAGAAATTGTTGGTACACAAGATAGCGTTGGTCAGTACGAGTCTTATCAATCTTTTACCATGCCGGATTTATACCATGTGCTGAGCGGCATTGAGTTATTTAGTCCCAAGTTTAATATTGTTCCCCCTGGTGTGAATGAGGATGTCTATTTTCCTTACTCTAGGATAGGGGAGCGAAATTTAAGCGATCGCTCACGTTTGGAAAACCTCTTGTTTACCCTCGAAGATGCAACTCAAGTTTTTGGTAAACTAGCAGATCCCAGCAAGCGCCCCATATTTTCTATGGCGCGATTAGACAGGATTAAAAATCTCACTGGTTTAGCAGAATGCTTTGGTAAAAGCCAAGAACTACAAGAACACTGCAATCTCATCCTCATCGCAGGTAAACTCAAGAGTGAAGATTCTACCGATCACGAAGAAATTAGCGAAATTGAGAAACTTTACCAAATTATCGATCAGTACGACTTGCACGGCAAAATTAGGTGGTTAGGCGTGCGTTTATCCAAGGATGACTCTGGTGAAGTTTATCGGGTGATAGGCGATCGTCAAGGAATTTTTGTCCAACCAGCCTTATTTGAAGCCTTTGGTTTAACAATTCTAGAAGCAATGATTAGCGGGCTACCTACCTTTGCGACTCGCTTTGGTGGGCCTTTGGAAATCATTCAAGATCAGATCAATGGATTCTACATTAACCCCACTGACCACACAGAAATGGCAGAGATCATCTTAAAATTCATTTCTAAGTGTGACCAAAACCCCAACTACTGGAACGAAATTTCTCAGCGCAGCCAAGAGCGTGTCTATAGCAACTATACTTGGAAAATCCATACCAATCGCCTGTTATCTCTAGCAAAAATCTACAGCTTCTGGAACTACACCTCCAAAGAACAACGCGAGGAGTTACTACGTTACGCTGAGTCTTTGTTTCATCTAATTTACAAACCAAGAGCCAAAATGCTGTTAGAAGAGCATATGCACCGTCACTGGTAGTCAATGGTTAGTGGTTAGTGGGTACAGACGCGATGTTCCTCGCGTCTGTACATTAGTGGTTGGGTATTGGGTGTTGGTTTTAACTATTACCAATCCCCAATCCCTGTTGCCCCTAATCCCCACTCCCTACGGTCGTGGGGGCCTGTGAGTTCCCCAATCCCCGATCCCCAAGATAAAGATTTGTCAACTAGCTCTTGACTATACGTACATTTACTAGCAACATATCAGCTTGGTGTTGCCACTAGCTTGTGGTTGTTCTATCCTCAACAGCAGCGCAGATGCCCAACCTAGTCAGTCACACACGAGTTCATCCGTTTCAGACCGCACATAGTCGCATAGGCCGCCTGGAGGAAACCTCGTACATCTTTTGAGAAAAATCACCTCATTAGCGAAGATTTTTCCCAAATACTGACTTGATGTGTGAGGGTTCTTAATGTTTATGCATGGGCAGCCATTGATTTTGGTTGTAGAACCAAATCTACATGAATTAGAAATTCTCAATAGTTATCTTAAAAAACTACAATTTTCATCCATGTGTGCCAAACAAGGGGTAAAAGCTTTAATTCTGGCACAAACTCATAAACCAGATTTAATTTTTTTAGATATGGTTCTGCCTGACTTGAGTAGTATCCAAGTGATTTATTATCTCAAGCGTAATCCAGAAACCAATCAAATACCAATTATTGGGCTAACATCTGGAAGCAGTGCAGAAGATTTCAATCCCGCTCTCCAGACGGGAGCTGTTGATTGCATTGCCAAACCCTTTAATTTCCATCAAATACAATTTTGTCTTCGTCGCCATCTTAGCTTATTACACTCTTTTAACTAAGCAGGGCTAACAGGGTGCGTTAGGCTAAAGCCGTAACACACCCTACTTAAGATTTACTTAAGATTTACTTTATAAATGGTCTCTTACACCACAAACCACTAACTGTTAACTGCGACATTTTTTTTACGAGCTTTGGGAATAGCTTGAGGATTGCGAACCTCGGGTAAATTTTCGATAAAAACAATTATTCCTGTACGTCCGGTTGTTAAATTTGTATGGCTAATTAAGTCTAATACAGGTTTACCAATCACTTCCTCAATCAAATCTTGAATCTGCGGAACCATCATTCTGTCTAGATCGATTCTAACTTGCTCCGCTAGAATATCAGAACCATATTTCATTAAAATTTGCTCAACTTTAGTCACAGAATTTTCGAGAGTAATTGCTAATTCTCCATGAAAAAAATGGCAATTAATTTTCGTAGGACGTAAACCAAGTTCAACATTATACAGAGAACGGATACGATTGGAAATTTCTCTCTCTAATTGTCCAATAGTAGGTGCTGACATATTAATTTCCTATATTAGAAAAGCCCAAACACCAAACATAACTATCAAAATCTGTGTGCAGATTTTGTGTAGAAAATATTTCTTTTGCTCCAAACTGATTTCAGAGTCTGGAGTAAAAGGACAGATAATTTGCCCTTGAAATTTTTACTTGTACCAATCTCTCGCAAAAGTGAGTTTTGCCAGACATTTCATAGTGTCAATAATTTTCCTGAATTTGTAGTCAGGAAAACATTTAGAAGATTTTCATATTTAAATACATAATAAGTATTAATACTTTTGGTAAATGTGGACACCCTGTGGTTTTACATTGCACAACATTTAATACCGTAGCATTTGTGATAAATAGATGGCGATGGTATCCAAATATTCACCACAAGAACCATAAAATAAGCAGATATGCAGTTTATTTGTATAAAAATCAATATATTCCATCAGCAATTTACCGTATATTTGGAAACAGAGTGAATACATAATGATGTTTATAAATGCGTATTAACTTGTCGAAGTAGGTACTATAAGGCAGAAAGGATTAATGCTTAAATTTTTTCCTTCTGCCTTAACAAAAATAGTAAACAGCCAAAATTGGTAGTGGCTAGCTCATTTAGTTCCAAATAATCTATCCCCAGCATCTCCTAATCCGGGAACGATGTAGCCATGCTCATCCAACTTTTCATCTATAGCCGCAGTGTATATAGGTACATCAGGGTGTACTTGGGTGAAATGTTCGATTCCTTCTGGTGCAGCAAGCAAGCAAACAAACTTGATTGATTGCGGATTAGTGGATTTGAGTCTTTCTACTGCTGCGACAGCAGAATTGCCAGTTGCCAGCATGGGATCTACTATCACCACATCTCGCTTGTTTATATCGTGGGGAACTTTGAAATAATACTCGACAGGAATCAAAGTTTTGGGATCGCGGTATAAACCAATATGTCCCACTCGTGCTGATGGTATCAGCTCTAGCATTCCGTCCAAAATTCCCTGTCCTGCCCGTTGAATAGAAATTATTACCAGCTTTTTGTCTGATGCCAAAACAGGGGCATTCATCGGGGCTAAGGGTGTTTGAATTAGTTCACATTTGAGCTGTAAGTCTCGCGTTACCTCATATGCCAACAACATACTAATTTCTTTGAGGAGAAAGCGAAACTTTGCCGTACTAGTTTCAGCCTTACGCATGAGCGTCAGTTTATGCTGAATTAATGGATGCTTGATTAGTATTACTTGATTTCCCATGTTAGTGATCGGGGGTTGGGGGAGGTGGGAGATGGGGAAGGCGGGGGTCCCCTCTGGGGATAAGGGGCGATGGGGGGCTAGGGGTCCCCACTTTGTGGGGTTGGGGGGCAATGGGGAACTCATCGGCCCCCACTCCCTGTCGGTCGTGGGGATTAGGGGCAGTGGGGAGGTGGGGAGTGGGGGGAGTGTGTAGACGCAACA
>NZ_AJLK01000157.1 GCF_000317205.1 Fischerella muscicola PCC 7414 | reverse complement strand
TAAGGGTGGAGTGGGGGGAGTAAGTAGTAAATAAATAAAAACACCAACCACTAACTACTAACCATTAACCACCAACCATCAACTACCAACTAGCTAAAATACTGTGCCATCACTTTCTATCTGTATGGGAGGGATACCACCTGTCCGCAGTTGCGCAGCTATTCTTCGGCCAGCAGTCCAGGTTCCTCCCTGCAAAATTTTCACTAGTGGTAATTCCTCATTACTCATGCCTAACTTTGTTCGCACTGTAGCGGCGATTTGATCTAGAAGAATCACAGTCAAGGCACGCCATTCAACGATAACTTCGGATGCTACTGACTGAGGCTGAGAAACAATATCTGGATGTTTGGCTTTGATCAATCCCAAGTCTAGGCATAAGCCGCCATTGCGATATTCTGGTAATCCAGTTAGGGCATCTAAGTTTATGATTTCTATACCCAATTCTTGGAGAGGTTCCAGCAGAGAATAACTCAGCCACTGAGATAGTTTGTGAAATGGAATCAAACCATCATCACTGACGGCTGGATGAAACCAAACATCTCCCAGATTTGACCCAGCAATTTCTAAGCGTCCGGGCCAAATGTCACTTAGTCCTTCCAAAACAGCACTTAACACAGTTGCAGCTGCTAGCTGATTATTTTTTTCTTTATTCAAAAGATAATTTACTAGATTCCCAGGACGGGGATTTTGTTCCCCAAATATCTGGGGCGAAGCTAGCAGGAGATGACCTAATTTTTGCAATAATTGCGATCGCCCTGCAATTCCCACCAAGGGATTTTCTGCGTTTGCACCAAATCCATCGGCCAATTCTTTTTCTGTTAGCTGCTGTAATTTTTGGGCATCTGCTTGTAAAGGTTGATGGGGATCACTGGCAAAAAGCCCTTGACAAAACATATGGTAACTAGCTACTGCCAAGCCTTCAGAACGCTGAAAGCCCAATTGAGTTTCTTTTTCATAAAAATGCCAGCGATCGCCAGCACCAGCATCCAGTAACACACTAATGATTGCTAAATCAAACTTAGCGGCAGCTTTCTGGATTGGCGTCATATCGGCTAACTTCTCATCCAAGAAAGCCAAACGTGGTACACCTCCAGCTTCAAAATGTCGCCAACGGCTATGAAACGGGATCTGTAAATCGGGATACTGCTCCCGCATCACCGCAATCACATAATCTGCCACCCGTCCCAATTGATCCAAATCGCAAGCAAAATGATGGGACTTGCCTGCAACAGCCATTGTAAATATTTGTTCACAACGCTCCCGGATCGCAATCGGCGATCGCAAATAAGCAACCACCTCAGTTTCTTTCCTTGGCGTTCTTGGCGCCTTGACGGTTATTTCCATTCCAACTTCCTCCAGCCGATACACCCCAAATAATGGTATTGGGTAATTGGTAATAGTTTTCCCATTACCCATTAGCTATTACCAATTACCATTGATTAATCTGTCAAAGAACGACCCTTAACCTCCGCTAAATCATCTACCTGCAACACCTTGCCTGTAGTGTAATAACCAGCAGCTTTTTTCGCTTCAATTTCGACACGGGCATCTTGGGGAACCAACTCTTCAGGAATGGGTATGCGTTCCACAATTTCGATCCCGGCTGCGGTAATGGCGTTGTATTTCATGTTGCTCATCGACACCATGCGATCGATGCGGGTAACTCCCAACCAATGCAAAACATCTGGCATTAATTCTTGAAACCGCATGTCCTGGACACCCGCGACACATTCGGTACGAGCAAAGTAGGCATCAGCGCGATCACCACCTTCTTGCCGTTTGCGGGCGTTATAAACCAAGAATTTTGTTACTTCTCCCAAAGCACGTCCTTCTTTGCGGCAGTAAACAATGATCCCAACACCGCCTTCCTGGGCGGTTTGCACACAAACTTCTATGCCATGTACCAGATAGGGGCGACAGGTGCAAATATCTGAGCCGAAGACATCAGAACCGTTGCATTCATCATGTACCCGTACTGCTAAAGGTTTATTGGGGTCGGTAATCGCTGCTACATCCCCAACAATATAAACTGTCACACCGCCAATTGGTGGTAAAAATACCTCTAAATCAGTCCGTGTGACTAGTTCCGGGAACATGCCTCCGGTTTGTTCAAATAAAGCACGCCGTAATTCACCCTCACCGATTTGAAAGCGTTTGGCTATTCCTGGTAAATACCAAACAGGTTCGATCGCAGCTTTGGTGACAACCAAATCACCGCCTGGTTTCATGATCTTGCCATCGATTGCCAAGCGCCCTTTTGTCACTGCCTCTGACAATTCGGGCATGTTGATGTGAGCCTTGGTGATGGCAATAGTAGGGCGAATATCATACCCTTGCTCGTAGTAAGGCGCAAACACTTCACCCACAATTGCCCCAAAAGGATCGAGGGAAACAATTTTGTCAGGGTCAAACCAACTCGGATGCGGTCCGATATGCTCAACTGGGGAAGTATTGGTGAGATCTGCCCTGTGATCTGACTGTAATGCACCACTTGCCACTGCTAAGGCACGATAAACCGCATAACTGCCAGAATGAGTGCCAATCACATTACGATGTGCTTGCTTTGTCAAAGTGGCAATCACGGGACCCCGTTCCATCGGATCGCTTGCTCCCCACTTAATAGGAATTGGTTTGGGGCCAAAGCGACTGGGATGAGAAGTTAGAACTATATGCCTGGAAACGCTGTTTTGTTTTGGCATAGTCATTGATTTTTTCTTGGGATATTTCTTATTAGTCACCAGTTAACAGGCAAACGTCAATAGTTGATGACCACATGTTCTGTAAAATAGTTATCCATTGATACGGAATTAAAGACTAGATCGTATTACAGGCTACAACAAACAAAACATTTATTGCTTTAACTTGCAATTTATAAGATGAATTTTAAAAGTCGATTAAGAAGTTACTTTTGAGAACATTTTGTGCGAAATTTGATCCAAGGATACTATCTCTCACGTCAAATTCATGGATTCTTTATTTGTCAATTCCTTACTTGAAGACTTGAAAAATTCTGATGAAACAGTTCGCGAACAGGCGACAAAAAAGCTTTGGCGCATCTGGTATCAGCAAAAGGGAATTTATGGGCTAGAAATGATTGAACGCAGTCAAAAGTTACTAGATTCAGGACAAATTGCCAAAGCAGAAGCAGTCTTGACTGAGTTAATTAATGAACAACCAGACTTTGCTGAAGCTTGGAATCGTCGTGCTTTTCTTTACTACACTACTAGCCAGTATGAAAAATCTTTGGCTGATTGTCTAATGGCTATTCAGATGAACCCTGTTCATTTTGGCGCACTGCATGGCATGGGCTTAAGCTATGCAGCTTTAGGAGAGTATGCTAAAGCGATCGCAGCTTTTAATCGTGCCTTAGAAATTCAACCATACTCCCTTGTTAATCAAAAATTAATTCTCGAATGTACATTTCGGTTAAGTTAAAACACAAAAAATAAAATAATATTTTGTATGAAATGCAACCCAAGACTAAGAAATAATATTTAATATCGTGTCCGCTTAAACACTTGTGTTATGCGTCGGGATCGGTAATTGGTAATTGTTAATGGCTTTAAAACAATCTTCCTAACCAATTGCCAACAAGAAAACACGATCTCGTAAGCAATGAACCGGACTTGATATAAAGTCTCAATAGGTGCAAATAATATCTAGTATGGCTTATTTGTTATTGATACCTGTGAGAACTTCACTTGTGTCAATAACAATCAGTAGCCATGAAAAAACTTTTAAAGCCAGTTTATCAATGGGGTATGCCTTGTTCTATTTTAAATTACTGTAAAAATTTTTTACTATCTTTAAAAAAGCTAATTAATTTTAGATGCTAATATTTTGTTTTCTTGTGCTGTAGTGTTTTAGATAAGCAGAATTTTAGCAAACACATAAATATATATAACATTCCTAAATCATTCGTAAAGTAAACAACAAGATCCCCGACTTCTTTAAGAAGTCGGGGATCTGGCTCTCTCAATTTTCACTTTTGCAGATAGGATAGCTATATATAAAATTTATAAATAATTCTCTTGACTTTATGCCATTGGTATCCTTATTGCAACCATGACAACATATATAAAACCCTACGATTTAGAAGCCCTAATTAATTCCCTACCAGGAATCGAAGTGATCGCAGATTCCTCTCAAGTCGCAAAATTATCGCAAGATTATCATACCTTTAGCCCAGTTCTTGTTCCCAAACTAGCAGGAAAAGTTGGAGATATAGTCTTACGGCCAGCTAACGAACAAGAAGTATTAAAAATAGCAGCTACTTGTGTAAAATCTCGAGTTCCGATAACTGTACGGGGTGCAGGAACAGGAAATTATGGGCAATGTGTACCTTTACACGGCGGTGTCATCCTTGATATGACGCGGATGCAGGAGATTTGCTGGATCAAACCAGGAGTAGCGCGGGTTGAAGCAGGGGTAAAATTAGCAGCACTGGATAAAAAAGCACGGGAAATTGGTTGGGAAATGCGAATGGCGCCCTCTACCTACCGCACAGCAACGATTGCCGGCTTTGTGGCTGGTGGTAGTGGGGGAATTGGTTCCATACAATATGGACTGTTAGGCGATCGCGGTAATCTTTTAGCCCTGAAAGTCGTCACCTTAGAAGATGAACCGCGCTTTATTGAACTACGAGGCGACGATGTACAAAAAGTCAATCACGCCTGGGGCATTAACGGTATAATCACTGAAGTTGAAATTCCCCTTGGCCCGGCTTATCCTTGGGCAGAAGTAATTATTACCTTCCCAGAATTTATGGCAGCAGCCAGATTTGGGCAAGCCCTCGCTGATGCTGATGGCATGATTAAAAAAGAAATTGCTGTGTTTGCATCCCCTATCCCCCAGTACTTTACGCCGTTGCGGCAATACATCCCTGATAGTACTCACGCCGCTTTGTTATTAATTGCGGAACCGAGTTTAGAGTTATTGCCTGGATTAGTGCAGCAATATGGTGGCAACATTACTTATCAAAAAGTACAAGAAGGCGGAAAAGGTGTGAATTTATTAGAATTCACCTGGAATCACACCACTCTCCACGCCCGCAGCGTTGATAGTTCCATCACCTATTTGCAAAGCATCTTCCCCGTTGATCTAGAGACGCGCTGTTTGAAGCGTCTCTACAGTTAGTAGAGCATATGTATCGTTACTATGGGGATGAAGTCATGATGCATTTGGAGTTCATTCGTGTCAACGGTGCAGCAATTCCCGCTGCCTTACAACTTGTACGCTACACCACCGAAGAACGCTTGAATCAAATCATCCACCATCACGAAGAACAGGGTATATTTATTGCCAATCCCCACACTTATATTATTGAAGATGGTGGCAGAAAAGTTATCGATCCAGAACAGTTAAAGTTTAAGAAAATGGTAGATCCCTATGGGTTGATGAATCCTGGTAAGAGTAGAGAGATTGGGGGAGTAGGGATTAGGGGCAATGGGGAGTAGAGAAATAATTATTAACCACTAACCACTAACTACTAACCACTAACCACTAACTACTAACCACTAACCACTAACAACCAACCACCTGATCATGATTCACATAGATGGTTCTTACGGCGAAGGTGGGGGGCAAGTTCTTCGTACCTCCCTGAGTTTAGCCGCTATTACAGGTAATCCAATCAGCATTTACAATATCCGCGCCGGACGCAAAAATCCAGGGTTAGCCGCGCAACACTTAACAGGAGTTCGTGCGACTGCGGCAATTTGTGATGCGGAAGTACGGGGTGATGCTTTGGGTTCGATGATGCTGGAATTTATTCCTGGTGGGGCGGTGAAAGCAGGAAATTATACCTTTGATGTTAGTGAAGCGCGCCAAGGTGGTTCCGCAGGTGCTATAACTTTGGTTTTGCAGACTATTTTGTTACCCCTGGCGTTAGCAACTGGTGATTCGCAAGTAACACTAAAAGGAGGTACCCACGTCCCCTTTAGTCCACCGATGACGTACATTGAGCAAGTGTATCTGCCTACACTCAAACAGATGGGTGTGGAAGTAGAGTTAAAGTTAAACTCTTGGGGTTGGTATCCCCAAGGCGGAGGTGTGGTGGAGTTACTGGTGAGTGGTGGTAGAAAACTTAATGGGGTACATTTGGTAGAACGTGGGGATTTGCAGCAGGTGCGGGGGTTAGCGATCGCCACAGAATTACCTTCTCACATTCCTCAACGTATGGCTAGCCGTGCCGAAAATTTATTAACAGAAGCAGGATTAAAACATGCAATCAAGCCTGTAAGAGAAAAAGGCGTTGCACCAGGAACTGGTTTATTTCTGAGTGCGGAGTATGAAAATAGCTTAGCTGGGTTTAGTGCTTTGGGGCGTTTGGGTTTACCAGCAGAAAAAGTTGCCCAGATGGCTTGTGAGGAACTACTGAAGTTTCATCAAACTGGTGCAGCAGTGGATGAACATTTAGCAGATCAATTATTATTACCCGCTGCTTTGGCGTCAGAAAAAAGTGAGTATCAGGTGGCAGAAGTTAGTACCCACTTGACAACGAATGCTTGGGTAATTGAACAATTTGGATTGGCAAGGGTGACAGTGGATGAAGGCGAGAAGCTGGTGACAGTGAAGCCTTTGAGTGAATAATTGAGATGGGTTGTACTTTTATTGTTTATTCCCTATGGAAATCCGGTTTGATTTTTGAAAAAATCTTAGTACTAGCGTGGCAAGACTAAAATGTTGCATTAATAAACCGCACAGACACAGAGAACACAGAGATAGAAGAAGAGATTTTTGTACTAAATTAGTCCGATCGCGCTACTACGTATCTTTTAAAAAATAGAATATTAGTCCTTTAGTTTAAGATTAGTGTTTCTCAGATTAAATACTCGTTGAGCAAGTTTTGATACTGACTGATGAAGCTTTTACACTCAACGACGAAGTTTGGAAACTGACTCACGAGAATTAAAGACTCGTTAATGAATTTCTCATCCTCGCTTACGAAGCTCAAATACCCAAAGGTGAGATTCTCAGACTCGTTCATGAAGCTCAAATACTCAAAGACGCAATTGGAAACACTCGTTGACAAGTTTTAAATACTCAACGACGAGGTTGTAAGACTCTCTAACGAAATTAAAATACTCGGCGATGAAGTTTAAATGTCGGCTAACGAATTAAACCTCTTGCATAAATATTTTTGAGTGTAAACAAGCTCAGTGCGATCGCTAGATTACAAAATTCTACTGTGCCATAACCCGCAGCGCTGATACTTCCATCACCTATTTGCAAAGTATCTTCCCCACCGATGTAGAGACGCGCTGTTTGAAGCGTCTCTACAGTTAGTAGAGCATATGTATCGTTACTATGGGGATGAAGTCATGATGCATTTGGAGTTTATTCGTGTCAACGGTGCAGCAATTCCCGCCACCTTTAAGTTAAGAATTCGTAAAATCATAGTGTTTTTAAACGCAGAGGGACGCGGAGTAAGCGCAAAGGGACGCAGAGTTTTTCTATAGAGAATCACCGCCGCAACGGGCACGGATGTGGGCTTCTTTTTGTTCAAGCTAAGAATGCATTTTTTTTATCTGTGGCAATGATATGCAAATCGGTATTCTTCAGCAGTCGCAGTAACTTGTGGGTGAGAGAACCTTTGAGGAGAATTTGCCAACGCGATCGCTGACTTGCACCAATGACGATTTGGGTAATACGATATTGCTCGGCTACTTGTGCGATCGCTTCAGCAATATCACTGTTAGAAACACGAATAAAATTACCTGCAAATTCTTTACATAGCTTTTCACACATATCTATGTGCAAGCTTTCTTCTTTGGTGAGGAAACGATCAGGAGCAGCGACAAATACAGCAAATAGAGGGGCATTCATGTAATTGGCTATCCTCGCACCCCGACGTAATAGTTGCAACGAGTTAGCATAAGTGGAAATACATACTAATACTCTTTCTTGAATATTACAGAGTTGACCTTGCGGATTCACACCGTTTGTCAAGGCTGCACCCATTTCTCTGGCTTCTTCTTCAACGTTGTCTGCTATCTCTCGCAGTGCCAGTTCTCGTAAAGCAATTAAGTTGCGACGTTGGAAAAAGTTATCGAGTGCTTGTTGGATTTTTTGCGGCGCGTAGATTTTACCTTCTACCAACCGCTCTTGTAGGGTTTCGGGAGTAACATCTACTACTACCACCTCATCGGCATCATCCAAAACTCTATCAGGAACACGCTCACGTACTACAATACCAGTAATCCTTGCTACTAAATCATTGAGGCTCTCTAGATGTTGAATATTCATCGTGGAGTAAACATCAATGCCATTTTGCAAAATAATTTCTACGTCTTGGTAGCGTTTTTCCCGGGGTGAACCGGGGACATTAGTATGAGCGAGTTCATCGATTAGTACTAGTTGAGGCGATCGCGCCAAAATAGCCTCGGTGTCCATTTCCGTCAATGTTAAATTACCCCGTGGAATTTGTTTACGAGGTAATATTTCCAATCCTTCAGCCATCTGTGCTGTTTCTTTGCGTCCGTGGGTTTCCAACAACCCAATTACAACATCAATCCCTTCTTCTTTGAGTGCATGGCCTTCTTCTAGCATCCGGTAAGTTTTGCCAACACCAGGAGCCATACCGATAAATATTTTGTGTTTACCACGACGGGCTGGATACATAAAAGGTGGCTAGGTGATCTTCCCAATTTTAAATTTTGAATTGATATGTCCTCTTTGTATAGTCGCTAAATGTATCAGACTTATGGTGAAACGGTATGATTCAGGTAAGCCTGGGCAAAAAATTATGTTGAGAGGAAAACGCCAGATTATTTGGCGTTATGGTATTGCAGTTTTGACTGTAGCGATCGCGCTACAGGGTAAACTACTGCTGAATTATTGGTCTGGTCAACAATACAAAACCCCATTTTTACTATTTTTTATTGCCGTTACGGCGAGTACCTACTATGGAGGAGTTGGTCCTGGTATTTTGGCAGTTGTTTTATCTGGTTTATTGAGTAGTTATTTTTTCTCAACTCCGATTAAATTATTATTCAGCAGTGATCTTTGGACAAATATCCAGCTAGTTATATTTTTGGTGGAAGGGCTATTTCTTGTTTCACTTATTAACTTTGTTAAGACCTCTCGACGGAATTCCCAAGTAATTAGCCAAAAATTACTTTTAAGTGAAGACAAAAGTCGTCAACATCAAGATTTATTACATTTAATTGCTAACTCTTTGCCAGTCTGCATTTCTTATATTGATAGCCAGCAACGCTACCAGTTTATTAATAAAACCTACAACACTTGGTTTGGCTTCTCTCCAGAGGAAATCTACGGTAAGCACTTAGTAGAAGTTGTGGGAGAAGCAGCCTATCAAATCATCAAAGACAAAGTAGAACGCGCCCTAGCAGGTAATTTAGTTGAATATGAAGCAGAACTTCCCTACCGCGAAGGAGGTACACGCTATATCAACGCAATTCTTGTTCCCGACATTGCCGAAGATGGTTCGGTGAGGGGCTATTGTGGGTTAGTTATAGATATTAGCGATCGCAGGCGATCTGAATTAGAAATTAAGCAACTCAACGAAAACTTAGAGCAGAAAGTTAAAGAACGCACCATACAACTGCAAGAAGTCAATCGGGAATTGGAAGCCTTTACCTACACAGTATCTCATGATTTACGCGCTCCACTCCGTGCCATGCAAGGACTCGCTCAAGCTTTACAAGAAGACTACAGTTTTTATCTAGACGAAACAGGACAACAATACACGCAGCGTATTGTCACCGCAGCTGCACGCATGGACACCTTGATTCTGGATTTACTTGCTTATAGTCGTCTGGGACGCAGCGAAATTTGGTTACAACGGCTGAGTTTGGACAGCGCGATCGCTGAGGTACTCAAGGAATTACAGCCAGAGATACAAGTTGCCCAAGCACACATCACCATCGAGTCACCTTTACCGATTGTGAAAGCACATCGCACTATCTTAGTACAGGTATTGATTAATTTGATTAGTAATGCCATTAAGTTTGTGACTGATGATATTCAACCCCAAGTGCGGATATGGGCAGAGGAGAGAGTAGGGGGAGTAGGGGGAGTAGGAGAAGAAAATACTTTTTTATCTTCTCACACCTCTCACACCCCTCACACCCCTCACACCCCTCACACCCC
>NZ_AJLK01000156.1 GCF_000317205.1 Fischerella muscicola PCC 7414 | reverse complement strand
CCCCCACCTCCCCACCTCCCCACCTCCCCACCTCTTCACAAACCTCCACCTCCAAAAAATGGGTGCGTCTTTGGGTAGAAGACAATGGAATTGGCATTGCTAGCCAACATCAAGAACGAATATTCAGAACCTTTGAGCGCTTGCATGGCATAGAATCTTATCCCGGAACTGGTATCGGTTTAGCGATTATCAAGCGGGGTATTGAGCGTATGGGAGGTAGGGTAGGAGTTGAATCGCAATTAGGACAGGGTAGTCGATTTTGGATTGAGTTACCCCAAGGCGATTCAAACAGTGAGTAGTTAACAGTTATTAGTCAGAAAAACTGATAACTGATAACTGATAACTGTAAAGTTATAATCTGTACGCTAACGTACTAATCTTCCACTAGGAAGAAGAAGTAGTTTGCAAATTTTTATTAACCTATGACAACTTCTCACGTCGTCACTAGCTCTCAGAGTATGCTTTCCATTCTCTAGCAGCTACGTGCCGTCCTGACTGTTCTGCCAACAGACTACAGCATGTCTCCATCCGATAGCGATCCCAGGTCGATTAATCAACTCTTGGCATCTTTACCGGATGAGGAGTATCAGCACCTGGCTCCCCATCTAGAATATATAAGGCTCTCTCAAGGGCAAATTCTCTATGATCGTGGGGAAGTGATTCGACAAGTCTACTTTCCCACCCGCTCAATGATATCTTTAGTTTCTGTTCTCAAGGATAACTCAACCACCGAATTTGCAATGGTGGGCAATGAGGGCATGATTGGCATTCCGGCATTTTTAGGCGGGAAATTTACTAATAGCCGAGCGCTGGTACAAATAGCAGAAGGCGCTTTCAAAATGGATGCTGAAGTCCTACAGCGTGAATTTGAGCGGAGGGGAGTGTTGCAAAAAAAACTGCTACTGTATACCCAAGCACTCTTAACCCAGATTGGTCAGAATGCAGTTTGCAAATTTCACCATTCCACTGAACAACAACTTGCCCGTTGGTTGCTTTGCGTTCAGGACTGTCTTGGTCGAAATGAGATATTTTTAACTCAGCAGTATATTGCTGATCTGTTGGGAACCCGTCGTGCCACAGTTACAGTTGCAGCAGGTAATTTGCAAGAAGAAGGCATGATTCGCTACAGTCGTGGAAAAATCATAATTCTAAACCGGGCCGCACTAGAGGCAACTGCTTGCGAGTGTTATGGCATAGTAACAGACGAGTTTGCTCGGCTGCTCAATCTTTAACAGTTATCAGTTATCAGTTAACAGTTACCAGTGATCATCTATCACTGATTGAATGCCGCTTATGTACGGAACCGTACAGACAGGGTTACTTCAGCCATGTCAATTTAAGATGCTTGATTTAGAATTGATGGAAGCGATGCCGTGCTAGTTAATCAGCTACTGCTGGCTTTACCAGAGTCGGAGTTCCAACGCCTTGCTCCCCATCTAGAAGAGGTGTCACTTTCCCTTGGTCAAGTTCTTTATGAAGCAGGGGAAAATATTAAGCATGTCTATTTCCCTAATCGAGCAATGGTGTCTTTGATAGCTGTCCTTGAGGATGGTTCGACAACAGAAGTTGGTATGGTGGGTAGCAATGGAGTTGTAGGCTATCCTGCATTTTTAGGAGGCGATCTCACAACAACTCGCACAATCGTGCAGGTTGCTGGTACTGCCATGAAGATAGATGCCAAGCTCCTCAAACGGGAATTTTATCGTGGTGGAGTGCTGCAAAGGCAATTACTACTTTATACGCAGGCTTTACTTACCCAAATTAGTCAAACAGCTGCCTGCAATCGTCATCATTCCTTAGAAGCACGGCTTGCCCGTTGGCTGCTCACTGCCCAAGACCATACGGCTTCTGATACTATACAAATTACTCAAGAGTTTATTGCTGAGTTATTAGGTACACGACGCTCTGGTGTGACTGTGGCAGCTGGCTTATTGCAACAAGCAGGTATTATCCGCTACAGTCGAGGTCGGATTACGATTCTCAATCGCTTGGCTTTAGAGGCAACAGCTTGTGAGTGTTACGGTTTTATTAGAAAAGAATTCGATCGCTTGCTCAACGAAGAGCAAAAGTAAGTTATCCCAATTTTTTGAACAATATCAATAAGTCTTTTTTGGGAAAAATCTGGGTCTTATGTACGCAAGCGTACAGAGCGCTCCTGAGATTTATGTCATGCTATAAGAGTCTTTCTATGACTGTCCTCTGAAATAGTAAATACATTTGACTACTAAACACCGATATGAAAACTCTGTTTAGCACAACCAAATCTTATACTATTTATTTCTCTACTGGCCTCCAGAAATAAAAAATCTCAAGGAGCCAGCTTGTAATGATGAGTCATGGTGAATGTAGTATCTTGCTGGTAGAGGACGATCCCAACGATATTTTCTTAATAGAGAGGGCATTTCGTCGGGCAAATTTGAAGCACTCCATCCATGTTGTCAAAGATGGAGATGAGGCGGTTATGTACCTTGAGGGTCAAGGTTGTTACATAGAAAGAGAAAATTATCCATTGCCAGCGTTAATATTGCTAGATTTAAAACTACCGGGTCGTTCTGGTCTGGAAGTTCTAGAATGGCTCAAGCAGCAACCGTTACTCAAACGAATTCCGGTGGTAGTTCTCACATCTTCACGAGAAAATATTGATATTGACCGTGCTTATGATATGGGGGTAAACTCCTATCTAATTAAACCTGTTGCATTTAATGCTTTGCTGGAGATGATGCAGGCACTCGACTCCTACTGGCTACAATTTAATCAGTATCCTTCTGTTTATTTTAGTTAATCCTAGAGGGCAGAAGGCAGAGGGCAGAAGGCAGAAGGCAGAAGGCAGAAGGCAGAGGGCAGAAGGGGTTCCCCACAAATTCGCTCTCCGAATCGCGAATTTGTGGGGGCCCCGCAGAAGGCAGAGGGCAGAAGGCAGAGGGCAGAAGGAATATTCTTTATATTTCCCATCTCCCCATCTCCCTATCTCCCTATCACCCCACTGCCCCTAATCCCCAACGCCAGGTGCTTTATGCCGGGAAACCCGTCCACCGCACTGGCTCCTCCCTGTCGGTCGTGGGGTCCGGTGAGTTCCCCATCTCCCCATTTCCAGTCAATGGGTAACAACCAGCGATGAGTACTCAGGATCATTCAATTCAACGCATTTTGCTGGTAGATGATAACCCAGACGATCGCTTGTTGGTGATGAGAGAATTAAGTCGAGAGTTTGCTCAAGCTCAAGTAATAGAAATTATTGATGCCAATGCATTGAAACAGGCATTAGCAGCAAATGATTTCGATTTGGTCATTACTGATTATCAACTCAACTGGACAACAGGTATTGAGATTTTGCGTGCTGTCAAAGCTCGCGATCACAATTGTCCTGTGATTATGTTTACCAACACTGGTTCCCAGGAAATTGCGGTTGAGGCAATGAAAGCAGGACTAGATGACTATGTAATAAAATCCACAAAACATTTTCTTCGCCTGAGCCAGGCTGTACGCTCGGTGTGGCAACAACACCAAACTAACCGTAAAGCAGCCCAGTTAGAACTACGGTTACAGTCATTATTGAATCAACTGAGAATAGGTGTATTTCGTGCTACACCTGAGGCAAAAATTTTAGATGTAAATACGGCATTTCTAAATATTTTGGGTTTGCCATCTTTGGAGGAAGTTCAATCATTTATTAGTGAACAACTCTACTCCTTTATGACCAACGAACGTCCTGCTGGTCAAGAGTGGGAACGGGAAATACAATTCCAACGCCTCGATGGGAAAAACATCTGGGTATTGTTCAGTGAAACCCAAAATCAGCTAGATGGTGAAACATTTATAGATGGCTTGATGGAAGATATCACAGAGCGCAAGCAATCAGAAGCAGAGATTCGTCAGTTGAACCAAACATTAGAACTTCGAGTCCAAGAGCGTACAGCCCAATTAGAAGCTATCAACTGTGAACTCGAGGCTTTTGCTTACTCAGTTTCTCATGATCTGCGCTCGCCAATTCGCCAAATCGATGGATTTGTTAATTTATTAAAAGAACACTTAGAAAACACGACCCGTGATGAAATAAGTCTACGTTACCTGCAAGCAATTTTAGAACTAACTAACCGGGCAGGTAAGCTAGTAGATGATTTGCTGACTTACTCCCGCACCGGACGCGCAGAAATGCACTACTCTATCGTCGATATGAACCGTCTAGTTTGGGAGTCAAAGCAACAGATAGAAATGGTTTTCCCCGATAGGAATATCATTTGGTATGTCCAGCAACTACCTCATGTGTGGGGCGATCGCTCTTTATTGCGCCTTGTTTGGCAAAATTTGATTGAAAATGCTGTAAAGTTCACTCAACTGTGCCAGCAACCAATCATTACTATTGGCAGCATTGAGGATGAGCATGAAACTATTTTTTTTATTCAAGATAATGGTGTGGGATTTGACATGCAATATGTCAATCGCTTATTTGGTATATTTCAACGCCTTCATAACCAAACACAGTTTCAAGGAACAGGCATAGGACTTGCTAATGTCCAACGAATCATTCTCAGACATCGTGGCAGAGTCTGGGCAGAGGGAGATATAAATCAAGGAGCAAAATTTTACTTTAGCTTACCAAAAGAAAATATTTAATTACAGTGGGTGATGGGGTGATGGGGAGTGTGAGGAGTAAGAGATAACTAATAACCATTAACCACTAACAACTAACAATTAACAACTAACAACTAACCACTAACCACTAACTATTAACAGATTTCTAATCTACATCGACAGCTAGATGTGTGAACTTACTAAATTTCTTGAAAATAATGCTGCTAGGTTCCTATTAAAATAGGAAATTTGTGGCGTGGCGACACTATTTTAAAAAATCATATCATGATGCGTATTCTGCTGCTGGAAGATTCTTGGGCAGATGCCGAGCTTATCGGTACGTCTTTAAAAAAGAGTATAAATGATTGCGAGTTGGTACGGGTAGAAACTCGTACAGATTTTATAAAAGCTTTGAAAACCGAAACCTTGGATGTAATTTTGGCAGATTACGCTCTTCCCTCTTTTGATGGGTTTTCTGCTTTAGAACTTGCTCGTGCTATCTGTCCAGAAGTACCATTTATCATCATATCTGGGATACTTGGTGAGGAGCGAGCTATTGAAACTCTCAAAAGTGGTGCTACAGATTATGTACTTAAACAACGCCTAGAGCGACTAGTTCCAGCAGTGGAACGAGCCTTGCGAGAAGCGGAAGAACGAAAATTGCTCAGGCAAGCAGAGACAGAATTACGCAAAAGTGAAGAACTATTCCGCACCTCTGTAGAAACCATCTTAGACTGCTTTGCTATTTACTCTGCCATCCGCGATACCTCAGGTAAAATCATAGACTTTCGCATTGACTATGTGAATGCAGCTGCTTGTGAAAATCATGGTTTAACACAGGAAGAGCAATTAGGTAAGTGGTTGTGTAAACTCATGCCCGTACATCAAACAAGTGGTCTGTTTACAGAATACTGTCGGGTTGTAGAAACAGGTCAACCACTGGTAAAGGAGTTGTTGTTGGCAGACGGGGAGAGGGAAAGACAAGGGGGACATGGGGAATGGTTAATAACCAACAATCAACAACCAACCACCAACCATCAACCACCAACAAGAGCCTATGATATTCGTGCTGTGAAGTTTGGGGATGGGGTAGTTGTGACTTGGCGGGACACAACCGAACGCCGACAAGTCGAAGAAGAACGAAAACAACTAATAGCCCAAGAGCAAGCAGCTAGAGAAGAGGCTGAAAAAGCAAACCGCCTCAAGGATGAATTTTTAGCAGTTGTTTCCCATGAACTTCGTACTCCACTTAACTCTATGTTGGGTTGGGCGCACATACTTAGAAATCGGCAATTAAATGAAGCGATCGCTACTAAAGCTTTGGAAACAATTGAGCGTAATGCCAGACACCAAAAAAAATTGATTGAAGATATCCTTGATGTTTCCATGATCATTCAGAATAAACTCCGTTTGGAGTTACAGCCTCTGTACTTAGTTCCAATTGTTCATGCTGCAATAGAAGATATACAGCCACAAGCTCAGGCTAAATCAATCCAAATAGAATCTATGCTTAGTCCCTTCATCAGTCCGGTTATGGGCGATGCGGAACGGTTGCAGCAGATTATATGCAATCTCCTCTCTAATGCCATCAAATTTACTCCTCCTGCTGGTCGAGTGCAGATTTTGCTTCAACAAATAGAGTCTTTTGCTCAAATTACTGTCACCGATACCGGACAAGGCATTAGTTCCGACTTTTTACCCCATGTGTTCGATCGCTTCCGTCAAGCAGACGGCACTACAACCAGAAAATATGGAGGATTGGGACTAGGACTTGCGATTGTTCGGCATTTAGTTGAAATGCACCACGGTCATGTTTATGCTGCTAGTGAGGGAATCGGCAAAGGAGCAACATTTACAGTCCAACTGCCAATCTACAAAATAGAATAGAAAACCTGAAAATTACCGCCTGATGCACACACCACAAGATGCGCGCCAACACACTCCAGCCACCCAGCGCAATCGTGAACCAATTCTAGAAGTACTCATGCAAGTGTTGCCCACTACTGGTAGTGTATTAGAAGTGGCTAGCGGTACTGGAGAACATGCAGTTTATTTTGCTCCTCGTCTGTTTCCTCGTCAATGGATACCTTCTGACCCTAATCCCCTACATCGTGCTAGCATCGCTGCTTGGAGAAAACATGTACCGTGTGAAACTCTTCACCCACCTTTAGAGATTGATGTACGTGAGCCAGTCTGGATAGTGGAGAAAGAAATACCATTTCATCCGTCACCAATTACAGCCATAGTCAATATCAACATGCTCCACATTTCACCTTGGGATGCTTGTTTGGGACTAATGGCAGGTGCAGGTCGCATTCTTTCGTCTGGTGGTATCCTCTACTTGTATGGGCCACTCAAACGGGACGGCAAACATACTGCACCAAGTAACGCTGCTTTTGATGAGTATCTACGCGCCCAAAATTCAGAATGGGGGGTACGTAATCTCGAAGATGTGGTAACAGCAGCTAGTACACACAATCTGAGTTTAGTCAATGTTTATCAGATGCCAGCAAATAATTTTTCAGTAGTATTTAAAGTGAATTACCCTTGATGTGGATTAATGGGTTGACCAATAGTTATGTTTTAGAAACGAACACCGATACACACCGATAAACACCGATGGTTACAGATAGATTATCCGTTATGCGTTTATGTTCAAGCGAATATGAAATTATATTAAGTCCGGCTAATTGCTTACGATATAAAGCTTAGGCATTAAGCATGGGAAAATCATCAGTATCTTAATTACCAATTACCCATTACCCATTACCAATTACCCACCCCAACGGATAGTATAAGTGTTCAAGCGGAAATGACATTAGTTGTTGCTACATTTTATAAGTTTGTTAAACTGCCAGATTACGTTGAGATACAACAACCTTTGCTGTCTTACTGCCAAGCACAAGGCATCAAGGGAACTATTTTACTGGCCGAAGAAGGTATAAATGCTACTGTTGCAGGTTCCCGTGAGGCTATTGATTCCCTACTGTCTTTTTTGCGTTCTGACTCCCGCTTGGCTGATTTGGAACATAAAGAGTCTACTGCTGAGGAACCACCGTTTCAGCGTATGAAGGTACGCCTGAAAAAAGAAATTGTCACTATGGGAATGGCTGATATTGACCCTAATGAAAAAGTGGGAACTTATGTTAGTCCCAAAGATTGGAATGCAGTTATTTCCGATCCAGAAGTAGTGGTAATTGACACTCGCAATGATTATGAATTTAGTATTGGTACTTTTAAAAGAGCGCAAAATCCCGCTACAGAATCATTTCGGCAATTTCCAGAATATGTAAGTAATCACCTTGATCCTAGTCAGCACAAGAAGGTAGCACTATTTTGTACTGGTGGTATTCGCTGTGAAAAAGCTTCTTCTTTTATGTTGGCACAAGGTTTTCAAGAGGTTTATCACCTCAAAGGCGGGATTCTCAAGTATTTAGAGGAAGTTCCACCAGAGGAAAGTCTTTGGGAAGGAGAATGTTTTGTCTTCGATGAACGGGTAGCTGTGAGTCATGGTTTGGAACCCGGTTCTTATGAGATGTGTGTCGGTTGTGGACATCCTATTTCGGAAGCTGACAAAAATTCTCCCAAATATGAAGAAGGAATTAGTTGTCCCTACTGTTTTGATAGTCTCACTCCAGAAAAGAGAGAACGTCTGGAGGAGAAAAAACGACAGATGTCAAGGGGGATATAAGTTATACCAATTTGAAAAAAGAATGCGACAGATGAATTTTGTACAGACGCGATAAATCGCGTCTCATATTCTGAATGTGTCGCAAACATTTTTTGAATCGGTATTAGCTGAGGAGTGTAGTTTTCACAAAGAACTTGAAAATCGCTTATGCTTAGTTTATTTTTCCTGCTTCATTAATTAGCTGCGGTGGCGAAAAATTCTTGCAATTTCTCTGTCTTTGTAAATGCTAAGTATTGAGAAGCCATTTCTGGAGTTAACAGTTCTATCATTAATCTGTTTTCTACCCAAAACTCAATCACATCAAAGAAAGACTCGCGACTACAGCGCACCACGCGCCAACCTTCATTCATACCAACTTGTTCAATTTCTGCTTGGCTGATAGGTACAGAAATTGCTGCATGGGTAGCTGTGAACATAGAAGCATTGGCATTATGGACAAACATACACTGTTCATTTGCTGCTGCACCAGGTACGATTTCAGACCCCAAAGGATAAACTTCAATTGCTGTACCGTGTTCATCGCCAGGAAAGACAAAGTAGCTACCTGGGTGAGGAGCAAAGGGTGCGATTTGTCCTTTCATTACTTTTGCTAAAGCTTGTGCAACACGTTGGGGATTTATGGCGGAAATTGAAATGTGGTGAATCATAGGATAATCTTAATCTTCCAGATGTGACAGGATACAAGCGATCGCTATCCGATTCCGCAAATCAAAAGGTTGTGTTGTAATGTTTTGATTTAGGATATTGTATCTAGCTAGGCCTTGAGTGGTATGTGTTAAAGGCTTTGCGTCAACCTCTGTTTGGATAAAAGAGAGTTCACAACCAGAATTGGTAAGACTTTCAGCCTATAAATTTTACCCTTTGTGCAAAACACCTACAGGTTGACGCAAAAATTCTAATTTTTCATGGCTAAAGTCAAACCATCAGCGATCGCTAACATGCTCAGTGTCACTCTTTGATCTTGATGCAGTTTCTGATTAAATGCCCGAATTTTATTAGTTCGATTATCCTGTTGTTGAGGATCTGCTACTCGACCTGACCATAGTACATTATCGATCGCAATCAGTCCGCCTCGACGCACGAGTTGCAAAGCTAGTTCGTAGTAGTTGTCATAGTTGCTTTTGTCGGCATCAATAAAAGCAAAATCAAAGGTTTCTGCTTCTCCTGCTGCGAGGAGTTTTTCTAAAGTTTCCAAAGCTGGGGCAAGGTGCAAATTGATTTTATCTGCTACACCCGCTTTTTGCCAGTAACGACGAGCGATCGCTGTATATTCTTCATCTACATCACAGGCTACTACTTTACCGTCGGCTGGTAAAGCCAATGCAACTACTAAAGAACTATAACCCGTAAATACACCTATATCTAAAGTCTTTTTTGCTGCAATTAATTTAACTAGCAATGCTAAAAACTGTCCTTGATCGGGTGCGATTTGCATTGTGGCCATAGAGTGCTGTGTCGTTTCCTGACGCAGCTGAGTTAAAATTTCCGGCTCTCGCAAAGATACTGAAAGTAAGTAGTCATAAAGAGATTTGTCTAGTCCAAGAGTTTTATTGTTCATAAAGTGCGATCGCTTTTTATATATTCTTTTCTGTTTTTATCGCAAAAGTGCATAAGTTGATTCTGCCTACACCCATTAAGAAGACAAAGGGGAAGCTACCAAACTTAACTTCTGTAACAATTTGCTACCAACTCTCTTAATCAAAGCTACACATAGTTTGTAGTTGTGTCAGGGACGCAACTACAAACATTTTTTAATTCTGATACTTTTTCACAAATTCTTGAAACAAATCTTCCCCTCGTCTCCCCTGTCCCCCTTGTCTCCTTGGTCGCCAAATTTATCAAACTTATACTGAAACTGTATGAACCCCGACTGTATCCCTAAAGGGCCGAGGAACTGAATAACTTGTGGCGGAAAAAAATTATTGTGTTGTAGAAAGCACGATCACTCAATAATATATTGAGCTTTTTTACAAAAATCTTAAAAAACTCCTGTGAAAAATGAGTTTTACACAAATAATTTACTAATTTAAAAAATAATAAATTTATAGTGCATTTAATTTGTAAATATTAAGCAGTCAAGATATTTACTAATTTTGGGTTTTACGATTCTGAAGCTGGAAGATTAATTTGCTTCACCCATATTCATGAAAGCTCTACCAAATATTCAGCAAAGGGCAAGATTAGCAGCCCTGCATCACTACCAAATACTTGATACTGTCAGCGAAACTGCTTTTGATCATCTTGTGCAGTTAGCAGTCCTGATCTGTGGTACGCCGATCGCCTGTATCAATTTTGTTGATGAAAATCGGCAGTGGCTCAAAGCAAAAGTTGGTTGGGACGTCACTGAACTACCATACGATGTCGGGATGTGTCCTGTCTGTATTCAGCAAAGAGATGTTTTCATTGTTTCTGATAGCTTGGCAAATCAAGTATGGGCAGAAAACCCAATTACAGCAACGCCTTACTACGTGAGATTTTACGCTGGTGTACCTCTGGTGACACCCGAGGGATATGCGATCGCCACCCTGTGCGTGATGGATCGTCAACCCCGACGACTTAACACCGAACAGGTAAAGGCTTTGCAAATTTTAGCTCAGCAAGCAATGCTTTTACTGCACAAGCAATCCACCAACACAATAATAAGGGATTGCCAACATGTAGAAGCAGCACTACGGGAAAATGAACAACGCCTCAAGCTGGCATTACAAGCTGGTAAACTAGGTTCTTGGCAGGTAGATTTAAAAACCGGGGAACTGTTTGCATCGAATCAGTGCAAAGCCAACTTTGGTTTACCTCCCAAAATAGATTTTTCCTATCAAATGCTGTTTGACTGTATCCACCCAGACGATCGCAATTATGTAAGGGATTCTGTCAAGCAAGCTCTAGAACAACAAATTGATTATGAAGCAGAGTACCGATGTATTTGGCCAGATCGCAGTGTCCATTGGATATTAGCGCGGGGGCGTGGCATCTATGAAACTGATGGTACACCGATGCGGATGATTGGTGTCACCTTGGACATCACCGAACGCAAGCAAGCAGAAGAAGCCTTGCGCCAAAGTGAAGAACGATTACAGTTGGTGATCGATGCGACTAATGATGCTATTTGGGATTGGGATATTATCCAGAACACCTGCTTTTGGTCAAAGCGATTTTATGAGTTCTTGGGTTTACCCAATACAGGCAAAAGACACTTCTATGAATCGCTTTATCAATTAGTACACCCCGAAGATCGAGAGCAATTTGCTGAGTTACTCTACCAACATTTAGAACTCAACCAGCCTTACCAAATAGAATTGCGATTGCGTCGCGTGGATGGTAGCTACAACTGGTTTTTAATCAGAGGTAAAGTCATTCGAGATCACAATGGTCGTTCGCTGCGGATGGTAGGAGTACTCAGTGATATCTCGAAACGAAAACGCACAGAAGAAGAATTAAAACAGCAAAATCAGCGATCGCAACTTTTAGCTGAAATTGCCCTGAAAATTCGCCAACCTCTACAAACAGAAGAAATTCTGCAAACCACTGTTACAGAAATCCAAAAACTATTACACACTGATCGAGTCATTATCTTTCGACTGTGGAGTGATGGTTCCGGAACAGTAGTGCAAGAAGCACTCATCAATGGTTGTAGCTCGATTTTAGGCAGGAAATTCTTTGATCCGTGTTTTCAAGAAAATTACCAAGAAGCTTATTGCCAAGGCAGGGTTAATATCATCCCTGATGTCAAAACAGAAAATATCCATCCTTGCCACCGTGAATTTCTGGAAAACATTGGTGTGAAAGGTCACATACTTGTACCAATTATAGTCAGAGATACACTTTGGGGTTTACTAATTGCTCAGCAATGTATCCGTCCTAAAAATTGGAGTAGTTGGGAAATCGAACTATTACAACAGCTGGCAACTCAGATTGGCATTGCCTTAGCCAAAGCGCAATTATTGGAACAAGAAAGACACCGACGTGAAGAATTGGCTCGTTCCAATGCGGAATTAGAACAGTTTGCCTACGTTGCTTCCCATGATTTACAAGAACCATTGCGAATGGTAACAAGTTATTTGCAACTTTTAGAGAAAAAGTATAAAAGCAAACTTGACAGCAAAGCTGATGAATTTATTACCTATGCTGTAGACGGTGCGAGGCGGATGCAAACCTTAATTAATGATTTGTTGAGCTTCTCCCGTGTCAGCACCCGTGGACAGCCTTTTGGCGTAGTTGATTGTCATACTGTTTTGCGACAAGCGCTTGCCAATCTCAAAGTCGCCATTACCGAAACCCATGCAGTCATCACCCACGACGAACCTCTACCCCAACTCATCGCCGACAGTACCCAACTGGTACAAGTATTCCAGAACCTGATTAGTAATGCCATCAAATTCCGCAGCGAACAGCCGCCACAGATTCATATTGGCGTAGCAAGGACAGATGGGGAGGTGGGGAGAACCGGAGGTGGGGAGAATATAGAATTAGGTTCTCCCCATCACCCCATTGCCCCCCAACCCCACAAAGTGGGGACCCCTAGCCCCCCATCACCCCATAATAGAAACCCCATCACCCCATCAAAAAATGAATGGCTCTTCTGGGTGCGTGATAATGGAATTGGTATCGAAGAGCAGTATTGCGATCGCATTTTTATCATCTTTCAACGTTTGCACACCCGTGGCAAGTATCCCGGTACAGGTATCGGCTTGGCAATTTGTAAAAAAATTGTGGAACGCCACGGTGGACGTATCTGGGTTGAATCGCAGTTAGGTCAAGGCAGCACCTTCTACTTTACATTTCCAGATAGGATAGGTAGGGCATCGTGAATGTAAATACTTTAATAGATGTTATGCCTATTGAGATTTTGTTGATAGAAGACAATCCCGGTGATGTAGAGTTGACCAAAATTGCCTTAGAAGACAGCAAAATCTCTGTAAACTTAAATATAGTTGAAGATGGCGTAGAAGCGATCGCGTTTCTACGTAGAGAAGGTAAATATGCCAATGTTCCCTACCCAGACATTGTTTTGCTAGATTTAAATTTACCGAAAAAAGATGGCAGAGAAGTACTAGCAGAAATCAAAGCAGATGAAAAACTAAAGCGAATTCCCGTAGTCGTGCTGACAACTTCTCAAGCAGAAGAAGATGTTCTCAAGGTCTATAATCTCTCCGCTAACTGCTATATTACCAAGCCAGTTGACTTTGACCAATTTGTCAAAATTGTACAATCTATAGAGAACTTCTGGTTTACCATTGTCAAGCTGCCGCCGGAGTAGGGAGAGGTGGGGAGGTGGGGTGATGGGGAGGTGGGGAGATGGGGTGATGGGGCAATGGGGTGATGGGGAGATGGGGTGGTGGGGAGATGGGGTGATGGCGTGATGGGTGTGAGGAGTGTGAGAGGTGTGAGGAGTAAGTATTAAACAACTAACAACCAACCACTAACTACTAACCACTAACTAATGTACCAGACGTGCCATGGCACGTCTGGTAGAACCACTAACCACCAACAAACAACAACCAACAAACAACAATCAACAAACAACAATTGACTAATGACAAATGATCAAAGTTTTGTTGGTAGAAGACAATCCCGGTGATGTCCGTCTGTTGCAAGAATTCTTGTGGGATGTCACTACTGCACAGTTTGAATTGATGCCTGTTGAGCGATTAGACAGGACGCTGAAGTTGCTCAATCAAGAAAGCTTTGATGTCATTTTACTCGATCTTTCTTTGCCAGATAGTCAAGGTTTGGAAACTTTTATTACTTTACACCACCAAGCACCAGCTATTCCGATCATTGTGCTGACTGGTTTAGATGATGAGAGTTTGGCTCTGCGAGCTATGCAGGAGGGGGCGCAGGATTATCTGGTTAAAGGACAGGTAAGTGGTGATTTATTAGTGCGTTGTATGCGCTACGCCATTGAAAGACAAAGAATTGAAGAAGCATTGCGTCAAAGTGAGGAAAGATTTCGAGTCGCACTCAAAAACTCCCCCATTGTTGTTTTCAACCAAGATAAAGAGTTACGTTATACCTGGGTTTACAATACTTCACCGGGTTTTATTAACGAAGAAATTTTAGGCAAACGAGATTTAGACCTAACTGCTGCTGCTGATGCCCAACTGCTTTTTAATATTAAACAACGTGTCCTGGCAACGGGAATAGGAATAAGAAAAGAAGTATCAATAACTACTGCACAGGGAATACGATATTTTGATTTGACAGTAGAACCGTTGCGAAATGAAGCGCAAGAAGTAGTAGGGGTGACTTGTGCCAGTATTGACATAAGCGATCGCAAACTTGCTGAAGAAAAAATCCGCGAACAAGCTGCACTACTAGATATCACTACAGATGCAATTTTTGTCCGAGATTTAGATAATCGGGTTATTTTGTGGAACAAAGGCGCGGAAAATCTCTACGGGTGGCAAGCACAGGAAGCTTACGGCAAAAAAGTTGTGGAACTTTTATATGATGATGAACCCCCAGAGGAACTGGAAATAGCACTTTTAGCAGTGATTAATCAAGGTAAGTGGCAGGGGGAACTACCTAGAATTACTAAAAGTGGTAAGAAAGTTTTAGTTTCTAGTCGCTGGAGTTTAGTTTGTCAAGAAGACGGTACACCAAAATCTATTCTCACTGTTGATACAGACATTACTGAGAAAAAGCAGCTAGAAACGCAATTATTTCGCGCCCAACGTCTAGAAAGTATCGGTACTTTAGCCAGTGGCATTGCCCACGACCTCAACAATATTCTCACACCGATTCTGGCTGTATCTCAACTATTACCACTGAAATTCCCTGAGATTTATTCTGGACATGAACATCTGCTAGAAATACTCGAAGATAGTGCTAGACGTGGTGCTGATTTAGTCAAGCAAGTTTTGTCTTTTGCCCGAGGTGTGGAAGGCAAGCGTATGACTTTGCAAGTCAAGCACTTAATCCGAGAAGTTGTCAAGATTGTCAAACAAACTTTCCCCAGATCCATTGAAGTGTGTATAGATGTAGCGCCAGATTTGTGGACAGTTTATGGAGACAGCACACAACTACATCAAGTGCTGATGAATCTGTGTGTCAACGCTCGTGATGCTATGCCAGATGGTGGGAGTTTGACGATTTCAGCAGACAATCTCTTGATTGATGAAAACTATGCTCGTATGAACTTGGAAGCCAAAGTCGGCCCTTACACTGTGATTACTGTAGCAGACGCTGGTGTTGGTATTCCCAGAGAAATCGTCGAGAGAATTTTTGAACCATTTTTCACTACCAAAGAATTAGGCAAAGGAACGGGTTTAGGACTTTCCACAGTGATTGGTATTATCAAAAGCCACGGTGGCTTTGTCAATGTCTATAGTGAAGTAGGGCGTGGTACTCAATTTAAGGTTTACTTGCCAGCAGCACAGGGAATACAAATAGAGTTAACACCACAGTTAGAACCGCTAGCAGGTAAAGGAGAATTGATTTTGGTGGTAGATGATGAACCTGCTATTCAAGAGATTACTAGAGCATCACTAGAAACTCATAACTACAAAACCCTAGTGGCTAGTGATGGGATTGAAGCGATCGCATTATATGCCCAGAATCGGAACAAAATTAGTGCTGTCCTCATGGATATCATGCTACCGTCTCTAGACGGTTTAACAGCTATTCGTACTTTGCAAAAAATCAATCCGACAGTCAAAATTGTTGCCACCAGCGGACTAGCCTCCAGCAGCAAGTTAGCGGAAGCATCAACAACCAATATCAGTGGATTTTTGTCAAAACCTTATACTGTCAAAGAATTATTACTGACTTTACAGAAGGTTCTGAATGGTTAGTGGTTGATTGTTAGTGGTTGGTAGTTGATTGTTACAACACCCTAACAACAAACAACCCTACCCTGACGGGAAGCCACTTCGTGTCTACGGGTTCGCCAGTCCCCCTACCCTTACCTTAAGCCACTTCGTGTCTACGTGACGGAGACCGCCTTTTTGGGGGGCTGGTCTCACCAACAACCAACCTTGCCTACTGACCAACCCTACCTAATCCTCTAGCAGTTACAGATCTTTGCAAACTAGCCAAAGCGCGATTATAAGACAAAATAGCGCTGACCACATTGCCTTCTGCTTCTGTCAGGTCATCCTCAGCTGCAATTACATCTGTTTGAGTTCCCACACCTGCTTGGAATCGCAAACGCGCCAAACGCAAAGATTCTCTGGCTTGTTCTAAAGCAATATTGGCGGTGTTCACTCGGTCTAAATTGGCTCTTAATTCCGAATAGGCTTGCTCTACTTGGAAGCGAATTTGATTGCGTGTATCGTTAAACTGAGTTTCAGCAATCCTAATATTAGCTCTTTGCTGATCAGCTCTGGCTCTGGCCGCTCCCCCATCAAACAAATTGAGGGTGGCTTGCACTCCTAACGAATAACCATCGGTAACGCTGATACTATCATCAAACTGATCTAATAGGTTATAACTAGCAACTAAGCTGATTTGTGGACCCAAATCTGCCAGTGCTAAACGCCGTTGCTGTTCACTTATATTACGTTGTGCTAACTGTTGTTGCAGTTCCGGGCGGTTTTGATAAGCTAGTACAATAGTATCTTCTAGTGGCAAATTCCAAAGACCCGCCAATCTGACAGGGTCTGCGGCATTGACACTCAGGGCGTCTGGAATATTTAATGTAATGGCTAACTGACTACGAGCAATTCTTTGTTGAGATAATGCCTGACTCAGTTGTTGTTGAGCATTTGCTAAAGTTACCTGTGCTCGCAGTACGTCAAACTGAGTACCTACACCTGCCCTTTCTAGAGCTTGGGCATCGCGCAAAGTTACCTCAGCATTTCTCACAGCAGATTGCCGAATACGGACATTTTCGTCTGCTTCTTGCAGGTTGTAGTAATTTTGGGCAACATTGAGGCGAATTTCTTCAGATTGTCGGGCAACATCCAATTCCTGGAAGCGTAACTGCTCTTCAGCAGCTCCGATGTTGGCTGAGCGTCTGCCTGATGTATAGATATTATAAATAAGTTGTGCCTGACCAGTGAAGGATGTACTCGGTTCATCGCCAGTGGATTGACTACGAAGTTCTGGTGGTAAACCCTCTTCTTGCCGTTGTCGTACTTCTGAAGAGAGTTGACTTTGAGCAGATTGCTGACGGGTAATTCCAGCACTCAAGTCAACAGTAGGAAATAAAGCTGCTTGAGCCTCTCGCAAGCTAGCTCTAGCTCGTTCTAGTTCCAATAAAGCTATTTGTAGTTGTGTATTATTGCGCTGTGCTAGCTCTACAGCTTGTTCTAAGGTAATTGGCTGGGTTCCCCTTTGTCTGACTTCATCTGGTCTAGTAGGAAAGAGCAAGGGGTTACTTTTGTCAGGGTTGAGGTAATCAGGTGGAGGTGTTGTTGGTTTAGAAATAGGTGAAACAATGGGAACTTGGGGAGTTGTTGGTTTTTGTTGGTTGTTGATGGTTGGTGTTGTAGGAGTCGGTGTCGGAGAAACTGCTTGCGATACTAGTTGCGGAGGGTAATTTTGTGGAGAACAACTCATCGTATCTGGTGAACAATTCTCGATTTCCAATAGCTTCGCCGAACCTGAACCTCTAGCGACATTTTTTAAAAAAGCTGAGGCTTGGACATCAGGATTTTGCTTTAATGGTACTGGTGTGACTGAAGATTTAGGTGATTGCTGAGTCGCGATCGCATCACTTACCTCTAGCGGTACTGTTTCTGAAGTTGAGTTTCTGCTAATCCTGACTTCACGCAGCTTTTCCCTGACTTGAGACGATAATGTAGGCTGCTGCACAGAGTTTTTCTCTGATCCAGTTTGAGTCTCCGTAGGAATTTGCCACCCATGCTGATTACCATACTCAAAGGGAGCAACTTGCATAATTTCTGGCTGCAAGTTGCTATCAAAGATCGCAGAAGCGAGTTGATTGCTATCTATTGGCTGGGTTTGGTACGGATTTGCTGCTAAGCTGAAAACACTTGGCACATCCTGAAAAGAAATATCTCCTATTGGTACAGCAACTGTTTTAGTAGCTATTTTGCCAATATCTTGAGTTGCAAACCGTTGCATGTTAGGTGTCTTCAGTTCTCCTAGTGCTGCTGGCTTGATGGTGGTTGGCAAATTAGTTGCAGAACTAGTATTTTTTGCTACCAAGTCTCCAGCATCTACAGGAGTAGAAATACTGGGATTAACAACTTGCTGCGCCCAAGTTGGTTGAGTGGTTAATACTGCTGCTGTTACACCGGGTAAGAAACTATAGAATATAATCTGTCCTTTCACCGCATCCCCTCACACAAAAATAAGGCGGCTTCATACCGTTTTTTCACACAGAATATAACACGAGGCTAACTGGAAGCATCACTGCTATCTTTGTCTTGAAAACTCTTGACAATGCGAGACAGTTCAGCTTTTTCATCGATACTAACGCGAGTCGGCGCTCCGCTGACAATTCTTTCATAATTGCGGAAAGAATCTTTAATTTCCGGACCATCTGCTGTGATATTGTATTCACGAATACCCTTATCGTGCCAAGAGCCGCGCATTTTAAATACATTGATTGCCCGTGCCATTTCTCCACGAATTTCTACATACTGCAACATTAAAATCGTGTCAGTAATTGTGGAGATATGGGAGTCGGTAATCGAATGCGAACCCATAAATTGATCAGTTGTATTAGTAAAAAAGCCTGTGATTTCTTCTTGCTTGGCGTAACCCGTGACACCAATTACAAATTGTCGGAATGCATTATTACTTACACCTCGCGCTAACGCTGAGAGCGAATCAATGGCAATCCGAGCAGGTTTAAAATCAGCAATTTCTGACTTAATAATTTGTAAGTGATCTTCTAACCCAGTTGATTCAGGATAGGTGCAAATGATTTTTAGCAATCCTTGACGTTCTAAATCCTCAAACTCTATACCCCAAGATGAGGCGTTACGTGAGAGCTGAGCGCGCGATTCTTCGTAAGCAAATAGTATTGCCCGTTCGCCATTTTGGCAGCCATTTTGAATAAATTTGCTGACTAATAATGTCTTACCTGTTCCTGTTGCTCCTGTTGCTAAGATAATTGAATCTTTAAAGAAACCACCGCCACACATATCATCTAAGGTTTTAACCCCAGAAGATACCCGTACGTTGGAAGACCTTTGAGTTAAACGCATTGCCCCAAGTGGAAAAATATTGACTCCTTCATTCGTAATTGTGAAAGGATATTCGCCCTTCATGTGTGTTGTACCACGCAATTTCAAAATTTCGACGGTACGACGACGACGTTCCCCTTCCAAGACGTTGCGGACAATTACTACGTTGTCGGAGACAAATTCTTCCACCCCAAAACAAGCAACTGGTCCATATTCCTCAGTGCGTTCTGTGGTAATGATAGTGGTGACATTAAGTTGTTTGAGTCGGGCTACCAAACGGAAAATTTCGCGCCGTACTACTCCAATAGCTTCATATTGCTGAAATACGGCTGTGATGGAGTCGATCGCTACTCTTTTTGCTTTATATTTGCGGATGGCATATTGCAAGCGTTCGATCAATGCTGAGAGGTCAAAGTTACCAACAATATCTTGTCCTTCTGGATCAGGAGAAGCGTCCAAGATAAATAACTTCCCATCGTTGATTAAGCCTTGCAAATCCCAACCAAAAATATGTGCGTTTTTTATGATATCATGGGGCGATTCTTCAAAAGTGACAAACACCCCTGGTTCTTCAAAATAGCTAATACCGTTGAAAAGAAACTGGAGAGAAAATAACGTTTTGCCAGTTCCAGAGGTACCGCTGACCAGAGTAGTTCTACCTACCGGTAATCCACCATGACTAATGTCGTCAAACCCCTCTATCATCGTACGAATTTTTTCTACACCACTACATAGAGGTGCATTGTTTTTCTCTGGTTGGTCGTTTTCTCTCATCTTTTTTTATACTTAACAAATGGGAATTCAACCCAGTTATTATATTAATAAATGTTGAGACTTAGTTTTATCTGTTTATATAGTCTATTCTGCTTGGAATTGTTCGTCTTCTGTTAACTCTTCATAAAGTAAGTCTAAACCAATCAATACTCTTTCTCTGTCTGATAAATCACCAATAATTTTCCGAACTGGTGGAGGCAATATTTTAGATAATGTTGGTGTGGCTAATATTTTATCTTCTTCTGCTAACTGTGGGTTTTTGAGTACGTCTATGACTTTGAGAGTATAAACTCCTTTAAATTCTTGTTCTAATATGTTTTTTAGTGTTCTTAGTGCCATGACTGAATTGGCGGTATTCCCTGCCACGTACAACTTGAGAACATAAGTCTTTTTTATTTTCTTCATAAGGTTAGAGTTTGGGATAAAAAGTAAAGACACCAGCTTTCAGTGCTAACTGATCACGACGGTGAACCTAAGGCTCAAAGACAAAAAGCTTAACTTTGACATAATTTAGGCTTTGTGTCTTCTGCTTCCCTATACTAGTACAACGCGACGGAGATAGAGATATCATCCCAAACTTGGTTAGAAACACACCAAACTTGATTGTTTTAATTTTTTACTTTGAATTCTGTGTAGCGGTACTGCTCGACTCTGCGCCTCAACTTGTGTGATGCCAACCATCTGCAAGCTTTTTATCAATTTTAAGTAGGTAGACATAATTAAACATAAAATGCTTATGCCCATAAACTAGATAGGTTCAATCTTTCTCCATCTGCCATCTACTTACTTTTTTCGGAAGTGATCGCCGATAAAGTTCACACAAGTGAGCAAGGATATCAATCAACGTTAAGCGATAGTCTAGTAAAGTTTCGTCGCTCCGTCCTTCTAATTTTAGCTGTTTGGAAAATTCATCAATTAGTTCCATATGAATTTCTATAATTTGCGGCACAGGAATATTAGCACAAAATACTGCATTGATAAATTTATCAATTTTTTCCTTCAGAGTTTTGTCTGTGGTAAAGTAATCTATAAGAATCTGGCGGTAGTCTGATTTGAGTTCCTGTAAAAATGCCTGTTGTTCGGCTTTTGTCATTTGCTGAAAAAAACTTTGCTGTTCTGGCTGCTGACATCTATTCACATGTGAAATCTTCGCTTCGGTTTTCTATTTTTACTTTTGAACGCAACTACTTCTTCAGTCAAGGATGAGATTTTTCAAGATTTTTTAGTGGTAGTTGCTTGATAACAATATTTATTATTTGTCAAGTCACTAGTGTTACATATTCCCATTGAGCTAATTGTGATTACAGCATAAATTGACCTTAAAGCTGAATTTCTAGTTCAAAACCATAGGCATAGATATGCTTTTTAAGTTGATCAATGTTTAACTTTCCTCATAACGTTGCTAACTTCTGTTTCAAGAAAAATGACGGTGAACAAAGAGCATACTAAATTTCATATATATGAACAGTAAATTAAGTAGAACTTGTAATTTGGCGAACAATCTTACAGTCACATCGGCTGCATAGCTAATTTGTAAAGTTACCTAAAGTTTGGTTCTTAACGAATTGTACAGTCTTATTAACAACTGTTACAGATGCTATTTCAAGCAAGCATTTGAACTGTATTTTGAGGAGGGGATTAGTGTAGAGTAAATTAGTCGTCAATGCTTGCGACTAGACATTATTTATTCATGGGCGCAGCAGACATAAATTGGCACAGATTTAGTCTCATGCTAACTCGGCTGATGTTTGCCTCTTGTCCTTCATCTCTAACCAAATACAGATTCTCTAGTTTTACTCCTTAGATAAGATACTTAAACTAAGTTAAATGTTCGTCGCATTCTAAATCATTATAATTCCTAAAGGTTCTAAAGCGAATCTTTGGAGCCATAATTGTTTTAGTTGTTGCTATCTAAAGAGGCTTTTTAACACCAGCAACACAACTGGCAACAGGAGGCTAAATTCTGAGCGGTGGTTATCGCTAACACAAACTGCTTAGCAGCAAACGATAGACATGCGGTTGGCAGCTATGCTGAAAAGAAATAACACTAATGCTAAAAGCTTTTGTATTATTTCTTACCCTGCTGCACGGGCAGTCCCCCAAGGCAAAAAGTCAGGTGTCTGGGAAAAGGTTTTATTATTTACCCTTTAACTCACACAAAGAACTAAATAGCCATCATAACAACTGCATAAGCACCGAACGGATGAAAAAACTTTCCTTGCTTGTGTCTACTGCATAGCCGCCTTTTTCTAGTCAGTTTTGGGGAACTACGAAAAAACAAAATCGTATTGCAACCCCTGTAAATGTACTTAGCTTATTGGTTAATCTCAAACCGAAAAAGAGCAAAGTCAAACGCCATCGCCCACACAAACTCTTGGAGGGTTGAATTTCTGGTTTCCAAAGCCTTTGAGAAGCAGGTGTAAGGGTGAGTTTTTCAACCCGTAACCTGAATCGCCTGATAACCACGAATGGCAAAGTGAGGATATGGCTGGGAACACAAACAGCACCAGGTTAGTTGCTTGGTGATGCTAGATGTTTCCGCACCGAGAGAATCTACTCGAAAGCTTATGTCAATGTTAAAGTACCCGCTCTACGAATTCATCAGCACTTTACCCATCTGCTCAAGAACAGCAACTCTCAAGGTTGTGTTGGAAATTTTTGAGACGGAGCAGTGCGATCGCTTGGTAGTTTTGAATGAGCAGCAAAAACCCGTCGGGGTAATTTATTCTGCCCATTTGCTACCAGAAATTTTGGCAGCAAATCAAGCAAATAGTCATAAAGCAGGGTCTTTTGATTTAGCACAAACATTGACAAGCTGGGGATCAAGTTTGATACAACCAATACAAACTTTATCCTCGGACTGGGGTGTCGAGGAATTTAGTTATTTGTTGCGATCGCAACAGAATAAAAATAATATTAACCGAGATTGGGCATTAATTGACTCTGAAGGTAAATTTTTAGGATTAATAGATAGCTCACGCTTACTGCAATTTGTGGTTCGGCAAAGAATACAAACTCAACCGCAAATCGAAGATACTACCAACAAAGCCAAATCCCGTCGCCGCAAAACACCAGTGGCAGCTAAGCCCACAAAGGAAACAAAACAGGTAACACCCGTATCTTCACCATTGCTGAATCATCCTTTAATTCAACTCTTAGAGAGACTACCCTGGCCTTTAATGCTGCAAACTAACACAGGCAAGGTTGTAACCCAAAATCCAGCGTGGTGGCAGCAATTAGGAGTATTAAAAGATCCAGAAGGAGTCAGACAACAAGTAGAAGCAATCCTGACTCCGGCAACTCTCAAAAATCTGGAAGATCATACTCACAAAGGGTTAGCTGATAGCAGCACTACTAATCATACTCATCATTATCAAGCTCAGCCGGTAGCCGCGAAAACTCTGCTTCGAGACGAGAATTTGTCAACTAACAGTGAAGTACTGCTACCAACGGCTACAAGTCCATATTCAGAATTACCTACATCATCAGAACAACCTACACAATTATCTTCTAAGGCCAATCGCTGCTTTTTAGATAGCCGACATGGAACTTGTACCTGCGTTGTAGAAGTACAAAACGGGCAAGAAAGAGTCTGGCAATTTGCCAAAATTCCTTTAGACAGTCCAGAACTAAAAGTTAAAAATCCCGGTTCAGACACAGCAGTTAACCCAGACTTGTGGTTAATGCTAGCCACAGATGTCACCGAACAGCAGCAGCTTTGTAAAGAACTAGCAGCAAAAAATGCCGATTTGATGCAACTAAATCGGTTAAAAGATGAATTTTTAGCTTGTATTAGTCATGAGTTAAAAACTCCCCTAACTGCGGTTTTGGGATTATCGCGGTTGTTAGTAGATCAACAATTAGGAGAACTCAACGAGCGGCAAGCGCGTTATGCTGGACTAATTCATCAAAGTGGACGGCATTTGATGAGTGTGGTCAATAATATTTTGGATTTGACCCGCATGGAAACGGGTCAAATGGAACTAATGCTAGCAATTGTTAATATTCGTACAGTGTGCGATCGCGCTGTTGGTGAAGCAAAAGCTATCCATGCCCAAAGTCGCAAAACCATTGTCTCTTCTCATCCTCAGACTGGTGGAGAAGAACACAAATTCAGTCTTTCCATAGAACCAGGCTTAGAAGAAATTGTCGCAGATGAGTTTCGCCTGCGTCAAATGTTGGTACACCTGCTATCCAATGCCTTCAAATTCACCGAAACAGGAGGAAAAATCGGGCTGCAAGTCAGTCGCTGGGAAGGTTGGATTACCTTTACAGTGTGGGATACAGGTATTGGCATTCCCGAACATCAACAGCATCTGATATTTCAAAAATTCCAACAATTAGAACATCCCCTTACCCGTCAGTTTGAAGGTACAGGACTGGGGTTAGTGTTAACTAGGGCCCTTGCTCGTCTCCACGGTGGTGATGTTAGCTTTTTATCTCGTGAAGGTAAAGGCAGTCAGTTTACTTTGTTATTACCACCGAGTCCCCCGAAAGAAGTGGGAAGATTAGGAGAAGAGGAGATGGGGAAAAAGATAATGGGGAGATGGGGAGAAGCGGAGATGGGAAGAAAGATTTCACCCCGCCCCTCCACCGTACCACCCCATCAACCATCCCACTACAACCTCACGCCAAACCTGCGGGAACAACAGAGGCGAAGACAGACATCTACAGTCCATCACTCTAGTTCTTCTCAACAACTAGTATTGGTTGTAGAAGCAGTTGCCCGCTATATTGAAGATTTAACTGAACAACTTACTGGTTTGGGTTATCGAGTAGTAATTGCGCGTTCAGGATGTGAAGCCGTAGAAAAAGCCCGTCGTTTGCAACCTAAAGCTGTATTTCTCAATCCCTTACTACCTTTGCTTTCCGGTTGGGATGTGCTAACCTTACTCAAATCCGATGCTACAACTCGCCACATTCCTGTAATTGTGACAGCAACAGCAGCGGAGAAAGAACAAGCATTTGCCAATCGTGCTGATGGTTTCTTGAGTTTACCTGTGGAACCTCAATATTTAGCACCGCTACTGGAAAGTTTGTATACATTTTCCCAAAAAAAGCCGCACAACAAAGAAGCTAAAGCAACTCCAGTTCATACCCCACTACGAATTCTCAGATTAGCCCATCCTGAAAGAGACACTCTTGATTTGTATCCCCTCCTACTACAACATCGGATCATCGAAGTAGATGATATTGAACAGGCAGAATTGCTAGCGAGAGTGTGGCAGTTTGATGTGGTTTTATTGGATGCAGAAGTACCAGCAGCAGCAGCTTATCTACAAAAACTGAGTAAGTTTCCTCGCTTGGCAACTCTACCGTTAGTTACTTGTGATGTGAAAACCACACAAATAGCTTCTCAAATAGCTGGTTTGTCCGTGTTTCCTTGCTTAATGCGATCGCCCACAAATAACAGCGATAATAGTAAAAAAATAGATGCTTTATTATCAGTGTTGCAAATCGCAGTTGGTATTTCCTGTCCTCCCACTATCTTAGTAGTGGAATTGGCAGCACTGCCAGATTTGCCAGATGCAAAACGCAAGCACTCTAGTAAAAAAAGTTTGGAAAAAGACTCTCAAGCCACAGATTTTCCCCAGCAAGGCTTTAAACCTCTAACTATCTCTCGTGGTTCCGAGTGGTTCCAAGCATTAATTCAGTATTTGCATACAGCCGGACTGAAAGCGACGATAGGTCGATCTTGGGAAGAATTGCTACAACAACTCCGTCACGAAAGCGTTGATTTGTTGCTAATTTGCTTAGAAGAATCTAGTTTGAAAAAAGAAGTATACTCAGCCCTGAAAGTACTAGGAGAGTTACCTGTAAAATTGCCACCCGTTTTAGTACTAGATCAGCAATTAAATCCTGATCTTGCTCAGGAACAGTCCTTAGAAAATGCTGTGGGTGCGATCGCAAGCCAAGTTTTGCCTCGCTCAATATCAATGGAAGATTTGCTAAATCATATTAATCAAGCTTTGGCAAGTAATGAATTGAGTAATTAGGGATCGGGGTGATGGGGTGATGGGGGGCTAGCGGTCCCCACTTTGTGGGGTTGGGGGGCAATGGGGAGATGGGGAGATGGGGAGATGGGGAGATGGGGAGATGGGGAGATGGGGTGAATAACAAATAACAAATGACCAATGACAAATGACAAATGGACTAACTTAAGATGTTACCAAAACTGTGATCGGAGTTAATTTCAATTACTAAATCAACTAGTGTTGGAGATTCGATTAAGGGTTTGATAAATAATTCTGGGTGAAGAGAACACCAAAAGTACTTGACAAATTGCTCAATTTCTGGTCCTGTCATGCCCGGCTTGCCAAGAGCAATCATTTGCTGTTCGGCTTGTTGGCGCCACTTCAAAGAAAGTCGGTAATCTTTGGGATACAGCACAATTAAGCTATCTAATCTTTCCCACAGTGGCAGATAATCACGCAGTTTATGATTGATATCACGGGCAAAAGCTTGATCTTCAGGAGTCAGAATCGGCGGCGGTGGGTGATCAAATGCACTGGGATCTATTGGGCGTACGCCGACAAACCAACCCTCAAATAATACAATGTCTGCATTTGTCACAATTTCTGGGGTAGTTCTATCACCAGCACCGTTGTATGCTGACTTATCAAAGCGAGGCACTGACACTGGTAGTTCACAGCTACGAATTTTGTCTAGTACAGTTAAGCCTAATTCAACATCATGAGTTCCTGGTGGACCACGCCAAATTAAGCGGGGATCATGCTGTTTGAGAATTTGGCGATCGCGATAGGTTTTGTATAGGTCATCCAAAGACAAATTCAGGGTATGATAGCCCAAATGTTCAATAATCAAAGCCAATACCCGACACAAAGTAGTCTTACCTGTCCCTTGTACTCCCAAAAAACCTTGAATTAGCGGCCGATTTAGTTGCTGTCGATGGGATACCAACTTCTTAGCCAGAGGTAGCCACACATTACCCAACACCTCCGACACAGCTTGTGGTTGCATCTGGAGATGAGTTTGGCAAAATTCTAACACATCACGAAATACAGATTTGTCATTGGTCATTTGTTAGTGGTTAGTAGTTAGTAGTTAGTGGTTAGTGGTTGGTTGTTAGTTGTTTAATATTTACTTCTCACACCTCTCACCCATCTCCCCATCACCCCATCACCCCATTGCCCCCCAACCCCACAAAGTGGGGACCCCTAGCCCCCCATCACCCCATCACCCCATCACCCCATCTCTCCACACTCCTTACGATCCCAGCTTGAATGCTTCCAAAAATAAGCTATAGGTGAGACCAACTTTCAAGAAGTTGATTGCTTGCACCCAAAAGACTTGCCTTGCCAAGACGCTGCGATTGTAAAATATCCTATTGGCAATTTCTACTCCCAATACCAAAGTGCCAGCTACTACAATATCCCATTCTGCTGTTTGTCCAGCGGTAGTTGCTACTGCGCTTCCAAGAAAAAAACCCAATAAAAAACTGATTATTAATATAGATATGCGTCGCCAAGGGTTGAAAATCCATTGTGCTAACCGCCTAGTAAGTATATTGAATAGGTTGTTGAGACGAGTATTTTGCATGATTGAGATATTACAAAAAAGTAGAGGGCAGAAGGTAGTCCCTATGAAACTTGTTTTATAGAGACTGCCTTAACACTTCTGCCTTCATGAAATAACTACACTCTTATACTCCCATACCCAGCTTGAGAAGGACTTGGAGCAAAATTTAATTAGATATTCCCATCTTGAAGATATTAGGTTTAGCATAAAGTTGTGTGGATATTATTTGAAGTTGTTTTGGGTTTAGGGTAAACACAAAAATTAATACACAATATCATCATCTTGAGCTAAAGCGAAGAAATGAAGCGTCAAGGAATTTTTTCCTTACTTCCTTCGATATTGATGTTTAGGATGACATGAATTATACATCCTACCCTTAATTCTCATAAAGCCAGTCTTGGCAATTAAACCAGTTACTAGTTATTTGTGATCGGTGACATAGTTTTTATGTTCACTGAGTCACTTATCACTGTTGAGAGTGGGCTAGTATCTTGAACGAGCCTAGAAAAAATACTTATTTGTAATAATTATCAATATGAAATCGCCAATCTACCGTCATGCTGTTCTCGCAGCTGCCTGCTTGGGATTGCTGTTGCTGTCTGTAGGGTGCTATGAAGTAAAAGTATCCTTTGAGGCGGATCAACCCTCTGAATCTCCTGCAAACACTCACTCAGAAAGTGCGATCGCTTCTACTTTAAATACTTCTGTAGCGGCACCTTCAAAAACCTTATTTACATATCATCAAGGCTCGACAGGCAAAGCAACAGGCCAGGGAATTTTACGCATGAGTAATCAAACCGAACAGCCAGTCCGCCTTGCTTTACTAGCACGGAAAGCGGGAGTTAAAAGTAATTCTAAACAAAGCTATGCTGTTCCAGCACATTGGGATTTTGCCCCAGGAGAAGGTAGTGAAAAGGGACTGATTTTATCGCTACCTAACGGTAGCATCAAAATTGAAAAGGGAGATATTTTAGTTGCCTTTGCACAGGATGGTTCCCGTCGCTACTGGGGACCTTACGTGGTTGGCGAAACTCCTGCCCCTGTGTGGAACCCACAAAAGCAAGAATGGGAGTTGATTCTTAGTCAATAGTTAATTGTTAGTAGTTAGTGGTTAGTAGTTAGTGGTTAGTGGTTAGTGGTTGGTGGTTAATATTTGTTTTGAAAACAAAGAACAAAAAATCACAGTTAAACGACTATTGACTAGTGACCCTTGACCATTGACTATTGACTATTGACTCTTGACTTGTGACTCAATGACAATTCGCGCTCTTGACCAGTTGTTAACTAGGATTGGTAAACGTCCAGCCTTTGTGATCGCACTGTCAGCTTTATGGTTGATTTTAGTTGGTGGGATCGCATTTTTTTGGCATTTGGGCAGTATTGGGCTAATAGATGAAACTGAGCCTTTGTTTGCTGAAGCTTCCCGCCAAATGTACGTAACAGGCGATTGGATTACACCGTTTTTCAACGGTAAAACTCGCTTTGATAAGCCTGCTTTGATTTACTGGTGTCAGGCGATCGCATACAGCATTTTTGGTGTGAATGAGTGGGCTGTACGTCTGCCAAGTGCGATCGCGGCAATGGCTGTAATTGGCTTGGCTTTTTACACTGTGCAATGGCAACTGGCAAAACAAGATGCCTTAGAACAAGTTTTTCGTCCTTCTAGGCGCTGGTTAACTGCTGGCATAGTAGCAGCTGTGATGGCACTTAATCCCGAAATGATTGTTTGGGGAAGGACGGGTGTCTCGGATATGCTGCTCACTGGCTGCATAGGATCAGCATTGTTGTGCTTTTTTTTGGGATATGCGAGTCAGGAGGGATCGGGGATCGGGGACAGGGGACTAGGAGGACTAGGGGAAAAGTCTCTTTTATCTTCTCCTGATCCCCAATCCCCTATCCCCAATAAATGGTATCTAGCTTGTTACGTACTAATTGCTGGTGCAATTTTGACTAAAGGCCCGGTGGGTATTGTTTTGCCAGGGCTAATTATCGGCGTGTTTTTGCTTTATCTAGGCAAATTACGAGAGGTCGTGCGAGAAATGCGCCTCTTGCTAGGTATACTGATGATTTTGGGCTTATCACTGCCTTGGTACCTGCTGGTGACTTGGCGCAATGGCTGGAATTACATTAACTCGTTTTTTGGCTACCACAATATTGAACGCTTTACAGAAGTAGTCAATGGTCATACAGCTCCTTGGTATTTTTATTTTCTAGTAGTATTACTGGGTTTTGCTCCATACTCAGTGTACTTGCCGTTATCAATGGCAAGGCTGAAATTTTGGCAGCGCAACTATTGGTGTTCTCAAGAGCGATCGCAACAACTTGGTTTATTTGCCTTTTTCTGGTTTGTGAGCATCTTCGGCTTTTTTACCATAGCTGTCACCAAACTTCCTAGCTACGTCCTGCCCTTAATGCCAGCAGCAGCAATCCTAGTAGGACTTTTGTGGAGCGATTTGTTTAAAGATAGCAGCATAAGGGAGCAAATAGGACAAGGAAGAATTTCTCCCTTGTCTTCCCCCTCCCTCTCCTTCCTCCTCTGGACTGGCTGGGTAAATGTAGTATTTGTATCAGTGATCGCAGTAGCACTGTTTTACGTACCCCGGTTGTTAGGTAGTGATCCGGCTGCACCACAATTTCGCCAACTGCTGCAACAGTCAGGTTTGACAACATTGGGAGGGGTAATCTGGTTAGTGTGTGCAGTGGTATTGGCAGTGGTAATACTGCGTCGTCGTTGGCGTCATTTGATTGGTGTAAATTTATTGGCGTTTGCGCTATCTTTAATTTTTGTCCTAACTCCAGCTTTGTTTTTGATAGATCAAGAACGTCAGTTACCTTTAAGAGAATTATCAGCGATCGCAGTCCAAGCCCAAAAACCAGGTGAAGAATTAGTCATGGTTGGCTTCCAAAAACCCACAGTTGTTTTTTACAGCCAACGTCCCGTAAATTACATCAAAATGAGTGCCGCCGCAGGAGATTATGTGAAAAAGGAGGCTGTGAATAAAACAAAATCTGATTCAATATTAGTTCTAGCTCAACCGAAAAAGTTTCCAGAAATGGGTTTGCAATCAAATAACTATCAAACTTTAGGAAAAAGTGGTGCTTATCAATTAATTAGAGTACCTTTAAATCGATAAATTATTGATTGTTGGTTGTCTTGGTTGTTGTTTGGAATTGAAATTGCAAAAATTTAGATATTCAGATCCCTGACTTCTTAAAGAAGTCGGGGATCTAGTTGTTCACTCATGATTTAGGAATAATATAGATCAATACAGTTCAGATAAGACCAAAACCTTTATCAGGAGGGCAATGTAGAGACGTGCCATGGCACGTCTCTACACATCATCAAAAATTAAAGGTCTAAAGACAGATGCTGGCTCAGCTCCAGATTTAGAAGAAATGACTAAACCAGTTACAAGAATTGATATGGCAACCAAAGAGTTTAAAATAATCTTACGCTTCATTTCCTTTTTCCTAACAAACGATCATCTCCACATCAGACGTAATTTAATATTGGAGTTGTAGTGGAAGAATCAGAAAAGTACTTCACCAAACCACTGAACTTATTCGATTACGAACAGCAAGCCCAGAAGTGCTTGTCTCCTATGACTTGGGATTACTATGCTAGTGGTGCTTGGGATGAAATCACATTGCGGGATAATCACGCTGCTTTCGATAGAATCAAACTTCGTCCCCGTGTGCTAGTTGATGTGAGTAGCCGCAACTTCACAACCAAGATTTTAGATCAACCTCTGCAAATGCCTCTGTTAATTGCACCGATGGCATTTCAATGTCTTGCTGATCCTGATGGAGAATTAGCAACAGCCAAAGCTGCATCGAGTGCAGGTGTGGGTATGGTGCTGAGTACGATGTCTACTAAGAGTCTTGAAGAAGTCGCCCAAGTTTATCACTCACAAACTCCAGATGCACCTTTGTGGTTTCAGTTATATATCCATCGCGATCGCAATCTCACCCGTGCTTTAGTAGAACGTGCTGAAGCAGCAGGCTATCAAGCGCTGTGTGTCACTGTCGATGCGCCTGTGCTAGGGAGGCGGGAGAGAGATACACGCAATCAATTCACCCTACCACCAGGTTTGCAACTCGCCAATCTTACCACCCTCTGCGGACTCAACATTCCTAAGCAACAGGGAGAATCTGGGTTATTTACTTATTTTGCCCAACAACTTGACCCATCAGTCACTTGGCAAGATTTGGAATGGTTACAATCTATATCTCCCTTACCTTTGGCAATTAAAGGAATTTTACGCGGTGATGATACTGTGCGTGCAGTTGCATGTGGCGCGAAGGTGATCATTGTTTCTAATCACGGTGGACGTCAACTAGATGGTGCGATCGCTTCCTTGGATGCTTTAGCGGAAGTCGTAAAAGCTGTAGATGGACGTGCTGAGGTGATTGTAGACGGCGGTATCCGTAGAGGTACTGATATTCTTAAAGCTCTAGCCTTGGGGGCAAAAGCTGTACTTGTCGGGCGTCCTGTGTTGTGGGGATTAGCTGTAGACAGACAAGCTGGCGTGGATCATGTTATCGAAATTTTACGTAATGAACTTGATTTGGCAATGGCATTAAGCGGTTGCGCCAAGTTGGAAGATATTGATTCTAGTTTGTTAGTGGTTGGTTGTTGATGGTTGGTTGTTAGTGGTTAATGGTTGTACCAGACGTGCCATGGCACGTCTGGTACATTGGTTAGTGGTTAGTAGTTAATGGCTACTACTCCTCACACCCCTCACACTCCACCCTACGGGAAGCCTATGAGCGCGTCTACACACTCCACCCTTACCTTAAGCCGCTACGCGTCTACACACCCCTACACCCTCACAGCCATTTTCAAGACAGATTTGGCAAGCTGGTGTTTTTACCCATACAATCAAGTACAGGCTTGGTTGCATCCAACACAAGCCTAAATAGATTTCACTGATTTTTTGGTTAATAATTTCGGCTGAAAAGCGATCGCACTTTCCCAAATGATGGTAAACAGAATCAATGATATCGCTTGGCAAGCACGTCAGGGTAGCGTTGCTGCGATTATTCAAGTGTTAAATGAAAGACTAGCAAATTCTGGTGTGAGAACCAGAGCAATTTATCATGATGGTGTATTACAAATTTTGTGCGAGGCTTCCACACTAGATAAACTAGAGCAATCAACTTTAGTGAAGCAAATTCAGCAAATTCTGGAATCAATCCAACCCCGTAACATTCGTAAAGTCAAGATCAACAGTCGCATAGTCCAGGAACAGCAATTGTTGTGGTTAGAAGAAATTATGCGTGAGCCAGAAAACCAATTGCTGTGGTCAGAAGAAATCATATTAGAACAGCCTAATATTTTTCAACAATTCATTAATAATTACCAAGAGCAAAAATCTGAAGCAGGAAAAATACATTTAAGTAAAACTCAATTATCTCAACCAATACCAATTAGTAACAAATCCAAGAATTCAGCTTGGGGCTGGAATTTTTTTTCTTTAAGTTTAAGTTTATTGTTAATCTTATTAAGCTCGATTATTTATGCGGTGTTAAATGGTAAGTTACAAAATCCCTTGCTACCAGAAACAACAAGTTCTCTCACCCCAACAGCAAAATCTTCAAACTCAGAAGACTCATTTACAATAGCAGTACGAATTGCTAACCAAACTTCCGATGCAGGGAAAATAGCTAAAACATCAACTCAATGGTTAGAAATAGCTGCTAACTGGCAAAGAGCTTCTGATTTAATGGGTAATGTTCCACCCAGTCACAGTCGTTATCAAGAAGCACAAATTCGGACTAAATTGTATAAGAAATATAGTGAAGCGGCACAGAAAGAAGCCGAGAAGAGTAAATTTTAGTTTCTATTAAAAAATATATGCTACAGAGAACAGAGATCAATCTGATGATAGGTCAGATTTTCTCGTGAATGGCTAACTTGAAAAATAGAGATGCAACAACAAAATCGCATCTCTACCAACCAAACTTAACTAAACACTCATCTCCAACATCCGTTGAATTGGACGCAACGCCGCCAATCGTATCTCTTCAGACATCGTGATTTCCGGCGCACGATTTTTCATGGCCAAATACAATTTTTCCAAAGTATTCAACCGCATAAATGGACACTCATTGCAGTTGCAATTATTGATTGGTGGCGCAGGAATAAAATGCTTGGATGGTGCAGCTTTCTGCATCTGATGAATAATTCCCGGTTCCGTAGCCACAATAAATTCTTGAGTCGGACTTTGTTGACAATACTTTAGTAAAGCGGCTGTAGAACCGATGAAACTAGCGTGACGCAAAACAGCAGGTTCACATTCTGGATGTGCGATCGCTTCTGCTTCTGGATGTGCTATTTTCAACTGGACGATTTTCTTTTCCGAAAAAGTCTCATGGACAATGCAGCTACCTTGCCATAACACCATATCTCGCCCAGTCTGTTCCATCACATACCGTCCTAAATTCCGATCTGGTGCAAAAATGATCGGCACATCTTTGGGTATCTGCTGCACAATTTTGACAGCGTTGGAACTCGTACAAATAATATCGCTCATCGCCTTAATTTCAGCAGAGCAATTGATATAAGAAACTACCAAATGTCCGGGATGCGCTGCTTTAAATTCTGCAAATTCTTTTGGCGGACAGGTATCTGCTAAAGAACAGCCAGCATTCACATCTGGTAACAGCACCATTTTATCGGGATTGAGAATCTTGGCTGTTTCTGCCATAAAGTGAACGCCAGCAAAAACGATCACATCAGCATTGGTATCAGCTGCTGCTTTAGAAAGTTGTAGAGAATCGCCAATAAAGTCTGCAATATCTTGAATATCTGGCTCTTGATAATAATGAGCCAGGATTACCGCATTCAATTCTTTTTTTAAACTCTCGATCGCTGCAAATAAATCTAGTGGTAATGCACCCGGTTGGGTTTGATCTCGTTGAATAAGTGCAGTTGTAAACACAGTTAGGCGTAGCTATATTTTACGAATTGTTGTCTTGTCTAAGTAATTATAGTAGTTTTTACCAAAAATAGCAGGAGGGGTAACACTCCTTGGACTCGAATTAAAAATGACGCTTCATGTGAATTCAAGCGGTGACAAAAATCATGTTTTATTATTCGACCACCGTGCAAGGCGATACACACCGATAGACACAGATAGATTACCCGTTGGTAATCCAGTGGTATGTGTCTGACGTAATCATGGCTAATATACCGATAATTATTTAAGGTATCCAAATTTTCACTACCCTACCCGTCAACTGTTGTCCCAACCAAGGCGTATTCTGTGAGAGGGTACGAAGATTTTGTCTGTCAACTTTCCAGCTTTGCTGCGGATCAAATAATGTTAATTCCGCTTTTTGTCCAGGAACGATCGCACTCAAATTCTGTTTTAAACACTCCGCCGGACGACTACTCAATGCTTGCCACAATTGAAGGGCGCTAAATTCACCAGTTTCTACCAGATGTTGCCACAACAAAGGTAGCGCTAACTCTAAACCTATTGCCCCCGGTGGTGCTTCGGCAAATGCTACAGTTTTTTCTTCGTAGGTATAGGGGGCGTGATCAATGGCGATCGCATCTATAATACCTGTGCGTACTGCTTGCCGCAATGCTAACAAATCACTCGGATTACCCAAGGGCGGATCTAAATTTAAATTTGGATTATAGCTTTTAAGTGATTCTGTGTCAAGTAAAACATGCATCCAAGTGGTGCTAGCGGTGATCGGTAAGCCTTGACTTTTTGCCGATGCGATTAGTTCGACGCTGCGGGCTGTGGAAACGCGCATAATGTGTACAGGCGTCCCCGTAGCAGCTACCAATTCGATCAAAGCAGCGATCGCAGAGGTTTCAGAAGCAGCAGGATTCCCTGGCAAACCAAAGCGCAGAGAGTCTGGCCCTTCGCGCATGACTCCATTTGACCTGAGTTGGCGATCGCAACACCAAAGTGCTACAGGCTTTCCCAAGGGCTGGAGATACTCTAACACTCGCCGTACTAGTGCCGTATTTTCCAAAGGCTGACCATCAGCAAAACCGACTACCCCCGCCACCGCTAAATCTGCCAACTCCGTCATTTGCTTACCAGCAACATCAAGAGTGATCGCGCCCCAGATGTTGAGATGGGGCTTTTGTGATAGGGTGGTAGGGTGATGGGGTAGTGGGGTGCTTTTTTCTCCCCATCTCCCCAACTCCAACAACTGCGCCACCACCGCCGGGTTATCTACAGCCGGGGATGTGTCGGGTAAGATGCTAATTCTTGTGAAGCCACCAGCCGCCGCTGCTTTTAGTAGAGAACAAAGGGTTTCCCGTTCTTCAAATCCCGGTTCTCCTGAATGGCTATACAAATCTATCAACCCTGTTCCTAAGACTAATCCACTACAGTCTTGGACGAGAGTGTCTTCTGGCACATCAGAAATACTATTTGCTACTGACTGGATATAACCATCATCAATCAGCACATCAGCTACTTGATCAGTGCCAGAAACCGGGTCAACAATCCGTACTTGTTGTAATAATTCACTTGTCATAACATAACTCTTACAACGCCCCTGCTGCGGTTTTATCTAGCACCCCTCCACCCAAATGAGTGGTAATATTCATTGCTTGCAACACTGGTAAACCATTCAATCCTGAAGGGTAGTCTATAACACTGACTGCGCCATTACCCTGACGGAAATTCCAAAAATTATCTGGTGACAAACCTAGAATATGGCAAAGCAGAGTTTTGTTAGTAGCATCATGAGCAACGACTATCCCGGTTTGGAGTTGGTTTGCCAATGCTGCTTCTACAACTGATTGCCAAGTTGTGACGCTGCGTTCCCATACCTGTTGCAAATTTTCCCCTGCGGGCATTTGTACTTGGGCTGGTACTGTTCGCCAACGTTCTAACTCTCCCGGAAATTCTTGTTCAATTTCTGATTCTAATTTTCCTTCCCAAAGTCCGTGGCTAATTTCTCTAAAACCATCTTGCAATTCTAACTTGATACTGTTGTGGTTCTGTAAGATGATTTGAGCAGTTTCTTTGGGACGTAGCATCGGACTGCTAACGGCAAAATCAAGTTCCACATCTTTGAGAAATGCGGCGGCTTTTTGTGCCTGTAGCCTACCATTTTCGTTGAGAGGAACATCAATTTGACCTTGAAATTTACCTTGGCGATTCCACTCGGTTTCGCCGTGACGGATCAGCAATAAACGCACACCATGATGGTTTGGTCGCACAGAGGGGAGAATATCTCCCAAGTGTTGGGTTTGGTTCATAGATTCGAGCTGAACTGCATCTCCTAAACCACCCGCAAAATTGAGTACACTAATGCCGCAGTTAGATTGTTGGATGGAATGGTAGCGAGATGGAGAAATACCCAGTGCTGTGCTGATTAAAGCTCGATTAATGCCGTTATGCCCTACTATTAAAATCGTCTGACCTGGATGGCGGGACAGAATTTCTTGCCAAAATTGCCGTGCTTGTTCGTACAAACCTAAGACAGGATAATGTTCTCGGCTATTTCCCTCTCTGTCTGGAACAAGCATCTGGAATTGATGGGGCGACTGTTTCCAAATGCGGTAATCTTCCGCAAACTTCTGCTTAACTTCCGCTACAAGCATTTTCTCCCACAAAGGTAAGTCAATTTCTAGCAGCAGATTGGAAGTTTGAGGAACAACAGACTGCCCAGAATTATTTTCTAGCGATCGCCAGATGATATCTGCTGTTTGTTTAGCTCGCTGTAGGGGACTACTATAAATAGCATTGAATGAAATATTACTGAGGGCTTTGCCAACTAAACTGGCATCGTTACAACCTTTTTCAGTTAATTTAGACGCATCGGTGCGCCCTTGAATACGTTTTTCAGTGTTATACGTGCTTTGACCGTGGCGCACGATGATGACCCGAGTCACTTTTTGCCCTCCTCTCTCTAAAGGACTAATTCTACTGCAAACTGCTTCAAGAATATTCTCTTTAAGAGATTTTGGCAGTCATAGGTACTTAAGAGCGATCGCATTTTCTATATATTTTCAGTCAAGATAGAAACTATCGGGAGAGAAAAGTTACTATGACCTTACCTACCAAAGAAATTGTATTAGCGCCAGGAGAGGGAAATCACCTCGTTATCGGTGACAGCGAAGTGACATTTAAAGCAATTGGTGCTGACACACACGGTCACTTGGGTATATTTGAAAACCTCATTCCACCAGGGGGAAGTCGCGCCGCGTCCCTATCGTGGGACATTTGTAAGTGAGAAAAATATTAAGTAGGGATTAGCACCGTTTCCTTAGAAGTCGAAAGTTATACTCTCAGGGTTAACCAACATCATCAAAAGGCAATGATACTTCCTACTTCATACCCTTAAAACGTGCTTTGGCTTGCTTAAACGCATCTTGCATCACAGATTGAATTTTTTGGGGGTCAGGTTTTTTACCTCCCAGCAAATCACCAAAGTATACACAAGCTCCTTCTCCTAATGCCCAAGTGTAGGCAGCAGCCCAAGAAGCAGCAATCACACTGCCGAACCCAGGTATAAACTTAACTAACTCCCGTGCTACCGCCCGTGCAAAAAAACCACCTGCGATCGCACTGACTACACCACCAGCTTGAGAAGGGGTGAGTGTCTGCCCATATAATTTACCTAACAGTCCGACCATTGATACTTGCAATGCAATTAATACAGGCATTGTCGCTAATGGTAGTGGTGTTGCTGCGATCGTTGCTGCAATCACGGCAAATGCCAAAATATAACGGCGTCCTACATCTCGGTAGAGATTACCTATTTTCTCGCCAGTTCCCTGATCTAATAATTGATGAATTGCTCGTGCTTCGGCTTCTGGAAGTAAATCTGCTAGAGTATCCCTCAAAACCTCCAAGCCATAAAACACTGGTGTGTAGCCATCTTCTTCTAGGGTAAAGTCGATGATCACACAGCGATCGTACAGTCCAGCAAAAGTATCCTGTATGGCACTGAAAGCGCGGTTGACCTCTTCATATGTTGGTGGATACTCTGGATGATCGGCAACATCAGGAGGATAAACTTCATGTAAACAGGTAACTGCCAACAAACAGGGAATATCTGGATATTTTTGACGTAACTCCTGAGCAATTTGTCTGAGTGTATCGGTGGCGAAATCGTTAATTTTGACAGTGAGAATCATGACTTTAGCGCCACGACTCTCTTTTTGCAAATCGCCAACTAGTTCTTGAATGACTATATCAGTATCTTGATTAACATCACCTAGCCCGACTGTATCCGTAAAAACCAGTAGAGGTAGGTCGTTGGAAGGATAGGCGTAACGTTGGGTGTGTTGGGTATGGGGGCGAAATCCTTGACCGACAATTTCGGCCGAAACTCCCGTCAATCCCCGTATAATCGAACTTTTTCCAGCCTGAGGCTTACCAAGCAATAAAGCTTCTGTGGTGGGCAGTTCTGCTCGTACTTGCTCTAGAATCTCTGCAACTTGAGCTTCGTTGACACTGAACCATTTCACAAAAGACTGTGAAATTTGTTCTACAGGTAATAATTGTATCAATCGTGCTGTTGTTTTATTCCAAACACTCGCGATCGGATTAGTGTTGGAATTATCTACCGACTCTTTGTTGACATCATCAGTCGGTTCATTTGATTTTTGAATATTTGCTGACTGCAAGTCAGACTCACGTTGCTCAGTCATTGTCCTCTAAAAAATATCTTTAAAATAGACAAAATAGGGTAATGATAAAAATCCAAAAATAACTGCTAAAACAAGTAAATATAATTTCTGGGTGGTACGTTGCACCATCGTCAAGATTTCCTGATAGGAAAGCTGGTGATTTTGAATCATAAAAAAGGCTGGCGGACTAAATACATATGGCAGCAAACGATTAAGTAAAAGCCGCAAAACGAAATTAATACTCCACAGCCATTTACGAACTGGAGCTTGGTTATACTGCCACGGATAAGCAATTTGAGCAAGACGTATCAACGCTTTGGTATCCGGTAAACGCCAAGACTCATATAAAGGTAAGGCATCTGAAAGTTGATCACCACTTTTTTCAAGTGCCTCATTCAAGATATAAACATCTTCTAATGCTGAATTTACACCCTGTCCAATATCAGGTGGAAAGCAATGGATCGCGTCTCCTAAAAGTACTATGCCTTTGTCTGGTTGTTGTTTGAACAAAAAGTATAATCCAGAAGAATATTGAGGATTGGGAAAGTAACCACCTTCACTTTTAGCAAAGCGTTCTGCTTCTGGAAACGATAATATTTTGTTGATAGGTAATTGTGGGAAAGCTTGCTCAATAAATTTATAAACTTCCTCACCACTTTTTAATTCCCAAATTTGATGATCTGGATATGTAATAATATTGGCACTACGAGGCTCATCAGGATTTTTCAGAGGTAACAAACCTAGAGAAACAGAACGCTGACGTTCCCGAAATGCCCCACGAATAGCATAGGCCATAGTGCTGACAGCATGTTCTTTATCAGTGTGATCAAGAGGAAACTTCGGTGGTAAACTCAATACTTTATACCTCAAACCTGAACTAGGTGAGGGAAATTTCTTCATTTCAAATCTGTTTGACGTAGATTTATCCCACTTTTTCAGGGTCTCCCGCACAATAGAGTTAATCCCATCACAACCGACAAGAAAATTAGGCTCAAATCTAGTTTTATTACTATTGTTTGTTTGGGCAAAAACTTCTAACTTTTCTGTATCTTCACTATCTACATCTATTTTATTGATTTCTACACATTGCGTGTTAAATAACACTGTGATGTGGTTTGACCAATTCTTTTCTATTTCTTGGTAGAGCAAATTAACAAATGCTCGGCGTGGTATCCAGTAGGCAGTTTTTCGTTTTGGGTCTACAACAGGTACTTTTGATGTTTTACGGTTGCCATTTGGTTTAATGACTGTTAAATAAAACTCTGTACTTGGTACACTAAGTGTTGCTAACTGCTGAGTTAATCCAAGCAAGTCAGTAAATTTTTGACCCCGACCATCAATTAAATAATTAAATGACTTGTCAGGTTCATAATAATCCGCAGTAGCGCGTTTTTCTAGAACTGTAATATTTGTCCAACCACGTTTGGCTAACACTAACGCAGTGGCAAGTCCTGCTGGCCCTCCCCCAACAATCAATACGTTTTGGTGAGAATATTGGCTTTCTTTTCCTGCCAAAGACGTTTCGGTAAACATATGCTTTTGGTGGCGCCATTAGCCATCAATATCTATAAGTTTCTCTTGCACTTGTGTTACTAACATGTTGCTGATAGTTTATAGCAAGCGCTAAAGCGCTTACTACAAACAAATTTCCCAGCATTAGCCTAGTTGCAATGTAACACTATAGTCTTGAGGGCAACCAGAATCCTAAGATAGACACCATTTGGGTAATGGGTAATGGGTAATTAATAATTTGTGGTTGTTAGCTCCATGCCTAATACTGTTCTTATGCCGGATTTAAGAACTTTGCTACTGTCTGCACATCTTTATCGCCACGCCCAGAACAGTTAATCACAATCCGGGGACTACCGCTGAGTTGGGGACACAAAGTTTCGAGATAGGCGATCGCATGGGCGGTTTCTAGTGCAGGTATAATTCCCTCTAAGCGCGAAAGTCTCTGGAATGCTCCTAAAGCATCAGCATCGGTAACACTGTAATATTCGGCACGTCCAGAATCTTTTAAATAACTATGTTCTGGCCCCACACCCGGATAGTCTAAACCGGCACTAATCGAATGGGCTTCAATCACCTGTCCATCGTTGTCTTGTAGCAGATAACTCATTGCCCCGTGCAATACACCAACTCGTCCTTTTGTCAAGGTAGCAGCGTGTTTATCTGTATCTATACCTTCGCCAGCAGCTTCTACCCCAATTAACCGCACAGATGGCTCATTCACAAACTCGTGAAAAAGTCCCATCGCATTAGAACCACCACCGACACAAGCTATAAGAATATCAGGCAAGCCTCCCCATTTTTCCATTGCTTGAGCGCGGGTTTCTTGTCCAATCACTGCATGAAAATCCCGCACCATCATCGGGTAAGGATGGGGCCCGGCCACTGAACCCAAAATATAGTGAGTCGTCTCTACATTTGTTACCCAATCCCGAATTGCTTCCGAAGTGGCATCCTTGAGTGTACCTGTTCCCGCCGCTACTGGACGTACTTCTGCCCCCATCAGCCGCATTCTAAACACATTCAAAGCTTGACGTTCCATATCGTGAACGCCCATGTAAATCACACATTCCAAACCAAATCGAGCGCAAACTGTCGCCGTTGCTACACCGTGTTGTCCAGCACCAGTTTCGGCAATAATCCGCTTTTTGCCCATGCGTTTTGCCAACAACACCTGACCGATCGCATTATTGATTTTGTGAGCGCCTGTATGATTTAAGTCTTCACGCTTTAAGTAAATTTGCGCTCCTGTTCCATCTGGCCGGGCATAGTGGGCGGTGAGGCGTTCGGCAAAATACAAAGGAGTGGCACGCCCTACGTAGTCGTGGAGTAATTGTTGTAATTCAGCAACAAAAGCAGGTTGATTGCGGTATTGTTCGTATGCTGTTTCTAATTCTGCCAGTGCTGGCATGAGTGTTTCCGGCACGTATTTACCACCGAAGCGGCCGAAGCGTCCTTGGAGGTCGGGCTGTTGATGAGTTTGGGAATTAGGGGAAATGGGAGTAGTGGTCATTCGATTTTGGATTTTAGATTTTGGATTGGTGAGGCACATGTGGTGTCAATAGCGTCGCCATCGCCACGTGCCGTTATAGCTTGGGTTGATGTTTAAACTACAAGATGAACTTAATTATAAAAAAGTCTCAAGCGGATTAGGATAAAAGAAGACTCTTGATCCTGAGATTCTGCTTAATATAAATTTATGGCTTCCCCAAAGGATAAATCATCTAGCGATCGCTTTGTCTACCGTGAATTTGGTGACAATAATTCCCCAGCATTAGAAAGACCAACTCAAGAACTACCACCGGAAAAACAGAATTTGCGGGTACAAGCAACTCGCGCTGGCCGCAAAGGGAAGACTGTCACTGTAATTAGCGGTTTTCAAACTAAACCAGAAACCTTACAAGCATTAGTAAAACAATTGAAAACTCAGTGCGGTACAGGTGGCACAGTTAAAGATAACGAAATTGAAATTCAAGGCGAACACAAGCAGAAAATTCTGGAAATTTTGACCAAGCTAGGGTATAAAGCCAAAATCAGTGGTGGTTGAGATTTAACAGTTATCAGTTATTAGTTATCGGTTATCAGTTTTATCCCTTGGTGATAGTTATGACTTCTGCGGCAGTATCTACTGAAGAAAGAGTACTTGTTGCTGGTGCGACTGGTGGCGTGGGGCAATTAGTAGTAGGCAAGCTGTTGGAAAAGGGCTTTCAAGTTCGTGTCCTGACACGCAACACTGCCAAAGCCCAAAAGATGTTTGATGACAAAGTAGAAATTGCTGTTGGTGATATACGCGAGGAGGCTACACTTCCAGCAGCGATGGTGGATGTGAGTTACACCATATGTTGTACCGGCACTACTGCTTTCCCTTCTGCTAAATGGGATTTTGAGCAAACACCTAATTTGATTACATGGGTAAAGCTATTTTTTAATCCCTCAGATGCCAAAGCCAAAGCAAAAAATAGCCCTGAAAAAGTTGATATACAAGGTGTCACCAATTTAGTACAAGCAGCGCCTTCTGGGTTGAAACGATTTGTTTATGTATCTTCCTGCGGAGTTCTACGCAAAGATAAGTTTCCCTATAGTATTCTCAATGCCTTCGGTGTACTTGATGCTAAACAAAAAGGTGAGGAAGCGATCATAAATTCCGGCTTGCCTTACACTATTATCCGCCCAGGTCGCCTGATTGACGGCCCTTATACTTCATATGACCTCAACACTTTGTTGAAAGCCAAAACAGGAGGTAAGCTTGGTGTAGTAGTGGGAACAGGTGACAAACTCACCGGTCAAACCAGCCGCATCGATGTTGCAACAGCCTGCGTAGAATGTATCACCAATTTCCATTGTGAAAGAAAAATTTTTGAGATAGTCAATACCGGGCCACGACCTTCTGTAATTGATTGGGACGCGCTTTTCTCCAAGTTGGATTGAGAAGGGGAACTCTTAACAGGGAACAGAATACCTAATACACACGGATAATCTATGTGTGTCCATCTGTGTCCATCTGTGTCCATCTGTGTTCGATTCTCAAAAATAATTTCCCACAGACGCGATGTTCCTCACGTCTCCACTCAACAAAATATATTGATGAAATTTTTTTTCTTTTTAAATAGTAGTACTAGTTCACCAAATTGATTTTGACAGTTTGACTAGATCCCCGACTTTTTTAAAAAGTCGGGGATCTGACGTCTTGCAAGCTGTCAAAACTTGTGTGGTAGAGTAGTACTGTTAGCGATCGCTATTGTCATTTCACTGTCTTGATGTTTAGCAGCAAAATGCTTATCCATCAGCGCGGGTATTTCTGTGGCTTTGATGCGACTATAGCGAGTTTTATCGGGCATAACTACATTAGGTCCTGCTTTACAATTCTTCATACAGCCAGTGCCTTTAATAGTTACTTGATCTTCTAAACCGCGATCGCTCATAGCTGCTTGTATAGCTTGGCACACTTCTTTGCCGCCACGTTTCACGCAATCAGATTTTTGACATACTAGGATAGTTGATTTCGCCGTTTTTGGCTTGGTTTCATTCGGGGAGGAAACGGAGAAATTTTCTGTATCTTCTTTTCTTGGCGTCACCGTGTCTATTCTGGCTGCCAAAATTCGCTCAGCTTTTAGCTTGACTTCACCAGTTTTGCGATCGTATTTTTTCTCACCTACAACTTGCAACCAAGTACCACGGGGCAAGCGCCAATCAAAAGCTACCCGTAAATGTTTAGCTAGTTTGACATAACATTCACCGTCAGGAGTTGCTAGCAGTAGCCCTTTGAGTTTATAGCCATCTTTGATCACAAAATCGAGGAATCTTGCCTCCAAACAAAATGCTGTTGTTTCAGTCTCGTGGTATTTACCCATAATTGTGACCTATTTTTTACTAATAAAATCAATGGTTGGCATTTAATTGCGAATTCGGAATTCTTTTACCAACACACTTCTAAAGCCCAAATCAATACTTGCCGAGATGCCGTGAATTGCCGTATGACACTCCAAAGTTGAATAGCTGTGTAAGCATTGTCAATTTGAACTGTCAATGGTTGGTTTGTCTCACACCAGCAAGGAATATCCAATTCCCGCAAACGTTGATAGACCTGCCAACGGTCTGACCAATTCACTTCTACAACGTATTTTGCTTCTAGTTCTGAACTGAAAGACTTCAAGATTGCCGCCCTCAAAGTGCAATAAACTTGCAGTAAATACTGCGCTTCGACTCCGTTGATATAGATGTTATCGGGAGTAGAACTCCTTAAATTAGCATACATTAAGTGCAAACTTTTCTCATTAGTTTTTGATAAAAAATCTCAATCACATACGTAAATCAGAGTAAAAAGGTTAAATAGACAGCTAAAAGAAGCAATAGCAAGTAATAAATAATTAAGTAGTGATTTAATCCTCAAAATTCAAAAATTTGCTATTTATCGCTCCCAAAGAAGACTATTGTTACCTGTCACTTCAAAGTAGCGACACTGGCGGCACAGCATCCGCTATGAATCGAATAAACAAGTCAAATCCTCCCCTTCTGAATAGAAAGTAACCTCACCCCTTCTCCTCTCCTTGGGTAAGGAGAGGAGAAGGGGTGAGGTTTTTTCATTGCTTGGTGGTGAAATTTTTTCATCAGGACTACCCTCAGCATAGCTGCCTTATTTTCAAGACATATCTCAAGTTAAGGAGAAGGGTGAGATTTTAGGAGTTCTTCCTACTTAATGAAAATTTTTACCTTTTATACAAACTCTATTCATTAGCTAACAAACGAAAACACACGCCTACTGCTCGTTCTGTAACTAAATGCTCTTAATGGCTAGTATATTTCAAACGATTTGATGATATGGATTTTCAATAATAAATAAAAACAGAAGTTTTATTTAGTAAAAAATCAGAATTTAATTATATTGCTCCAGTTGGTTTTCATTTTTAAAATGCTAATATGTAAAAACCTAAGCAGTTAGAAACTATAGCTGCTCAAAAGCGAGGAGAACAATGTCTGAAACGCAAACTTTATTACAAAATTTTGGTCAAGTTTACGACAATCCTGTGTTGCTGGATCGCAGTGTTACCACTCCAGTATGCGAAGGATTTAACGTTGTTCTAGCTAGTTTTCAAGGTCTGGCTTTACAGTACCAAAAGCATCATTTCGTAGTTGAAGGTGCAGAATTCTACTCCCTGCACGAATTTTTTAACGATAGCTATCAAGAAATACAAGAGCATATCCATGATATTGGTGAGCGCTTAAATGGTCTGGGAGGAGTACCAGTTGCTACTTTTGCCAAATTGGCAGAACTGTGCTGCTTTGAACAAGAAATAGATGGCGTCTTTTCTAGCCGTGACATGGTAGAAAATGACCTCAAGGCAGAGCAAGCTATTATTAAATTGATCCGTAGCCAAGCTTCTCAGGCAGAAAGTTTAGGCGATCGCGCTACACGTTACCTCTACGAAAAAATCCTTTTGAAAACTGAAGAAAGAGCTTACCATTTAGCTCATTTTCTTGCTAAGGACAGTTTAACTTTAGGTTTCGTTCAACGTGTGCAAAACTAACACCTAATCGCTTTCAAACGCTTTTGTGAAACTTCAAAAAAATTTGCAAGTGTTAGTTGTGAAAAAATTATAAAAAAAGGCAGAGATAAAATTCTAATTTCTCTGCCTTTTTATTCTTGTATATATCAACACACAGTGTTGTTCTAGAGAAATTATTATTTTTCCACAAAAAATATTCCTGAGTAAAAAAACTCTAACATTTGAAAACTTAATTTATATAAAGTTAAAAATTAAACTACCTTTGTATTGAGAAAAATAACTGATAAAAATCAAATTCATCAGCAAGCAAGTGAAAAATGCTACATCATTCCTACATGTGATTTAGATATAAAAAACGCTAAAAACATGTTTAAAAATCTAAAAAAGTAAAATGAAAGTGTAATTTAACTATGTTTATAGTCGTGAGACTTCTGTACCTTTATCAGGCTGCTTCTATCCACAGCAAGCAATTGCACAAAATACTGGTAATACTAGAAAAATCAACAAGAGTGGCTTTTCTTAAATTGGTCACTATGATTTTGTCTAGAAAAGTTGATAATAAACAGCATTAGTAGTGGGTAAAGACCCTTAAAATAATCAGGATTTGTATTCTCTTACTCCAAAGCAAGAACTATGCCGCGCCGTGATGACATCAAAAAGATTCTGCTATTAGGGTCAGGCCCAATAGTAATTGGACAAGCTTGTGAATTTGACTACTCTGGGACACAGGCTTGCAAAGCGTTACGAGAAGAAGGTTATGAAGTAGTGTTGGTCAACTCCAATCCTGCTACGATTATGACCGACCCAGAAACCGCCGATCGCACCTATATTGAACCGCTAACACCAGAATTAGTCGAAAAAATTATCGCCAAAGAACGTCCCGACGCCTTATTACCAACAATGGGAGGACAAACCGCCCTCAACATTGCTGTGACTTTGGCAAAAAATGGAGTGTTGGAACAGTACAACGTTGAGTTAATTGGTGCTAAGTTACCAGCGATTGAAAAAGCCGAAGACAGGCAACTGTTTAACGACGCGATGGCCAAGATTGGTGTTAAAGTGTGTCCGAGTGGAACAGCTTCATCACTAGAAGAAGCAAAAGCAATTGCCCGGCGCATCGGTACTTATCCTTTAATTATTCGTCCTGCTTTTACCTTGGGTGGTACTGGCGGTGGTATCGCTTACAACGAAGAAGAATTTGCGGAAATGGCCCAAACAGGAATTGACGCTTCGCCTGTATCGCAAATTTTGATTGATCAGTCCCTGTTGGGTTGGAAAGAATACGAACTGGAAGTAATGCGCGACTTAGCAGATAACGTTGTTATTATCTGCTCAATTGAAAACCTAGATCCGATGGGTATCCACACCGGAGACTCCATAACCGTCGCCCCTGCTCAAACCCTTACCGACAAAGAATATCAGCGGCTGCGGGACATGGCGATTAAAATTATCCGCGAGATTGGCGTGGAAACTGGTGGTTCTAATATTCAGTTTGCCGTCAATCCTGTAAATGGGGAAGTAGTTGTGATCGAAATGAACCCCCGTGTTTCTCGTTCTTCAGCTTTGGCAAGTAAAGCGACTGGTTTCCCGATCGCCAAAATGGCAGCCAAGTTAGCTGTCGGCTACACCTTAGATGAAATTAAAAACGACATTACGAAAAAAACTCCTGCTTCCTTTGAACCGACTATAGATTATGTAGTCACCAAAATACCCCGGTTCGCCTTTGAAAAGTTCCCCGGTTCGGAACCAGTGTTAACCACACAAATGAAGTCTGTAGGGGAAGCAATGGCAATGGGACGGACATTTAACGAGTCTTTCCAAAAAGCTTTGCGTTCTCTAGAAACAGGGCGTGCTGGTTGGGGATGCGACATCAAAGAAAAACTCCCCAGTGGCGAACAAATTCGCGCCCAACTGCGGACACCAAATCCTGAACGCATTTTTGCTGTGCGCCACGCTATGCAGTTGGGGTTAAGCATTGAAGAAATCTACGAGTTGACAGGTATTGACCCCTGGTTCCTGGAAAAAATGCAGGAACTACTGGAAATAGAAAAATTCCTCAAGCGCACATCCTTGCAGCAGTTGACAAAAGAGCAAATGTATGAAATAAAACGGCAAGGATTTAGCGATCGCCAGATTGCCTATGCCACCAAAACCACAGAAGATGAAGTCAGGGCATACCGCAAACAATTAGGTGTTATCCCGGTTTATAAAACTGTGGATACCTGTGCAGCTGAGTTTGAGGCGTTTACTCCTTACTACTACTCTACCTACGAACAAGAAACAGAGATTTTGCCTACTGATAAACCCAAAGTCATGATTTTGGGGGGTGGGCCAAACCGAATTGGGCAGGGAATTGAATTTGACTATTGTTGTTGTCATGCAGCCTTTGCACTCAAAAACGCAGGCTATGAAACAATCATGGTCAACTCTAATCCCGAAACTGTGTCAACAGATTATGACACAAGCGATCGCCTTTATTTTGAACCACTGACAAAAGAAGATGTCTTAAACATCATTGAGGCAGAAAATCCGGTAGGTATAATTGTGCAGTTTGGTGGGCAAACACCATTGAAGTTGGCTGTACCATTGCAGAAATACTTGGCTTCCCACGATGGGGTGATGGGGAGATTGGGAGATGGAGAGAAAAATCACCCCACCACCCCACCACCCCATCTCCCCACCAGAATTTGGGGTACTTCTCCAGATTCTATTGATATAGCCGAAGACCGGGAGCGCTTTGAGAAGATTCTCAAAGAATTAAATATTGCCCAACCAGCAAATGGTATAGCCCGTACCTATGAAGATGCGTTGATTGTTGCCAAACGCATTGGTTATCCGGTGGTAGTGCGTCCTAGCTACGTGTTGGGAGGTAGAGCAATGGAAATAGTCTACTCTGATACAGAACTAGAACGCTACATGACATTTGCAGTGCAAGTGGAACCAGAACACCCGATTTTAATCGATAAGTTTCTGGAAAATGCGATCGAAGTTGATGTGGATGCGATCGCAGACCACACAGGTAGAGTAGTCATTGGTGGAATTATGGAACACATTGAGCAAGCGGGTATCCACTCAGGAGATTCGGCGTGTTCTTTACCTGCTATTTCCCTATCCGCAGCAGTTCTTGACCAGATTCGTCAGTGGACAGTGCAATTGGCACAAGCGCTAAATGTGGTGGGGCTAATGAATATCCAGTTTGCTGTGGCTGGTTCGCAAACTGAATCGCCCCAAGTTTACATTTTAGAAGCTAATCCCCGCGCCTCTCGGACTGTGCCATTTGTTTCTAAAGCTACAGGCGTACCTTTGGCAAAACTGGCATCCTTAATTATGTCGGGTAAAACTTTAGAAGAACTAGGCTTTACACAAGAAGTCATACCATCCCATATTGCCGTGAAGGAGGCTGTACTACCATTTAATAAATTCCCTGGTACTGATACCATCCTTGGGCCAGAAATGCGCTCTACTGGTGAAGTTATGGGCATAGACAGTGATTTTGGCCGCGCCTTTGCCAAGGCAGAATTAGGGGCTGGTGAGCGTTTACCCTTAAGTGGTACAGTGTTTGTTTCAATGAACGATCGCGACAAAGCAGCAGCAGTACCAGTAGTCAAAGAATTTATCGATTTGGGCTTTGCTGTCATGGCTACCGATGGTACTCGCCGTGTCCTCCAAGAACATGGTTTAGAAGTTGAGTTAGTATTGAAACTCCACGAAGGCCGCCCCCATGTTTTGGATGCAATCAAAAATCACAAAATTCAACTGATTATTAACACACCTTCTGGAGAAGAAGCCCAAAGCGACGCTAGACTGATTCGACGTACAGCCTTAGCTTACAAAATTCCCATTATCACTACCATTGCCGGCGCCAAAGCCACCGTCGCTGCTATCCGTACTCTGCAAAACACAACCTTAGATGTCAAAGTGATCCAAGAATATTGCATGGTTCCATAAGGGATTGGGGAACTCACCGGCCCCTGGTGGAGATTAGGGGCAATGGGGATTGGTGATAAGGGATATTGGATGATTAATAACCACTACCAATTACCCATTACCTATTACCAATTACCCATTACCCATTAAAAACTTAATTATTCCATAGGTATATCATTATAATTAATATAGAGTTTTATTAAGAAAAATTAGAAAAAATTCTTGCCCTTGCTAAAGTTATGGAATAAGCTGGTAGATAGGATTTCAGAAAAATACGTAGCCAAAGTTAGCAAAAAGAACATACAATTACAGTCTGCCCTCTAGTCAAAAATTTATCATAAATGTTACAATGTTTAACAATGTAACAATCGTAAAATGTTTTACAAAACACCATCTTTCTATCCGTAGATACTTGTGCATCAAAAAAAGCAATTGTAGTCTTTAACAACTGAGAACAAATCGGAACATCAACAGTCGTCCTCATCTTAGCGGGCGTGTAAATTGCAAGTTACAGCATGGGTTCCCAGCTTGACTGGGTAGACACCCAGCCGCAGGCATTCATACATAAATGACTTACTTCCACACCCAGAATTATTAAAGAGTAGTGCCATGAAGACCGCTCAGACAGCTACAGACCTAGTGCGGACTTACCTACGTGAAATTGGTCGCGTGCCATTGTTAACACACGAGGAAGAAATTTTTTATGGCAAACAGGTGCAACGGGCAACAGCCCTGCACGAAGTTAGAGAGTTACTTGCCACCCAGTTAGGTCGTGAACCAACATTAGAAGAATGGGCAAAAGCGACACAGTTAGAACCAAGGGAATTAGATCGAGCGATCGCGGATGCCGAAATAGCTAAGCGCAAAATGGTAGAAGCTAATCTACGGCTAGTGGTTTCTGTGGCGAAAAAGTATATCAAGCGCAACGTCGATTTGCTTGACTTAATTCAGGAAGGTAGCATTGGGATGCAGCGCGGTGTAGAGAAATTTGACCCGACTAAAGGCTATAGATTTTCCACCTACGCTTATTGGTGGATACGTCAAGCCATCACTCGCGCGATCGCTGAAAAAGGGCGTACAATTCGCCTGCCAATTCACATTACCGAGAAACTGAACAAAATTAAAAAAGCACAACGTCAGTTATCTCAGAGATTAGGACGTGCCCCTTCAGTTGCAGAATTAGCGCAAGAACTAGAACTAACTCCCAGACAAGTACGAGAGTATCTAGAAAAAGCACGTGTACCTTTATCTCTAGATATACGCTTGGGAGATAACTATGATACCGAACTAGGAGAAATGCTAGAAGATCCAGGAGCATCTCCAGAAGAGTTTGTTACCCAGTCTTCCTTATCTGGTGACTTAGAACGTCTCATGGCAGAACTCACACCACAACAACGGGAAGTAATATCCTTGCGTTTTGGTTTAAACGACGGACATGCCCTAACTTTGGCTAAGATCGGCGAAATACTCAATATCAGCCGCGAACGAGTGCGACAAATAGAACGAGAAGCTCTCAGTAAACTCCGCAAATCCAAACTCGGCATCAATGAATATTTGGCAAGTTAGTTAGTGGTTGGTTGTTAGTTGTTGGTGGTTGGTTGTTGGTGGTCAGTCAGCGCGCAGAAGGGGCGTCTCCCCCATGAGCGACTGATGAACCCGTAGACACGAAGTGGCTTCCCGTAAGGGTAGGGTTAGTTGTTGGTGGTTGGTTGTTGGTTGTTAACTATTAACCACTAACCACTATTGTACAGACGCGAGGAACATCGCGTCTGTACCCACTAACCACTAACCACTAACCAACAACCAATATGGTGATATTTTCCGCTTTGTTTGGTACGGTTACACCCACTGTCAACACAAACTCTACCTGTTACATTAGTTTGCAGGAATACACAACAGCAATAGCAAAGTCAAACAGATTATGAATATCTGTGATTCAAGCTTAGTAAATCAGTTTGGCTGCTGGTGTGGTAGTACAGGAGGAAAAACGTGAGCAACCAATCCAATCGAGTCTCAGAATTTTTTAACAGCGAGTCACAAACCGAGAACTTGCTCTGGCAGTATGTTAAATCATTGAGTCCAGATACTGTTAGCCAGCTATCTAAACCTAGTTCTCCTGAAGTATTTCAGGTGATGGAACGGAACATCGTAGGACTGTTGGGTAATTTACCATCTGAACACTTCGGTGTTACTATCACCACTAGCCGTGAAAATCTCGGTCGTCTGCTAGCATCTGCTATGATTAGCGGTTACTTTTTGCGTAACGCTGAACAGAGAATGAACTTTGAATTAGCGCTGCAAGGTACAGAAGTCAATAACGATCATGAAGTTGAATAGCAATTACAAACTAGCTATTAACTAGCTATTAATAGACTAAACAAGTTGACTTCATGCTTTGTCTTAACCACATAAAATAAATTCAAAATTATTCTCTGCGAAATCCTTCTAGTCTTAGTGTTTGGTTGAAAAGCATAGAGACAAATCAGAAAGCTAAAGTAGTCTAGAAGTAAATCAAAGTTCTGTTGAAGAGAATCAGTTGATTCACCAAGTATTGTGAAGATAGTTGATGTAGTCAGCCTCTGCAACGGAAGTACTAAAAAGATAATATACAAATTGTCATAAAATACATACTCGGCAAATAAATATTTGTCGAGTTTTGTTGTTTGTATGGTAGTTGTTATTACCAAACAATCAACCACCAACTACCAACCATCAACTACCAACAACTATCTATGAATGAAACTACTTTTGTTCCACCTCATAAAATTATAGGTGTTGCCGTAATTGGGAATGACCAAGGACAAATTTTAATTGATCGCCGTCGTCAAGAAGGCGCAATGGGTGGATTGTGGGAATTTCCTGGAGGGAAAATCGAGCCTAATGAGACTGTCGAAGAATGTATTCAACGGGAAATAAAAGAAGAATTGGGAATAGTAGTTGAAGTCGGTGAACACATAATCACCATTGACCATACCTATAGCCATATCCGTGTTACTCTCACAGTACATCATTGTCGCCTCATACAAGGAATTCCCCAGCCGATAGAATGCGATGAAGTACGCTGGGTTAGTGTAGATGAACTAGAGTCTTTTGCTTTTCCAGAGGCGAATATTCAAATTATTGCTGCATTGCGGGAGTGGGGAAATGGGGGGATGGGGTGATGGGGAGGTGAGGAGATGAGGAAGTGCGGGAAGTGTGAGGAGTGGGGGGAGTATGATGGGTAAACAACTAACCACTGTACAGACGTGCCATGGCACGTCTGGTACAACAACCAACAACCACCAACCAACAATCAACCACCAACAACCAACAACCACCAACTACATATACACTGGCAATGTAAAGTGGAACCATGCACCGTTACTGGGTGAAGAATCTACCCATATTTGACCGTAGTGAGCGCGGATGATGCGTTGGCACAAACACAGACCGATGCCGTAGCCTTCTTTACTTTCATCTCGTTCTAGACGGAAATGGTTTTCAAAAATCCGATCGCGATTTTCTTCGGGTATACCAGGCCCTGTATCCCCAATACTAAATTGAACTTTTTGGGTTGTACGGTGCAGTCCTGCCACAGTGATTGTACCACCTTCTGGTGTATATTTAATGGCATTATCCAAGAGATTGATCAATACCTGACGGATGCGTTCTGGATCGGCGTAAACTTGGGGTAAATCTTTGGGAATATCCTTTTCTACTTTTAGGGATTTAGCTGTATAGCGATCGCTCAATTCTTCCAATACATCCAAGCACAGTTGTCCCAAATTCGTTTTTTGCGGCTTGACTAGAAATTCTCTCTCGTTATTACGACCTACTTGCAAAAGGTCAGTAATCATACGGTCTATGATGCGAGTCTGGTTACGAGCTTGCTTAAATAAGTTAGTTGTCATTGTTGGCGTTAGCCGCTCAAAACCTGCTTTGTCTGGATTATAGTTGGATTGTAGAGTTTCTATAGCTATGGCAGTGGCTGTTAGGGGATTGCGAAGGTCATGAGCTAACATAGCAATCACCCTGTCTTTAAATTGCAATTGCTCTTCGAGTTGCTCTTTCTCTTGTTTTAAGCGAAAAATTTCATCTGACAGGTGCAGCAGTTCGGCGGAGAGAGCCACTGAACGAATAGAGGATTTAGAAGATGAAGCTGTACAACCGTTATCCTCTGTATTTTCTTGCAGGTCAGTCTGTAATTTTACATAGGCATCCACTGCGGCTTGCCAGCGAGGCCACCAGCTTTTGAGCTGCGTAATTATGTTACTACCAGCCAGAACATGTCGAGGTTCTGGATGAATTTTGATTAAAGCTGGTGTTGCTACCAGTTTAAAGTGTTCAGCCAAATAGGGTTGTTGTCCGACATCAACAATTTGGAGTTCAAACTTGTAGTCAGCCTGCAATTCTTTCAGATACGCACGAATTAGCTGGACTTGTTGTCGAGACTTTGGTCGTCCATCGACAAAAAGTAACAACTGTAGTGGAGCTTCAGAATAAATAGGCTGATCCTGGGAAGCTTGCATGTAATCGTATTTTAGCACTGGTAACAAACCGACGACGCTTAACAAAAAGTAAAATCGATTGGCGTATGTCGATGATAATGGTCTTTCTTGTTTTTCAATTTAATATCTATTTTAGATTTTTCATACTCCTATTACCCATTGGTTTTTGAGATAGAATTATGTCTTTTTTAACTGTTTGCTCCACTGTAGTGACAGGTCTTATGCTCTAGAGCCTAAGTTGCGATCCTCGCCAAATCAAAATCTTTCGTCAAGAGTAGATGAATTGATTTATACAACAGGTTCTTCACCGTGACAAGAATAGCCTACTGGGGATGGAAACTAAGCCCAAAGTAAGGGCGATCGCATCACCAATAACAATTGATTTAGCTGTTAATTACACAGCTAAATTGAGTACAAACCACAACCGCATTTTCCCAATTACACGATTTCAAGATTCTTGGGAAACACTACCAAGCTTGAATGCTTTGCAGCGGAATGTCAAAACAATTACTGATGGGTTTTTAGTTGCACTTTAGCGCTAACAAAAAAGTCGGCAAACTACCACCAGCCGTGCAATACCATCAAGTTTTTGAAATGGCTAGCACTGGTAGTTTTTTGGTTTTGGTCTATATAGCTTACCATCTTCAGCTAAATAGTCCTAGCGATGGCTTTGCTTTTCTATGGTTGGGTAAAGCAAGTTTGGCCTTATCTCCAGCTTAGCACTTTCGACTATAGTTCACACCTGGGATCAGGGATCAGAGATTTGGAATTGGGGCGTTAGTGTATTATTCTCCCTTGTCCCCCTTGTCTTCCTTGTCTCCTCATTCCCCTTTCCCCGTTCCCCTATCACCCTTCAAATACGCTAGGGTAGGAATTGACACTCAATTTTTGATTTCCTGTGCTGTACTTTCAACGTTCAGCTGTCCTTCTCAGTTTGGCAGTATTACTTACTTCACTCACAGCCTGTACCAATAGTAATATTGGTAAAAGCCTTGAGCAGTCTTTAGCGGCAGATCCTCGACTCAAAGATAACCCAGTTATTTTTGGCGCTAACCAAAAGCCTAATAGCGATCGCCAAAATCCCAACCAATCCACCCAGCCAACAGTCCAATTACCAGCGGATTTCCCCAAAGATATCCCCATATATCCCAACGCTCAAATACAGGAAGTGTCTCCTGCAACTAACTCAGAAAACAAAGTAACTACTCGCTGGCTGAGTTCTGATCCAAGCAATTTCATTGCCAGTTTTTATCGCAATCAGTTGCCAAGTAATAATTGGCAGGTTTCTCAACAGCCTGCTGATGACAGTGGTGGTACTTTTATCGCCAAGCGCAATGATTTGCAGCTTGTAGTTTCTATTCAACCAAAGTCAGTCACTAACGCTGCACCCAATCAACCACAGACAGCCACCGAACTCCTCATTGAGTATCAGCCAAACTCCACAACTACAGCTCAAGCTAGCCCAAATCCCAGCAGCGAAATTACTAGTAATGATACTGCCCCTAAACCAGGCAATCCACAGTTTATTGGTCCTGTACAACCAGAAGGTTCACTCACCCAACCAAATGGTACATCCAATACTAGTAACTCTACACCAACAGTAACATCCAGCACTCAAGAATTCAGCGACTTAAACAAAGCACCCCAAGAACTGCAAAAATATATTCAAGATGTCGCTCGTTTGGGTGTTTTGTCTGTAGAGCCTCAAGCTACGAAAAACAATTCCACAGCCACAACCAACCTGTTTGAACCAAATAAAAACATCACTCGTAGAGAATATGCTCGTTGGCTAGTAGCTGCTAATAATGCTATGTATGCCAACATTCCATCTAAACGGATTCGCTTGGCATCAGCAAACGCACAACCAGCTTTTAGTGATGTACCAAAAACAGATCCAGATTTTTCAGTTATTCAAGGACTAGCTGAAAGTGGTTTATTTCCGAGTCTTTTGTCTGGGGATTCTACACAAGTTTTGTTTCGTCCAGATGCACCATTGACGCGTGAACAATTACTCATGTCGAAAGTACCTCTGGATACCCGCCAAGCTTTACCTACTGCTAGTGTCAGTGCAGTCAGCCAAACTTGGGGTTTCCAGGATGCAGCAAAAATTGACCCCAAGGCGTTACGAGCGATACTGGCTGATTTCCAAAATGGAGAACAATCAAATATTCGTCGAGTCTATGGCTATACGACGCTTTTCCAACCTAAAAAACCAGTAACTCGGGCTGAAGCGGCGGCGGCGTTATGGTACTTTGGTACTCAAGGCGAGGGTATATCGGCAACTGAGGCTTTGAAATTAACACAGAGTCAGGCTCAGCATTGAATATTTTTCATTTTTAGCCATGATCAAATGAATAAATAAGAAATAGTAAAGATAAATCTTGACGAAGATTTGACTCACTCATGATAAAATCCTTTTGACTACGTAGCTTTACGTAGTCATTTTTAATGAGCAAGCTTTATTAGATAACAAAAAATATTTGATACCGAGTTGCATTCATAGATATTACCTCACCCCGCCTTTGGCATCCCTCTGTGTGGGTTCACCAGAGGGGAACTCGGGCCCCCACTCCCCCAAGGGAGTGGGGATTAGGGGCAGGGGGTGAGGTTTTTAAACACAACTTGGTATGAGTTAATTTGTCTAGAAAAACTAGTCTTTTTGCAGATCTAGCTATCAATAATCAGGACAAAATTAATATGAAAAAAGAACTCATTGCGGCAGGATTTTTGCTCATATCTTTTCTGTTGCCGCTGAAATCTTTAGCTACAACACATATTAGTAAAATTTATGTCTTTGGTGATAGTCTTTCTGACCCTGGTAATCTTTACAACGCTACAAAATCCCAAATTCCACCAAGTCCACCCTACTCTGATGGACGTTTGTCCAATGGCCAGGTATGGGTAGAATCTCTAGGAGACGAGCTAGGATTATCCCCGACTTTATTTACTGAGTTACAGAACAGCACCCCCACCGATGGTATTAATTATGCCTTTGCTGGAAGTAGCTCTGGTCTGAGTAATACTTTTGTTCCTGAATCATTATTACCAGGAGTGCTTGGGCAGGTTGGTTTATTTACCCGCTCCTTACGAGAAAGCAATCAATCAGCCGATCCAAACGCACTTTATATTGTTTGGGGTGGTAGCAATGATTATGTGTTTGGTAATGTCACTGATGTTAGCCAACCAATTGCAAATTTATCAAGATCAGTATCATTGCTTGCCCTTGCAGGTGCTAAAAATATCATGGTAATTAACTTACCAGATTTAGGCAAGCTTCCTTTGACATCAGGTCAAGAAAATTCCAGTCAATTAACAAGTTTAAGCCGCAAACATAACATAGCATTGGCAGCAACTTTAATAAATAGTTTGAGTGCAATTCCCGGCGTTAATATCATTCCTATTAATATTAATTCCCTATTTCAAAGGGTGCGACGTTTTCCTAGCGAATTTGGTCTTACCAATGTTACCGATGCTTGTCTAGTAGGTGATTTTGACGATATTGCCCAAGGAAATTTCACTGTATGTACTAATCCAAATGAATATTTATTTTGGGATAGTGTACATCCGACGACACACGTCCACAGGATTGTAGCAGAAACAGCACTCTCCGCGCTGGATACTCAGCCCGTACCCGCACCTTGGCCAAATCAGGAATCTGAGGATTTGCTGCTGTTGAAACAGTAGGAATACTCAAGCTTATTCCAGCAAATCTGGTTCTTGTCGCACCATCATTTCGTACAAAGGTTGAAAACTAAACCAGCCCATGTAATGGGAACCTACCTGGCTTTGTGCTAAGCTGGCGTACTCATGTTTGATTGGCTCTGGTTTACCAGCTGCTTCTGCTAATAATTGAGCTTGACATGTACGTTCCATTGTAATGAACCACCATGCTGCCTCATCAACTGAATGACCGACGGTGAGTAAGCCATGATTTTTCAAAATGACTGCTTTATTATTGCCTAGAGTTTGGGCAATGCGTTGACCCTCTTCTAAGTCGAGAACCACGCCAGTATAATCGTCGAATAAGCTGTGGTCTTCGTAGAACATACAAGCATCTTGAGTGAGAGGATCAAGCAGGCGACCAAGACTAGACCAGCTTTTGCCGTAGAGTGAGTGAGCGTGAGCTGCTGCGACTACATCAGGGCGAGCAGCATGGATTTGAGAATGAATAGTGAAAGCTGCTTGGTTGACGGGGCGATCGCCTGCAATGACATCACCTTTATGGTTAACTAAAATTAAGTCACTGACTCGAATTAAACCGAAGTGCATCCCGAAGGGATTAACCCAAAAACAATCGAGTTGTTCTGGATCGCGAGCGGTAATGTGACCTGCAATACCTTCATCAAACCCAAAACGAGAAAAAAGACGAAACGCCGCTGCTAGGCGTTGCTTGCGATGTAGACGTTCTTCTTCAGGTGTAGAAAAAGTTGGGGGTTGAGGAAGATTAGGTTTCTCAACAGAGATAGCTTGCATTTTGCCCACCTAATATTATGATTGTTTGGATTAAAAAGCTTGTATATCCTTGAGTATACTTATACCCATTTGAAAAAAATTGCGACAGATTGACATTACAAACGCTGATCCAATAAATATTTCCCAATCCAAAATCTAAAATCCAAAATCCAAAATCGTATTATGTGGGATTACGACCACTTATTCAAAATAATTGCAGAATTGGTAATGCACCACTCTCCTAGTGGCGCTGAAACAGAAATTAACCAATACTTGACGCAGAGATTTACAGACCTGGGGGTAAAAGCATGGTGCGATCGCGCAGATAACATCATTGCCAAGATACCTGGTAAAAATTCTGACCGAGCGATCGCCATCACTGCCCATAAAGATGAAATAGGTGGAATTGTTAAAAGTATTGGTGAGCAAGGTAGAGTCGAAGTCCGTAAACTAGGAGGTGCATTCCCCTGGGTTTACGGTGAAGGTGTTGTCGATTTACTAGGCGATAACACAACTATCAGTGGAATTCTCAGTTTTGGTTCTCGTCACGTTTCCCACGAATCACCACAAAAAGTCCAGCAAGAAGACACCGCTGTTAAATGGGAAGATGCCTGGATTGAGACAAAATGCACTACTGCGGAATTAGAAGCAGCTGGCATTCGACCGGGAAGTAGAATGGTGATTGGTAAACATCGCAAGCATCCAATTCGGCTAAAAGACCATATTGCCAGTTATACATTGGATAACAAAGCTTCCGTTGCCATTTTGTTAGCCTTGGCAGAAAAGGTTAAACAACCAGCAGTTGATGTTTATTTAGTTGCATCAGCAAAAGAAGAAGTAGGAGCAATTGGCGCACTTTACTTTACTCAAAACCAGTGCTTGGATGCCTTAATTGCTTTAGAGATTTGTCCTTTATCGTCAGAATACCCAATTGAAGATGGCAAAAACCCTGTGATTTTATCTCAGGATGCCTACGGAATGTATGATGAAAACTTAAACGGACAACTGCGCCAGTCTGCTAAACAACTAGATATATCAGTGCAACTTGCAATCTTAAATGGTTTCGGCAGCGATGCTTCTATCGCCATGAAATTCGGTCATGTCGCCCGTGCTGCCTGTTTAGCCTTCCCGACACAAAATACACATGGTTATGAAATTGCCCATTTAGGAGCGATCGCCAATTGTATTGATTTGTTACAAGTATTTTGTGAAACTCAATCATTTGTTGATTGTTGATTGTTGATTGTTGGTTGTTAGTAATTGGGGAATAGAAGTTTACCAATTACCAATTACCCATTACCCATTACCAATGACCAAAATTCTCTACAATAATCCCAGAGTGGTTGATAAAAGGTATCAGCAAACAAATGCCTAAGACCGTTGCCGACGTAATGAGTCGTGACCCTATTGTAGTCCGACCCGAAACTCCTCTGAAGGAAGCTATCCAAATTCTGGCAGAACGACGCATCAGTGGTCTACCTGTTGTAGATGACGCCGGTAAATTGGTAGGCATTATTTCGGAAACAGATTTAATGTGGCAAGAGACAGGTGTTACGCCTCCGGCGTATATTATGTTTCTTGATAGCGTGATTTATTTAAAAAATCCGGCGACCTACGAACGCGATTTGCACAAAGCCTTAGGGCAAACTGTTGGGGAAGTTATGAGTAAACAGCCGATCACTGTCTCCCCAGACAAAACTCTCAGAGAAGCCGCCAAAATCATGAACGATCGCAACGTTCACCGTCTACCAGTTCTTGACAGCGAGGGTCAAGTAATTGGTATTCTTACCCGTGGTGACGTCATTCGAGCAATGGCAGCAGGCCAAGATTAATAATTGGTTGGTTGTTGTTGGTTGGTAGTTCTTCCAACCAACCACCAACTAACAACAATCAACAACATACCCTTAAAAAGTGAGATTAATAAATGAGTGTCAATCCTGAATCTGTAAAACAATTACTAGTTTCTGAGGATTTGGGCGATCGCTTACGAGCAGTGAATCAAATTCGCCAACTAGAACCAACCATTGGTTTTGAATTAATTCAAAACGCCATTAATGACAGTAATTCCCGTGTGCGTTACTCAGCTGTTAGTCAGTTCGATACCTTGGGTGGACAAAATTTAGATTTGTCTTTGAGCATATTACGCGATCGCTTACTCAATGATCCAGAACCAGATGTGCAAGCAGCAGCAGCAGACTGCTTGGGTGCTTTAAAACTAAAGGCTGCTTTTGAAGATTTGCAGCAGCTTTACCAAACCAGCAATGAATGGATTGTGAAATTTAGCATTATCGCTACTTTAGGAGAATTGGGTGATCCGCGATCGTTTGAACTACTTCAACAGGCGCTTTCCTCAGACAATGAATTAGTACAAACTGCTGCTATTAGTTCTCTTGGAGATTTAGGAGATACACAAGCGGTTCCACTTTTAGCTCCCTACGCTACAAATCCAGATTGGCAAATTCGCTATAGAGTTGCACAAGCTTTAGGTCGCTTGAGAAGTACAGACGCCAAAACTATATTAGAAATATTGGTGAATGACGAAGTGGAGGCTGTTGCAACAGAAGCACAAAAATCTCTGGAAAATTTCTAATATCATTTCACCTGTCTATTGAATAAAACAAAAATCGGTTCACAAATTAGATGATTTTGTTGGCGAATAAAAACGAACTAAGCAATCAGCATTAATCTATGCATATTTCAGTGCGTTTAAACGCACGCAATTTATTGCAAGGTGAGGAAGTAGTGCAAAAGCAAAGTTTTAATGCTGAAAGGCAATTTACCAACAGAATCATTAGATTGGTGAACCGATGTTTATAAAAATTATTTACTTAATACGTATAATTTTCATAAACCAAGTAGTTAATATCATTTACAAGCTACTTGTTTTTATTATTTAAGTATTTTGTTCACATAATTCAGTATAATTTATATTACTGTTTTTAAGTATTTTTCCCAAACTTATTTTCAAAATTAAGAACGGGTAAATGTTCTAATTTTTAGATGACAATTACTCGGATACGGAAATAACATACGGATATGTTTCAGAAGAAACACAAAAATTTGTGCCTGATACCCGAAATCATCCTTAGTTATTTCAAATAAATCATGCAAAAAATCTCTGCTTTAGCAAAAACACTGATCGCATTTTCTCTTGGATTAGGTGTTGCTGCTGCTATGCCTTCAGCAAAAGCAGCTTCTCTAGTTCCCCAATTAGAAGGAGAAGTACAAACAAATCTGGGATGTCTTGATCCAAATCAATGTATTGATACAACTTCATTAGGTTACACAGTCACAAGTTTAGATTATGATGGGGCTGGTGGTTATGGGTCTAGCCGACTATTTGTAGATACTAGAAGCACTTCTAACACCTACCAAGGACAAGGTTTAAAAGTTACTTTTAATACAAAAGATGCGGGCACAAATCCAGCATTAAACGAATATTGGTTCCGTCCTGTAGCAATTACAGAAAGTGGTCAATTACCCGAAAGTGGACAATTAGAAGTTGGTCGCTTCTTATTGGAATTCACAGAGGTGATGTCGGAAATAACTTTAGACTTTTTTGATGTAGAAGATATAGGTACTGCTATCTTGATGCTAAACGGTGAAGATATTACTGATTTAGTTTTACAAGCTGGCAAAAATAACGGTATTCAGTCATTGACTCTTTACGATGTTAAATCTTTTGAGGTGCAGTTGGGTAACGCTTCTTCTAGCAAATTCCCAAAAACAGGTGATGGTGTTGATCTCAAAGGGACTGTGGTTCCTAAACCAGTACCTGAACCAGGAACTACTCTCAGTTTAGGTGCTTTAGTAGTTGTCAGTATATTCGGTTTACGGCAAAGGAAAAAAACCGCTTCACTAGCTTAATACTTGATGATGAAATTACATACTAGTAGTCTACCGCACAAACATTAACTTGTTGGTGATTTCTTGAAAAGCCGGTTTCTCAACTTTAGGAAACCGGATATCCTTAACTCAATAATTATGAATCAGTTAAAAATAAATTCATGTTTAATTAACAAAAAACTCATAATTTAGACATTTATTATTAGCAAAATTCTCCTTCTGTTTGATCTCATTGAGTAGGGATAGTAAATAAGTCCAGCACTTAATTACTCAAAACTACTCAATTTTTTTATTGGCATATTGTAATTTTTAGCCGAGTAAGTAAATTTAGTTGGACGTAGAAGTGAAAACTTTTAGTTACTGTGCATCTTCATAAATAATTGGTATAAGAAAGAGTGAAAATTTTTGGGCAAATATAATTCGCCTGATGAAATTACTCTCATATCAGGAGAAAACATGGAGATGGCAGCGATATTATCTTATTTTGTGTTGATATACTTATAGGTATAATCCACAATATTTGCTTTCTTAATTACTGGGATTTAAATTTATCATCAATGCAACTAAATTAGTAAATCACCAATAATAAGTTAAAAAATATTTTTATTAATAGTTAATAACACGTATAAACCTTGTATTTTTGCGGAGAAAGATTTTGTTTTTCTCTGCAATTAAAGATAATGTAAAATCTATTTTTTGCTCTAGCAAATTCAGCAATTTATCTATTAGCTTAGTGGTGCATCAATAGTACATCATTTTTTCACTGCTATTTTCATTTCAAGTTTGCAGAAGGGGAATCATGCATAAGTTTCATTTTTTAGCAACAATGATAGGAACAGCTTTGGGTTTGGGCGTAGTTGCTGGTATGCCTGCTGCCCATGCTGCTTCTCTTATTCCTGAACAAGAAGGTGAAATCAAGACTAATTTGGGCTGTCTTGATCCGAATAAATGTATTGACACAACTTCATTAGGTTACACAGTCACAAGTTTAGATTATGATGGGGCTGGTGGCTATGGTGCTAGCCGATTATTTGTAGATGATAGAGCCACTTCTAACACCTACCAAGGATCAGGCCTAAAAGTTAGTTTCGGAACGAAAGATGCTGGTACTAATACAGGAGTCAATGAATATTGGTTACGTCCTGTAGCTATCACAGAAAGCGGTAAGTTACCTGAAAATGGTCAATTAGAAATTGGTCGCTTCTTATTTGAGTTCACAGAAGAAATGTCGGAAATAACTTTAGACTTTTTTGATGTGGAAGATATAGGCACTGGTGTCTTACTCATCAATGGCAAGTCTGTTGACAATATGATGTTGTCTGCTGGCAAGAACAACGGTATTCAGACTTTGACTTTTTACAACGTCAAATCTTTTGAAGTGCAGCTGGGTAATGCTTATTCTAGTAAGTTTCCGAAGTATGGTGATGGTGTAAACTTATCAGGAATCAAGGGGACACCAAAAGCTGTACCAGAAGCTGGGACAACCCTGGGCTTGGGTGCTTTGGCAGTTGCAGGTATGTTTGGCTTACGACAACGTAAAAAGAGTGTGCTTGCAGGCTAAAGCCAATACAGTTTTAGCTGCTGATATATTCAGCAGCTTTTTTGCATTGTTTGTGATGATATCAAGCCAGTTCGTGAACTTTAACAAAGTTTAATGATATGCAATGATATTCATCTATTGTCCATTTGGCTGTTGTCTCACTCATAGCGATCGCTTTTATTTCTTTGTTTCGCTATGTAAATTCCCATCGTGACCTAACTTATTAGCAAGAAGTAGATTTGATAGTTTATTTGCTGAAAAAATTAGTGACACAAATCACAGAATTTCTAAATCTAAATCATTCCTAAGGAGTATTATTATTACTTTGGTTGAGAAAAAAAAAGATTTTAGCTAAAACTAAAAGTAGATATTATTTTATAAATTTTGTGGCGTGGGGAGTACTATGATGGAAAGACTTTTGCTAGCTATAGTACTAACATTTACTTTGATCATTTTTACCGAACTGAAATGGCCTTCTTTCGCTCAGACTACCAGAGTCATAAATAGCCAAAACAGGCTGGTTTTTAATTTCAAGCATAAAAATTAATATCTATCTAGCGGTAGACCTGGTGACATGCAGCAACAATGATAGCCCCGGCTAATACCGTTTCACTATCAGTCTGATACTTCTGGTAACAAGGAGACAAGGAAGACAAGGGGAGGATTTGTATCAATAATTTTGTGAAATGGTATAAACTAACCGAGGCTACTATCAAAAGTTCGGCAATCTACTCAAGATACCTCATTTTTGTGTCATTTGGCGTTGCAATTGTTTCAAAGTTTGATACATATCAGGTAAGCGATTCAAAATCGCAGACACTTTTATAAACTGTTTATGAGGGATAGCGGGAAGACCGGAGACAATTTCTCCTGGTGCAACATCGTTGTGAATGCCTGCTTTAGCAGAGGCGATCGCACCATCGCCGATTTTTACTTGGTTGGCAATTCCTGATTGTCCTGCTAAGATTACGCGATTGCCAATTTTCACTCCTCCTGCTATCCCCGATTGTCCTGCCAATGCACAACCTGCACCAATTTGGCAACCGTGACCAATTTGTACTAAGTTGTCAATGATTGTATAACGACCAACCCGTGTTTCACCGACAGCGGGACGATCAATGGCACTGTTACAGCCAACAACAACACCATCTTCTAAAACCGTATAACCAGATTGTTCGACTTTGAGCCACCCGGTGGCAGTAGGCACAAAGCCAAAGCCTTCTGCACCAATGACTGCACCGCTGTGGATTTCACAATCTGCGCCGATGAGAGTACGTTCGTGGATAGTGCAGTTAGCGTGTAAAGTTGTGCGATCGCCTATCTTTGCCTCGGGATAGATGACGACATTAGCATGGATACATACACCACTGCCAATTTCTACTCCTTGATGAACTACTGCATGGGGGCCAATATAAACATCATTGCCAATTTTCACATGTGGATGAATGACGGCGGTAGGATGAATCTCCGGAGTAGGACGCCAAGGCTGGTAGAACAACTTAAGTGTTCTTGCAAATATTAGTTTTGGTTCTGGGGTGGCAATCCAGGCAATACCGCGTTCTTGTGCTTGTGACTGTAATGCCTCATCTTGAGGGACTATTAAAGCACTTGCACCTGTTTTGCCTACCATTGCAGCAAATTTTGGCCCTTCAATGTAGCTGAGAGTATTACTTGTTGCTTCATCAACTGCTGCCATCCCAACAATTTCTGGATCATTGTCTTTATCGAGATTAAGGCTATTACAGACAGCAGCATCACCAAGTTTTGCTAGTATATCGCTAAATTTCATAATCAAAAACGGATTATAAGGGATCAGGGATAGGGATCAAGAATCAGGGAACGGGAGACGAGGGAAGGAGGACAAGGGAGAGAATAAACACCTATCCATGCCCAATGCCGAATCCTCGATTCCTGATCCCCAATTCCTAATTACTCCTTCAGCAGCAAATAATATAGACTACCATTACCACCTGTAATACCGGCGCGATCGCCTGCTAATTTCCCAGTTCCCATAAAATAATCTACCCGTCCCGGGCCTTTAATAGCACTGCCAGTATCCTGATCTAGAACGAAGCGGCTAACTCGGCGCTTAACCAATCTTCCCTTACCAGCAGGATAAGGAAATGAGGCATTAACTATTGCTAATGCTCCTGGCGGCATGAGAGATTTATCTGTGGCGATCGAACGTTCTGGTGTGACTGGTACGCCAATACTGCCAGTTGCAGGTGTACCCCCAGTTTCTTTGAAAAAGACGAAGCGTTCCCACCGTGGTAGATAGTTATTCATCTCCTTAGGATTCTGACGGAAGTATTTGACCAAGATAGGCATTGTTAAATTTTCTAAAGGTAACTTGCCATCTTTGGCCAGTTCTTTGCCAATACTAGTCCAAGGATAGTCTGTGCCTCCTGCATAGCCAACAGAGGTACTTTTACCATTAGTTAATTTGAGTTGGGCAGAACCTTGGATATGTACCAAATATGCATCTAAGCGATCGCGCAACCAAAATAATTCCAAACCACGCAACTGACTTTCATTACCTAGTAAACCATCTTTTCCTTCTAGGTCGATCCGTTTAGGATGTGGTTTTGCCCATGTGTCAAAGTTGGGCGGCAATTTATAAAGAGGATATTTATATACAGAAGTACGAACTTTACTAGCAGTGTACACTGGCTCATAATAAGCAGTGAACTTCACCGTACCTTGGCCGTCATTGCCCACTGATTGATAAAAATCAAATTCTCGACGCACAGCAGCTTGCAGTTGAGCTGGCGATTTAGAACTAATCACCAACTGGCGAAAACGCTGCAAGCTACGACGGACACGATCAAGGGTGATTTCAGGAATAGGATAATTTTGATACGCTGCTTGTGCCTTGTTTGTTGTCAAGTAACGTAAGCTGTTGTCAATAGATGCCAACAAAGCTTTGCGATCGCCCTGTTTGCTTTTTCCACTCCAAAGCTGTTCGTCCCAACCCAAACATTGATGAATAGGTTTACAGTCCGTTCCTAACCTCACTAGTTTTAGTGGTGGTGACAACTCCGGTGGCGGTAACGGTTCAATGGGTGTGGCTGGTGATGGTAAAGGCGTTATGTTAATAGGAACCTGAGCCAACACAGAGCAAACAGGATTTACAAAGCCAAGTCCCAGACTCAAGGAAACTAAAGCAAGCGTTTTTCTCATGATTTATGTAAATCTTTCCACACTAGAACTAAAGAGTGGTTCCACCCGAATTGCCACAATCCGCGAGGGACGCACAACCATGTATTCACCTTGAATGTTTTTGATCGGCACGTTTATAAAATCATCAGAGGCGGATTTGGGCATCAGTTCGCCACTGTACCACTTCTGAAAATCCTGAATCGTCGGAAAACGTACTTCTTCCCGATGACCACTTGCCATTAGTAAGTGTACTGCGTATTCATTGGGAGTTCTAGGCATATTGTTGGAATCATTTGAAACACATCCAACTCATTTTGGACTACGCACTGCCCGAATGGGAAGAGTAAAGAAAGCACAGTTGGGACTATGACGGTTGTTATCCTATTGAGAGTTCCCAGTTTGGGGGATTGGGAATGGGGAACTCACCGGCCCCTGGTGGGGATTAGGGGCAGTGAGGAGTGTGAGGAGATGGAGGAAGTGTGTAGACGCGTAGCGGCTTAAGGTAAGGGTGGAGTGTGAGGAGTAGAATAATAACACTAACCACTAACCAATGTACAGACGTGCCATGGCACGTCTGGTACAACCACTAACCACTAACCACTAACAACCAACAACCAACAATCAACAACCAACAACCAACAATCAACAATCAACAATCAACAACCAACAACCAAAATTAGTAAAGTTTAGTTTCAAAAAAATACACCCTGATCTAAGAATGCTAATCTAATAATTGAAGCTAAACAAAGCTTCCCTGGCAGATCAAACAGCTATATTCAAAAGTAAAAAGAGGTAAAAACGCTGTTGAAACTCAATCTGTCTCGTCATAAAACAACAACACCTAACTCTAAAAGCGATATTTCCTCATAGTGAAAAAAGGGGGCGCTGTGACTGCTTGACTTCACTGAAGTCAAAGGTGATTCACCCAGTACATCCCCGGCTAGAATTAACGATGAGAGGAAGTAACTCAGCTATTAGTTGCTTGGGTGTTGTTGTTTTTTTACACTACTCTCAGCATTTCATTTTCCTTTTGCTCCTTACCCTTTCCCCAGATCGGACTAGTGGGTGTAAGCTGGTACGAAGTGGAATCGCACGAGACATTTGAAATATTTGAAATAGCGCCTTATGTCAATAATTGCTCTTAGAGCATGGTATCTTGAGAATTACGAGCCGATACAAGAACTGGAAAAACGTCCACCGGATATTCGCCTCAGTAAAAAGAGTCTGCTGAAATCTGGGCTAAGAGCAGATTTCTTGGAAGACAGTGATGAAATCAGAAAATCAACGTGGTTTGGTCGCTATTTAGAAGGGGAAAATATTGAATTTTATATAGAAGGTAGTGGTGGCTATTGCGTAGCTAATATTGACTTGATTAGTCACGAAATTTATTTCACCAAACAATCAGTATTAGCACAGTTAGAACCTACTATATTTTTCTGTTCGCAAATAGAATATGCACCAGCAACTGATGCGTTGCGGGAAGCATTATTGATTAGTTTGGAAAAATTGAACTTGCGATCGCGCCTGCCTTTAAAATTAGTAGAATCTTATCGCCCTAAAGAAGCTCCTCTACGACTAGGAAGCGCAATGATGCGAAAAATTCGTCGGAGTTTGTTATTTATTGCAGACACCACACCCATTGCCAAAATCGAAAGCAAACAAAATACTCAATCAATACCTAGCCCAACCGTCTGTGTAGAAATTGGCTATGCTATTAGCAGCAAAAGGTCTGAGCAAATTTTACTAGCACAAATGCAGCGTCCTGATTTTCCAGAGCAGTTTCCCTTTGACTTGCCGCCTACACAAATTTTACAATTTCAAGACACTGTAGAATTACATAAAATTCTGCTGCCAACAATTGAAAGTCAACTCGTACGATTTAAATTGTTTTTCTAAAATTACTTTAGTTAATACTTATGATTTATTAGCTAATAATTGGTGGTTTGTAGGTAGTAGCTGACCACAAACCATTATTTATTTTCTGCTGATTAGAAAAAATCTGCATAAAGATAGATTGAAAAAAATCTCATATATCGCCCATATTACATTAGTAATGTAGTGCATGATGGTAGAAATATTCTAATTAGAAAGAAAGCTTTTATTACATCCCATACCATAATTAGTCGCGTTCTGCCTGATTGTACTAGCACTTGCTTGTGATCAGTCTTTAAACTGACTGCAATCGATTAAATGCAGTTACAACATCTTCAATGCTAAAAGTCAACCGCCTACACCAGCAAGATTTTCATCCAGCCTTTTCACCTTTACTGATTGCACAAACTGGAAGCATAATCGCTATAGTAATCGGCTGCTCAGTTATGCTTGGCTGGTGGTTCGATATTGACTTTTTCAAGAACTGCTTTTATCTCAGCACAGTGACAATGAAAGGTAATACAGCCCTGTGCTTTTTTTTATCAGGTTTATCATTGTGGCTGTCTTTGAGAAGGCAGGAGGCAGGAGGCAGGAGGCAGGAGGAGGAGTACCCACTTAGTCGGGATAAGCAATGGGGAAAAGGCTTCACCCCATTGCCCCCCAACCCCACAAAGTGGGAACCCCTAGCCCCCCATCACCCCACCACCCCACCACCCCATCTCAAAATTATTGCTCGAGTCTGTGCATTCACCGTGTTTACAATTGCGGCACTGACATTAACTCAATATTTATTTGGTTGGGATTTTGGTATTGATCAGTTACTGTTTCACGAAGATGCAAACCCAATGTTGACTTCCCATCCAGGGCGAATGGGTTTGAATACAGCACTGAGCTTTATGCTGGTAGGCAGGTCTTTAGAGCTTTTAGAGAAACCAAAAACCCGTCGCAGTTATTGGTTTGCTCAGATTTTCACGCTGATTACAGTTTTGATTGCTTTATTGGCTTTGGTTGGTTATGCCTATGGGGTAAAGATTTTTTACGGCACACTCCCAAATATCACATCAATGGCATTACACACCGCAATCGGGTTGATTGTACTTTGTCTGAGTATTTTGTGGAAGCGGCCAGAACGGGGAGTAATGCAAGTCATCACAAGTCCGACAGATGGTGGTTTGCTGGCACGTCGTTTATTGATAGCCGCGATCGCAGTACCCTTAATTACAGGGTGGTTAATTCTGCAAGGACAAAAGGCAGGAAAATATGAGGCGGGGTTTGCAATTTCCCTATTTGCCATTTTTCTGATGACAGTTTTTGCAATCATAATTTGGGAAAATGCAGCAGCGATTCAAAAGCTTAGTACTCAACGCGATCGCGCTAAATTAGCATTAAAAGCAAATACAGAAAAACTTAGAAGTTTTGTAGAATCAAATGTCATCGGCATTTTATTTGGTGATATTTACGGTGGTATCAACCATGCCAATGACAAATTTCTGCACATGCTTGGCTACACACGAGAAGATTTACAAGCAGGTGGCATTAATTGGAAAAATATTACACCACCAGAGTATTTACCTGCGGATGCACAGGGTATTGCCCAAGCCCAATCTCAAGGTGCTTGCATCCCCTACGAAAAAGAATACATTCGGCGTGATGGCAGTCGCATTCCAGTTTTAGTAGGTTATACGTTAGTAGGAGAGAAACAACAAGAGTCGGTAGCGTTTATCCTAGATTTGAGCGATCGCAAAAAAGCTCAAGCAGCCCTACTCCAAAGTGAAGAGCGATTTAGATTGGCGGTTGATCACATGCCAGATGTTTTTGCCATTTATGATGCCCAACGGAGGTTTCAATTTGTCAATGCGGCGGCTTTGCAGCATCTCGGCAAGCCGAAAGAGGAAGTTATTGGACGCACTGACGAAGAAATCCTTCCAGTTGAGATTACACAACTTTATCTGCCGATTTTGTTCAAAGCAGTTGAAACACGTACGACTCAAACAACAGAAACCACAATTACTTTACCTAATGACGGCACATTGACAACACTAATTAAGTATGTGCCGGTTGTTGATGAGCAAGGGGAAATTTATCAAATTTTGGCATTTGCTGAAGATATTACAGTCCGCAAGCAGGCAGAAGAAGCACTCCGCAATCAACAAAAATGGTTGGAAGACTTACTCAATCTCATGCCCACACCCCTGTTATTAATAGAACCAGGGACAGCACGAGTCACTTTTGCCAATAAAGCTGCTGACGAAGTCGCTGGGGGCAAATTTCCGAAAGCAGATTCAGCCGCAGATTATCAAGCTCTTTATTACTCAACTGACGCTGGTGGCAATCCCATCCCCATTGAACAATCACCAGGCATCAGGGTAGCCCGTGGCGAACGCTTAGACGGAGTAGAGTTAGACTGGCATACACCAACAGGTGTTCGCTCTTTGCTGATCTATGCTGATACTTTACCAGCAATGCACGGTTATCCAAGTACTTGTGTATTAACCTTCCAAGATATTACCAATCTCAAGCGCGTAGAAAAAGCACTATCGTTAGGTTATAAACGGCTGCAACTACTATTTGGTACAGCCAGCGACTTACTTTCTAGCAAAGAGCCAGTCGCCTTGATTGAAAGTTTATTCCAAAAACTGGCAGAGCAAATAGGTTTAGATGTTTACTTTAATTTTTTAGTGAATGAAAACTCCCAGATAATGCAATTAGCCTCCTGGCACGGAATTGATGAGCAAACTGCTAAAGCAGCCAATTGGCTAGAGATTGGTCAAGGAATGTGTGGTACAGTTGCCCAACAACGCCGTCCCATTTCTATAGAAAATGTTCAGGAATCAAATGATCCGAAAACAGAACTCCTACGTGCAATTGGTATTAAGACTTATTACGGCTACCCATTAATCGCCCAAGGAAAATTATTGGGTACTCTGTGTTTTTGCAGTCGCACTCGCTTGCAATTTAGCCAAAATGAAATGGGAATGATGCAGGCAGTTTGTGATCAAATAGCGATCGCGATCGAACGGGCGCGTTTAATAGCTTCTTTGCAACAACAAACCGAACAGTTGCAAGAGGCAAATCGGATGAAAGATGAATTTTTAGCGATATTATCCCACGAATTGCGATCGCCCCTCAATGCTATTCTGGGATGGTCGCAGTTGCTGCGTTCTCGCAAACTCAACGAAACTCAAATCACCAAAGCATTAGAAACTATAGAACGCAACGCTAAAACACAAACACAGTTGATAGAAGACTTACTAGATATCTCGCGCATCATTAGAGGCAAATTACGTTTGCATGTACGTACTTGCAATTTAATTGCAATCATAGAAGCCGCCTTAGATACAGTACGTCTAGCAGCGCAAGCAAAAGATATTCACATCCAAACTAGCTTTGATTCTAAGGCAGCGTTAGTTTCTGGCGATGGCGAGCGCCTACAGCAGGTAGTCTGGAATTTACTATCCAATGCCATCAAATTTACACCTGGTGGCGGTAAGGTGGAGGTAGTGTTATCACTGATAAAAGAAGAAAAAGAGACACGGGAATATAGAAATACTGAGAGTGTCTTTGATAGATTCTCTGCATCACCCCGGCAAAACATTAGCGCGTCTTCCCAAGCATCATCGCGTCTCCCCACACCAGATGCGACAATAGGGAGAACCCCTGCACATTGGTTCCCTTCTAATTATGCCCAAATTACAGTCACAGACACTGGTATTGGTATCAGTCCTGAGTTTTTACCTTACGTATTTGATCGTTTTCGCCAAGCAGACAGTTCTAGTACCAGATCACATGGTGGGTTGGGACTCGGTTTAGCAATTGTGCGTCATTTAGTAGAAATGCATGGTGGTACTGTTGATGTAGCAAGTCCAGGAAAGGAACAAGGCACAACGTTTACAGTTAAACTACCACTCCTCAAAACTCAAGATTCTATAGTCAACACTGAAGAATTAACAGTCAATAGCCAAGAACCTAATTTAAATTCTCTGCCGATCTCATCCTCTGTTCTAAATGGCGTACGTGTACTAGTCGTAGATGACGAAGCTGATACACGGGACTATCTCACCACTTTACTTAAACAGTCTCAAGCCGATGTGCTAGCAGTAGCATCAGCACAAGCGGCACTAGAGGCTGTTGAGCAGTGGAAACCAGATGTTTTAGTCAGTGACATTGGGATGCCACAGGAAGACGGTTACTCTTTACTCCGGAGATTGCGATCGCTTTCGCCAGAACAAGGAGGAAAAATACCAGCAGCAGCTTTAACAGCCTATGCTAGAGCAGAAGATCGACGTCGAGCTATACAGGCAGGTTTTCAGTTGCATTTGCCTAAACCTATCGATCCATCTGAGTTAATTACAGTAGTAGCTAGCCTTGTGGAACGCACTTAACTGCCAGGGCAACAGAGGACACAGAAGAAGCTCATTTCAATGAAAAAAATCGTAATTTTATTTTGCTTATTACTTTTAGTAGTTGCTTGTCAACCCCGAAGCAAATCTTCCCAAAATGCACAGTTACAAGTCAAAGTTGCACAGGTAGTGAGTGGGCAAACCTTAGAAGTGCTTGGGATGGGCGACCAACCTAATTTAATTTCCCAAGTACGTCTGCTGGGCATTGACGCACCGGATTTACAACAGCGCCCTTGGGGAAATGCCGCAAAAGAACACTTGCAAGCACTAATTAAAGGAGACTCTGTGACGCTGGAGTTTGATGTGGAAGGGCAAGATAAATTTGGGCGGACTCTGGCTTATGTGTGGAAGGATAAAGTTTTGTTGAATGAACAGTTGGTGAAAGAAGGTCAGGCTTTGTTTGTAGGGCGATCGCCTAACCACAAATATGATCAACGTTTAGAACGCGCCCAACAATGGGCTAGAATCATGGGACTGGGCATTTGGAACCCAGAAAAACCCATGCGTTTCACACCTGCTGAATTTCGTCGTCAGAATCGATGAGTCGGAGATCACGAAGGTCAAGCACTAGCACCGCTAATTGATAGTCGCAAAATTGACAATCCTAAAATGATCAAAAACAGTACCAGCCCGATTGTACAGGCATAGCTAATTTCTAAATTATTAAATGCTTGTTCATAGAGGTAATACACTATTGTTTTTGAGCTATTACGTGGACCGCCTTGAGTCATAATGTATACTTCTTCAAATACTTTGGTTGCGGATATTGCTGAAATTACCCCCACTAAAGCTAGATAAGGTTTCATCAAGGGTACAGTGATATCCCAGTGTTTGTTGATGCCATCAGAGCCATCAATTGCTGCTGCTTCGTATACATCATTGGGTATCGATTGCAACCCAGCCAGATAAATTACCATGTAGTAGCCTAATCCTTTCCAGACAGTCACAGCCATAACACTGAAAAGCGCAAACCGGGGACTGGTTAACCAAGGAATTCCCTCGGGAAAAATGCCTTTGAGTAATTGGTTGAGTAAGCCGTTTTCGGCATACAACCATCGCCAAGCAATTCCTGCCACTACCATCGAAATTACCACAGGGGTATAGTAAGCAGCTCGAAACCAATGCATTCCTTGCAGTTTTTGATTGACCAAAATTGCCAGTACTAAGGGGGCGATTACTAAAATCGGCACGACAACCACAAGATACAGCATAGTGTTCACCAGGGTTTGCCAAAAAACAGGATCAACCCATAGGCGGCGGAAATTAGCAAAACCAATCCATGCGGGTGTCTGGGTTAAATCGTATTCGTAACGGGTAAAGCTGAGGTAGAACGCTTGTAGTGCGGGCCAAAAAACAGTGAGTACCAGAATTACCAAAGCAGGCAGCAAAAATAAATAAGGTGTCAGTCGCTGATTGATAAAAATCCAATTTTTCGATGTCAATTTATCCATAGTGGCACTTGATTTTCGTGCTGTTGGCAGATGAGTAAACAGTCCTTACTCGTGCAAGATCGGGAAGCAAACTCATATTACACGAAGGATCGAGGCTGATTCATGATTGTGAATCAACACCAAAAAGGTTGGGAAATAATTTATCATCGCGCCCATGCTTTGCTGGCTGCCGAAATTGCGGGACATTGGAATGCGAAAGAACGTCCCATACGTTGGCTAGAGACAATTGCAGCGATTTCCCATCACGATGATTTGGAAAAAGAATGGGAAGAAAAAAACATTACTGAAGCTGGCGCACCTCTAGATTTTACTTTGATTGAAGATATTGATGTGCCAAAAATACGGCAATTGACCCAGAATGCCCGCTATCGGGGACGTTGGGTAGCGATGATGATTTCTATGCATATGAGTTTTTTACACGAGGGTAATCGTGGTCAGTTACCAGAGTTAGATGAGTTTCTAGATGAACAGTTAAAGAATCAAGACCAATGGCGTAAGGAATTAAATATTACAAAAGATGAAGCTGTGAAAGCTTACGAATTTTTTCAGTGGTGCGATCGCCTCTCACTCATTCTCTGTAATCGAATGATTCCTGTTGGTGAACGTGCTTTAGAGATTGCGACTTTATCAGATGGTAAGCGCTATGATGTTATGCAACGCAGCGACGGTAATCTCACTGTTACTCCTTGGCCTTTTCAGGAGAAGGAATTTACTGTGAATGTGGAAGCTTGCTATGTGGAACAGTTGCAATTTGCAAGTAGTGCCGAACTCTCTCAAGCGCTACAAACTGCACCCATAAAGACTTTAGAGTGGACTTTTGTGAAGTCATAAGTTCTTACGCTTAATGATACTAGCTTGAAACAGAGGTGGGGGTAGAAGGCAAGGAAAAGGTGTTTTCATCGGTACAATAGCACATCTCTAGAGTTTGACAGTTCGTCTTTTGACAGGAGGTGAATATTTAGCCTAAAGTTCCCTATAGAACAAAATCAGCTTTAGCATGTTAGATTTGTGGCTGCTCGTAACCTTAGGGTTCTTGGGAAGTTTTGGACATTGCTTAGGGATGTGTGGTCCCTTAGCTGTGGCTTTTTCTTTGTCTCATCAACAAGAAACAGGTAACTGGCGGCAGCAAATCAAATTTCATACTTTGCTAAATTTAGGACGAATGCTGAGTTATACCCTAGTTGGTGCAGGGATTGGGGTACTAGGTTCTGTATTACTTGCCAGTGGTCAAATGGCAGGAGTTGGTAGTCAATTACGGCAGTGGATAGCGATTATCACTGGTATCATGTTGATTTGGTTTGGGTTAGGACACATCAAACCCGACTTTTTGCCGCGAATACCAGTATTACACCCTTTATTACAGGGAAGTTTGCACAACCGCTTGAGTAGCGCAATGGTCAAACTTTCCTCACAAAATAGCTGGTGGACACCAGCAGCTTTGGGGATGACTTGGGGTTTTATGCCCTGTGGCTTCTTGTATGTTGCCCAAATTAAAGCTGCGGAAACTGGTAATTTGTGGATGGGTGCAGCAACAATGCTGGCTTTCGGTTTGGGGACTCTCCCGATGATGTTGGGTGTTGGTGTGTCTACATCTGTATTGAGTAAAGACAGACGCAGTCAATTGTTTCGTTTGGGTGGTTGGGTAACTCTCACCATTGGTATGCTGACACTGCTGCGGACTGGTGACACTATGGCAGATTATACCGGACATGCGGCACTGATTTTGTTAATGCTAGCCCTCATTGCTCGTCCAATAAGTTACTTGTGGGCAGCACCTTTGCGCTACCGTCGTGCTTTAGGGGTAGGTGCTTTTGTACTTGCCGTTGTCCACGCCGTCCACATGATGGAACACTCTTTGCAATGGAATCTTGATGCTTTTTGGTTCTTACCGCCTGATTTTCAGTTGGGTATGATTGCGGGTGTTGTAGCGTTGGTATTGATGACTCCTGCTGCTGTGACGAGTTTTGATTCGTTGCAAAAGTCTTTAGGCAAGCGCTGGCGACAGATTCATCTTTTGGCTATACCAGCCTTATTGTTAAGTGCTATGCATACTGTGATGATTGGTTCCCATTATCTGGGAAATAAATTAACGACAATACTATTGGGAATAATTACCCTTTGTGTATTGCTAGTAAGAACCAAATTTTTTTGGTCAATATTATCCTTAGAAAAGTTTTATGCATCTCCTAGTAAGTCAAACCGTATTTAATAACAAAATCCCTATGGGTGCGATCGCTTGATTTTTTATCCGTATATCCTGAGTGTCACACACAGCATTTTTCCACATAACACAATAATCTTCCTTAGAGACGCGAAATTTCGCGTCTCTACAGAACAGAAAGATTTAATTATGCGACTCAATTGTTGTTGAGCCATCAGCTTTCACCCAAGCGATCTGAGCAATAGAGCGATCGCGTGCATATTGGCGAATTGCTTCGGCGTCTCGTCCTCCCAAATCCATTTCTACTCGCACCAAGTGAGTAGAATTACGGAGTTTTTGAGCGTAGGCAAAAGCAGCATCATAGGCATTACTGTTTTCTGCTACAACTAACCAGTTACTAGGCGGTGTTCTTTGCGGTAATTGCTGAGAATCAGAAAGAGCCTGGTATAAATCTTCAATAAATAATGCAAAGCCAATACCCGGAATATCCTCGCCTTGGGGGCGATACTGTCCTAAAAGCTGGTCATAACGGCCACCACGTCCTAATACTCTTGCTCCTACTTCGGTATCACTAACTACTTCAAAAGAAATGCCAGTATAGTAGTCGAAGGTTTGAATCAGGCTCAAATCTAGAATTAATGGGAAGTTTGCCTGATTTTCTAGTAACTCAACCAAGGATTTTAGGTTATTTACCGCCTCTTGTTGGGGAGCATCTAAATCCAGGCTACTGACTTTTTGTAAAACATCAGCACTGTTGCCACGCAAATCTAGGATTATTCTGGCACGGGAACGTAATTCTTCAGTTAGGGGTAAACTGTCGATCGCAACTCTGTCAAGATGGGCGATCGCATTGCGGACTTGGTTGCGTAAGTTAGCAGGAAATGCCTGCAACAGTGATTGGGTAATTCCCGCTTCACCCAAAATTAAATACCACTGGTTAATCGAGAGTGCTTGCAAACAATCTGCCAATAACAGCAATACCTCTACATCAGCAAGTAAGCCACCACCACCTAATAACTCTACCCCAGCTTGATAAAATTCCTGCGGTTGATTGCGCCGATAATCCGAAGTGCGCTGGAAAACGTTGGTATTGTAGTATAGACGCTGGGGATAGGTAACTCCCGCCATGCGAGTGACAGCGGTACGAGCGATTGAGGCTGTCAGTTCTGGACGCAGCCCCAATTCTTCGTCTTCGGCATTTTGTAATTGAATCACAGTTGAGCGTTTAATAGCACCCCCCGCCATCAGCGTATCTATCCGCTCTAGCGTTGAGGTGATAATTCTGTGGTATCCCCAGCGGTGAAATACCTGCTGTAGCCTGTTTTCTATCCAGCATTTCTGAGCCACATCAAGGGGCAATAAATCCCTAGCTCCCGCTGGTGGTTGATACACCATTAATCCTCCGTTATATTAGTCCCGTTTTGCTGCAAAATTTCTTCATATATCGGATAATATTATCTGATTTGAACGCGGCTAGAAATATTCGTCTCAAGCACCTTGCTGTTGGTGGGAAATTTCCTAGCAGCGCGTCAAACTCAGCTTGTGTATCCTCTCAACCCGAAGATTAGGGGAAAGCTGCCGCTATCATGCGATCGCACAATCGCGCCAGTTGCTGACTACTTTTTCTTCCCACCAAACAAACCACCAAACAAACCGCCACCTCCCGATTTATCTGGTTGCTTAGTTGCAGCGTTAGGAGATGAAGTCACTTTAGAGCCACTAGGTTGTAGCCCTAAAGCCTTTTCTATTTTCGGTTTCCATGTCAACGCTACTTGATCGTTGGGGTCTAATTTTAGTGCGTTATCAAAGTGAATTTTTGCCATTTTTAGCTGATTCTGTTTCACATACACTAGTGCAATCAGACTATGACAGCGACTATTCTTAGGTTCTAGCTTTAAAGCATCCTGCAACTCTACCTTGGCTTGGGCAAATTGGTTTTTGTCAATTAAAGTTTGAGCGCGACGGAGATACTGTTCTGCTGCTGAATCTTCTTTGGCTGTTGCTGGTGGGGGTGGAGGTGCAGCTGCTGTATTTGGCTTTGGTGTACTGGAGTTAACTGGGGGTTTAGCAGGCGGTGGTGGCGTTGAGACTGCTTTGCCTGCACTCCGCATTAGGTAAACTAAATTCAATTCACTGATTTGAGCAATAGCTTGAATTGATTGCTGCAAAGAATCATATTGAGTTTCTGCAATTTTGGCGATCGCTACTTTGTAAGCTTGTTCTACATTGGGTATACTTACTAATTGTTTTGCAACATCGGTAGTTAGTTCCACGGAAGCAGATTCTTGGACTAAACGCTTGCCCATCTGCGACAGAACAATAATATACTCTGTATAATTTTTTTCTTGAGATAGTTTCTCGTAAGCAGGGTTAACCAACTTTGACAATAAATCGCTTGCCAGCTGTTTTTCCGTTTTACTAGACACAGCAGAACTATCCGGGTGCAGGCGGCGGGCTATTTTCAGATAGCGTTTGCGGATATCCCTAGTATCTGTATTAATTGCAACACCTAAAATTGCGTGGTAGTCTATGAAATCATATCTAAACAATCCACGATCTATTTTGAAGGACATAGAGCAGTTTTATACCAATAAATATGTGATTCTTACTAGTTTATCTTCTGTACTAAGCTTACCTGCAAGAGTTTTTTCCCTTACCTGTTTGCATCCCGACTAATACCACGAAGTCTATTACTGTCGGATTGGAATCTGAATCACAAATTCTGTTCCTTGATTGTGAGTAGAGAAGCACTCTAGTTTTCCCCGATGTTTTTCTGTAATGATTTGATAGCTAATAGACATACCCCTACCTGTGCCTTTACCCACGGGTTTGGTTGTAAAGAATGGATCGAAGATACGATGTTGAATCTGTTCAGGGATACCAGGGCCATTGTCAGTGATCGCAATTTTTACCCGCAGTGAACCAACCAATGAAGTGCGAATTGTAATCTGGCTAGGATGATCTTTTGTATCGTGCTTTCTGTTGAATACCTTGAGGATAATCAGGACTAGTTTCAACAAAACTTCTTGCCTTACCATCTTGAATAGTTTTGCCGACTTCGTTATCTAAATCGTGATCAAACTTAGTATTAACGTTTTGGGGAATAGCATCTGCTAAAATCGTCTTATTGCGGTCTACAATAACGATGTCGCGCTGCTGCTGTTGATGCAACATTTGAACATGCCTCCCCAGATGTGCTACCATCTCATCTCGTGATAAAGGTTTTCGCTCTTCAAGCTCATGATTTGCAAAATATCCCAGTATTTCAGCTAGTTTACGAGCTTCTTCTTGAGCAAGATATTTAGCTGTTTGTGACTGTTGATTTGCCGCGATCGCACCAACCAATCCCGTCAACACAGCAATACTCAAAAACCCCAAAACCAATTTTTGGCTGATTTTCATCCCTATCTCCCAGCGCCAACCCTTCACCAAGCGTTTTACAACTGTCTGTTTTGTAAAATCGCTCTAATCTAGAATTCCCAAAACTCAGCCAGGAACTTTAGTTGTTGGTTGTTGGTTGTACCAGACGTGCCATGGCACGTCTCTACATTGGTTAGTGGTTAGTAGTTAGTGGTTGTTGTCCCCCAAGTCGTCCCCCTTGTCTCCCCATCTCCCCACTGCCCCTAATCCCCACTCCCTTGGGGGAGTGGGGGCCGGTGAGTTCCCCATCTCCTCGATCCCCAATCCCTTATTTACTTCCAGGCAGACAGAGGCGGAACTTGCTGGAGTTCCTGACTGAGAATTTCGTGAAGATGTCCATTTGTCGCCAAAATTCTACCTGACTCAATTTTTATAGGAGTGCGATCATAAGCAGTAACTTTCCCCCCAGCTTCACGCACTATAATAATGCCTGCTGCTATATCCCAAGGAGAAAGGCCCCGTTCCCAGTAACCATCAAGACGTCCACAGGCTACATGAGCTAAATCAAGGGATGCAGACCCGCTGCGTCGTACTCCTTGGGTAAGATGAGTTAGGTGGCAAAATTCTGCGTAGTTGTTGTCAGAAGTTTCCCGGCGATCATAAGCAAATCCCGTCACCAGTAAACTTTTACTTAATTCAGAAGTGTCCGAAACTTTGATGAAACGGCGGTTACGGGTTGCACCGAAATCTTGGGCTGCACGAAATAGTTCGTCGTGAAAAGGATCATAAATCACGCCTACTTGGGGAACACCATTGATCAGTAACCCGATAGAAACAGCAAAAAATGGGTATTGATGAGCGAAGTTTGTTGTACCATCTAAAGGATCAATCGCCCAGAGAAACTCATTTTCTTGATTTCCCAGTTTTCCAGATTCTTCTGTAAGAATGGCATGACTAGGAAAGTGACGACCTAAAACTTGTAAAATGACTTCTTCTGAAGCTTTATCAGCGACAGTAACTAAGTCGCCAGGGCGTCCTTTTTCGGTAATTGCGTCTTCTACCTTACCCAAATAAGCTTGCAAAACTGCACCAGCAGCTAGCGCCGCTTCTGTGGCAATATCTAGAAAAATTTGTAAATTAGTCATTAGTCAAGAGTCATTTGTCATTGGTCATTTGTCATTAGTCCATAGTCAGTGGTTAATAGTCAACAACCAACAACCAACCATCAACAACCAACAAAATTATGAATGCTTTTCGAGTCGGAGTTGCCGGGCCTGTAGGATCAGGAAAAACTGCTTTAGTTGATGCTTTGTGTAAGGCGATGCGCGATAAATATCACATTGCGGTGGTGACTAATGATATTTATACACAGGAAGATGCACAGTTTTTAGTACGTTCTCAGGCTTTGAGTAGCGATCGCATTATCGGTGTAGAGACTGGCGGTTGTCCTCACACTGCTATTCGCGAAGACGCTTCCATGAATTTGGCAGCAGTTGAACAGTTAGAGGCGCGTTTTCCTGATTTGGATTTAGTTTTTTTAGAAAGTGGCGGAGATAATTTAGCTGCTACTTTTAGCCCCGAATTAGTAGATTTAACAATTTACGTGATTGATGTTGCTGCTGGCGATAAAATTCCTCGCAAAGGTGGTCCTGGTATTACGAAATCTGATTTATTGGTAATTAATAAAACTGATTTAGCTCCCTACGTTGGTGCAGATTTAAGTGTAATGGAACGGGATGCCAAAAAAATGCGCGGTGATAAACCCTTTATTTTCACAAATTTGAAAACAAAAACAGGTTTAGCAGATGTAATTGAATTTGTGATTAAAAATATTTGTTAGTAGTTAGTGGTTGGTTGTTGATTGTTGGTGAGACCAGCCCCCCAAAAAGGCGGTCTCCGTCACGTAGACACGAAGTGGTGAGACAGCGACTCTTACGCAGGGGGTTCTCCCCCAATCCCCACTCCCTGTCGGTCGTGGGGGCCGGTGAGTCCCCCATGAGCGACTGCGAACCCGGAGGGCTTAAGGTAAGGGTAGGGGGACTGGCGAACCCGTAGACGCGCAAGCGGCTTCTCGTAGAGTAGGGTTGTTAGTGGTCATTTGTCATTTGTCATTTGTTAATATTTATTCTCCCCACACTCCCCCCACTCCTCACACCCCCACACCCCTTACCTCAATCCGTACCAGACCAACTCCAAGTAGGGTTGCCATTACTCACACCTTTTTTAGTAATGCTGGGAGTGAAATTGTTCGCATCCTGTTTACCTGTCATATCTAAAATCAAAAAGACTTTGCCCCCATTAAATCTGATACGTAAGTGGGAAGGAGAATTGTAGTCTTCGTTATCGTATTTGACAATACCGCCCCCTGCGACACATTGACGATAGGCAGGTTTGAGGTTTGCTACCCAGGTCACACTAAACAAATCTGAAGAGGCGATCGCAAATGGCCCAGCGAAAGAACCTAATTTTGCCTGACCATTAACTGTGTATCCTCCTTCGTAGTAAGGTGCATTTTGCTCTGTCACAACTACTTTTTGAGGACAATTTTTTTCAGGTGCATCAACAGATTTAAAAACACCTAATTCTACCTGTGCTGCTTGGGCTGCAATGGTTGGAATAACGGTAATAATAGCAGTTCCTAAAGTAAGAAAAATAAATTTTTTGTACATTTCTATACTATTGAATATAGTCATTAAGTTATATTTAGCAGATTCAATCATATTGGTTTAGCTATTCAGTTAAAATACTCGTTAAATTAAATAATTTAAACTTAAAAATTATAAGCAAAAATGCTTATAATTTTTCATTAATATTTATGTATTACTTGTTTGACTTAAGCTTAAACAAGCTTGTAAATTACGGCTCCGGTATCTGAATGATTACTAGGTTCTAACAAACCTTCAGCACATAAATGCTGAATTGTTTCCTTAATTTCTGTAATCGGTTTACCAGTAGCGATGACACAATCAGTAATAGATACACTTCCAGCATTGTTTTTAGCTAATTCTAAAATTACTTGAATATCAGACTTAGCATTTATTGACTTATGATTAGCAGTTGGAGCGATATAATCAGCAACATTAATTACGACTTGTTGCGTATTTGTAACATTATTTTGATTGGGACTACCGTAAAGCATTTTGTATTTAAGATTTTTCTCTTCAACCATTCCTGGTATTAGAGCTAAATCTATAAGCTGGCCAAATCCAAATAATCCTAATGTAAACAACCATATAATTCCACTCACATATTTACCAGCGTAAAAGCGATGAATTCCAGCAAATCCAAAAATTACAGTTAGCCAAAGAAGATAAGCAACTCCTGTATTTCTCATATTCAAAGTTCCTTACGGTATTAACTAATGCAGTATTTCTCATGTTTTAAGTTACATTGATTTTTAGATTAACTTAGTATATGCACAATCTACCTCAGAATTTACTCTGTGATATTTAAGTTATTTTATATACATTTAAATTATATTCACTAGTTATTGACTAAGAAAATATTCGTACCTAGAGGATATAAAAGTTAAAAAAATACATTTAATTATATAAAATATTAATATTTAATAATTAAAATTGCTAATTCTCAGTTAAATTACTGAATAAGTACCAAAAGAGTAATGACTCATCATATTATTAAAGCAACTCCAAATACTGTGCATCTAGGTGGGTTTTCCCATGAACTAGAACCAGTATTGATGATTGAATCTGGCGATACGGTAGATGTAGAAACTTACACTGGTTATTATATTTACGACAAAGCACCACCAGAATTTCTCACGCCAGAATTTGTTGATATTTGCGAAAACCTATCGCCAGAACGCAAAATAGCAGGTGGACCGCATTTGCTTACAGGGCCTATTTATGTGCGGGGAGCAGAACCAGGAGATATTTTAGAAGTCAAACTGGAAGCAATCAAACCCAGTTTACCTGTTGGTTTTAATGCTATTCGGACAGGATGGGGAGCTTTACCACACCAGTTTACTCAACCAGCTTTGAGATTTATTCCCTTAGATTTAGAAAATAACGTTGCGGAATTTCCTGTCAATAGTGGTATTAAAATTCCCCTCAGACCTTTTTTTGGTATTCTTGGCGTTGCTACTCCCGAAACGCAACGTTCTTCGATTCCTCCTGGTTGTTATGGTGGTAATATCGATAACCGCGAACTACAAGCAGGTTCCAGAGTATTCTTGCCTATTTTCGTTCCTGGTGCTTTATTTTCTATTGGTGATGGACATGCAGCACAGGGAGATGGTGAAGTTAATGTGACTGCGATCGAAACATCTATGAATGGTACGATTCAACTAACAATTCGCAAGGATTTGCAACTGACTGCACCGATCGCTGAAACTGCCACCGATATTATCACAATGGGGTTTGGTGAGACATTGGATGCAGCCTTAGAACAAGCTTTGAACAACATGATTGATTTTTTGGTAAGGTTGACAAACATATCACCAGAAGATGCCTATGTATTATGCAGTTTGGCAGTGAATTTTCGCATTACTCAAGTTGTGAATATTCCCCAAAAAGGTGTGCATGGAATGTTACCAAAATCTGTTTTTCCAGGAGGAATAAATTTATCAATTTAAACTACAACTAAAAGTATTTAGTTAACATCGACCACCAATACACACAGATAAACACAGATAATTTATGATTGTGCAAATAATGTTTATCCCTGTCGTTTTTACTATAAATTATTTATTAATGTAGCTCAAGTGAAGTTAATTAACTTACAGTAGATTTTATGTCTAACATACTCATTCAATTGTTGGTGATTGGTCTTGTGGCTGGCGTAGCTGGCGGTATGTTTGGTATTGGTGGTGGTGCAATTATGGTTCCAGCTATGGTTTTACTTATGAGCATGGATCAAAAGTTTGCTACTGGTACTTCTATTGCTGCTCAAATATTGCCTATCGGTATTTTAGCTGCAATAGTTTACTACCGTAACGGTAATCTTAATATCAAATATGCGGTAATTATTGCAGTTGGTCTAATAGTCGGCAATTTATTTGGGGCTTTATTTGCCAATCAGCCATTTGTTAGTAGTGAATTGATGAAAAAGCTGTATGGCATATTTTTATTACTGATTGGTTTACGATATTTGCTGTTTAGATAATTAGATATAGCAGCCTAGATTGAATCGTGAGAAAATACTTAGGTTGAACATCAAATATAAAAGTAAAATCTTATTAGCCCTGGCGATTATAAATCGCGGCTACACAGACTAAACCCGCCTGCGCGGGTATTTTATTAAGTCCATGCACCAAAAACAGATGGTGCGTAGTGGTCTTTTCATTTATTTTACTTGCAGTATAAATGTAATGCTGCTACGCACCCTAGATGCTGCTCAACTTATGAGTCTAAAAACTCTGCTATCTAGTGCACTTACCTTTGCGTGACTCTGCATTAAAAAATTACCTACTCATTCAAGTAATTAAAATAACTTGTGATTATTCACAAATTTAGGTATATTGATCGCAAAAACAAAAGCTACAATCTAGCAAATATGTAATTAAAAATTGCATCTACTACTTATTTAATACTAAAAAGAGAAATATTTTTAACACAGTGCGGATCAGCAATAAATATGGATCGTCGTCAGTTTATCAAGTACGCCTCCCTTGCAGGAGCTAGTTTTACCTTTGTTGCTTGTTCTGGAGACAAATCTAATAATCCCCAGGGCGAAGTATCCCCTGGAACATCACCGGTAGCAGCAAATGAGCCTTTGAAGGTAGGATTTGTGTATGTAGGGCCTGTGGGTGATTTCGGATGGACTTATGCCCATGACCTTGGTCGTAGAGAAATGGAAGCAAATCTGCAAGGTAAAGTTAGATCTACTTTTGTAGAAAATGTCAACGAAGGTGCTGACGCTGAGAGGGTAATTCGTCAACTAGCATTAGATGGCAATAAGTTGATTTTTACAACTTCTTTTGGTTACATGAACCCAACAATTAAAGTTGCCAAAGATTTTCCTAATGTTTATTTTGAACACTGTACTGGGTATAAACGCGCTGCCAATGTCGGCACTTATTTAGGACGTTTTGAAGAACCGCGCTACTTAACTGGCATGATTGCTGGTAAGATGACCAAGTCCAATATCATCGGTTTTATCGGAGCATACCCCATTCCAGAGGTAATTCGCGGTATAAATTCTTTTACCCAAGGACTTCGGGCAGTGAACCCTAAGGCAAAAGTGAAAGTAGTGTGGGTACAAAGTTGGTACGACCCAGCTAAAGAAAGAGAAGCAGCACAAGCTTTAATCAATTTAGGTGCAGATGTGCTAACACAGCATACTGACTCTGCTGCTGTTGTGCAATTAGCAGAGGAAAAAGGAATTTTTGCGTTTGGTTATAACACTGATATGAGTCGGTTTGGTGCAAAGGCACATTTAACATCAGCCATTAATAAGTGGGGGAAATTTTACACAGATCAAGCTTTGTCTGTAATGAATGGTACATGGAAATCGGAAGATGTTTGGTTGGGAATTGGTCAAGGGATGGTGGATATCTCACCTATAAATCCTATAGTTCCTCAAGATGTACAGCAATTGGCAATGGCGAAGCGGGAGGAATTTATTAAAGGTACTGCCAATCCTTTTGCGGGTCCCGTAAAAGACCAAAAAGGTACAGTACGGGTGCAGAAGGGTCAGGTTTTGCAAGACAAAGAACAACTAGCAATGAATTGGTATGTAGAAGGAATTGAGGGGTCAATTCCAAAAGCGGAATCCTAATGGCTGCCTTTGTAGATATTTGTGCTGGGGTTCTAGGGGAAAAGCTATGCAAATCTGTCAAAATCCTAATTGTTCCAATCCTTTTAATCCTGATGGCAATAGATTTTGCACCAGTTGTGGTTCAAATAATTTTGGCGCTTTATTTAAGGGTCGTTACCGAATTAGCAGGTTATTGGGTGAGGGTGGTTTTGGCAGAACCTACGAAGCACAAGATATTGATAGACTAGATTCGCCCTGCGTGATTAAGCAATTTGTACCCCAAGTACAGGGAACAGCAGCTTTGAATAAAGCTGCATCTATGTTTCAAGAAGAAGCTAGGCGGTTATATGAATTAGGAGAAAATCACGCTCAAATTCCGCGTTTAGTTGCTTATTTTGGGCAAGGTGCAAATTTATATTTAGTACAAGAATTTATTGCTGGGGACACTTTATTAACGGAACTATTAACAGAAGAATTTAATGAAGCAAAAATTCGGGAACTATTAGCTGATTTGTTGCCTGTTTTGCAATTTATTCACGATCGCAATGTTATCCACCGTGATATTAAACCAGAAAATATCATTCGGCGTCACAGCGATCGCAAACTCGTGTTGATTGATTTTGGTGGTGCCAAACAGGTGACACAAACTACTTTTGCTCGCCAGGGGACAGGAATTTATACAATTGGTTACGCACCTTTAGAGCAAATGCAAGGATATGCTTATCCTGCTAGTGATATCTATGCTTTAGGGGCGACTTGTGTAAGATTGTTGACGGGATGTTTACCATTACAAGATGGTTTTGGTAATCTTGCCGATGCTTTGTATGATGTCAGAAATGCTTGCTGGTTATGGCGAGAATATTTACAAGACAAAGGTGCTAGTGTGAGCAAAGATTTAGAGCAAATTCTCGAGAAGATGCTCAAACACTTCTTACCAGAAAGATATCAATCTGCACAAGAAGTTTTGGAGGATTTGCAGGGTAAGAAGGTTGCTGCTGTTCCGCCTACCATACCAGTTAACTGGGAAGCTTACAATTTTTGGGGACTAGATAAAGCCCAAAGACTAGATTACCAAGGTGCGATCGCTGATTTTAATCAAGCTTTGCAGATGAATCCCAACTATGTAGAAGCATGGAGAAATCGGGGTGATGTGTATTTGCAAATGGGAGATTACCAGGCAGCATTAGCAGATTACAATCAAGCTTTAAGAATCGATCCGAATTTTGCTGGTGCAATCGCTGGACGTAATAAAATTAACTCCATGCAACAGCCGCAAATACCTAGCTATCGTCCAGGAAACCTCAGCAATGTTTCTTTTGCCTATGCTTTGAGTGGACACACCAATCTTGTTCGTTCTGTAGCATTTAGTCGAGATGGACAAACTATTGTCAGTGGAAGTAATGATAAAACCATCAGAATCTGGAATCTGCAAAAGCGGCAATTGCAAGGGGTACTGTCAGAAAAGGGAGAGTGGGTAGTTGTAGCTATTTCCCCCGATGGACAAACTCTCGCTAGTGGTAGCAGCGATAAAACAATCAAAATTTGGCATCTGCAAACTGGTAAATTAATATCGGTACTTAAAGGACACTTTGATTTAATTAATGCACTGTGTTTTAGTCGGGATGGACAAACTCTTGTCAGTGGTTCTCGGGATCGAACCATTAGAATTTGGCATGTGGGAACTGGTAAGTTACAGCGCACTCTGCCCGAAAATACAGGCTTAATTTATAGTCTAGCTATCAGTTATGATGGGAATTTACTCGTCAGTGGTAGTAGTGATAGATTAGTTAGGATTTGGCAATTAGAAACAGGAGAATTACTGCGAACAATTGCGGGATTTCCTGGCTTTGTGCGTGCTGTTGCTATTAGTTCAAATTTACAAGTTGTTGTTGGTGCTGGCTTTGGTAAAACTATTTATATCTGGGACTTATATAGTGGCCAACTCCAACAGGTTTTGGATGGACATAATGGTTCGATTCAAACATTAGCTATGAGTCAAGATGGACAGAGTTTAATTAGCGGTAGTGATGATCGAACTATCAAAATTTGGAACTTAAAAACTAAGACACTGCTGCATACTCTTACCGGACATACTGGCAGTGTCTTATCTATAGATATTAGTCAAGATGGAAAACTCCTCGCTTCTAGCAGCGAGGATAAAACCATCAGAATTTGGCAAGTAAGTTAAGGTGCTAACCAAGAAAAAGGAGCAAAGGGCAGATTTCTTAGTACCCAGTATGCCAAAATAACTTTTAATATCATCCAAATCCAATTAGATTTGATGAAAATCTGGGGAATTTTTTGACCGAAAATTACAGGCGCACTGTAAGCAATATAAGAATAGATTAAGTATGGTAATGATATTACCATCAATGGGTTTAAATCAAAAGCTTTAAGTAGATTTCCATGCAAAAGATAATGTAAGCCTCGGAGTGTGCCACATCCGGGACAATATAGACCAGTTAGCAACCGAAATGGACTAGGAGGGTAAATCTGAGAATCGCTAGGATTAAAAAAATATAAAACTATTGCAGCTAAAATAATAGTACTTGTTAGTGCTGCTACTTTGAAACTTTTTTTAGTGAGCAAGGAATATTTACGGGAATAAAGTGCATTCATTATCATAGAATCAAAAACAAGGGTTTATATAGAGTTTGTCTTTAGGTTCAGTGTTCGTAAGCTTACCGTGAACCCAATGATGCAATCACGAATAATAGGATATAAATTACAATAACAGCCAGTCCTGAACCAAAGGATGCCCAACACCATATTTTGGCATTTTTAGATGCTTGCATAGCACCTTCATAATCCCCGGCAGACAATTTAGAACTTACTTGTGCTGCATAAACGATCGCTACAATTCCAAATGGCAGACAGCAAAAGAGGGTAGTTAAGATTGCTTGTGGCAAATAAGTCGGTACATTCCGGGATTGCATTAAAAAATCCTTAAATTTAAATAACTATCGGCAATCGCTGTATAAAAATTACGCACCTTTAAGATATCAGAGTGTCCTGAAATTCTGTAAATCGACTTAATAAAAATCTATAATAAGTCGAGAATGCAGCAGAGGCAAAATGCAAGGGTTAAATGGGCTGATTCCCTGTTTGCAAGTAAGGAATATTACCAAGTCTTACTCCGGTTTTTTCGCAAATTATCAGGTGAATTTGGCAATTCAACCGGGTGAGATTCATGCTTTGTTGGGAGAAAATGGGGCGGGTAAGAGTACCCTAATGAAAATTATCTATGGGGTGGTGTGTCCTGAAAGTGGTGAAATTTTTTGGCAAGGAAAACAAGTTGATATCACTAACCCAGCAAAAGCGCGATCGCTAGGTATTGGTATGGTGTTTCAGCACTTTTGTTTGTTTGAAACCTTGACTGTAACTGAAAATATCGCCCTGGCGCTTCCTGCTGGCGAAAAATGGAATTTAGCACAAGTTAATCGCAAAATTCGTGTTTTATCTCAAGAATACGGTTTAGATATCAACCCAGATTCCCCAGTTTATACATTATCTGTAGGTGAAAAGCAGCGAGTAGAAATCATCCGTTGTCTGTGTAGTGCTACTAAGTTACTGATTTTGGATGAACCCACGGCGGTTTTAACTCCCCAAGAAATAGAAAAACTATTTCTGACATTGCAGCAAATTGCTGCTGGTGGTTGCAGTATTTTATTCAGCAGCCACAAGTTACAAGAAGTGCGATCGCTATGCACTTATGCAACAATATTGCGAAATGGCGAGGTGATAGCAGAGTGTAACCCCCAAGTAGAGACAATCGATAGTTTGGCAAGGATGATGATAGGCGAGGATGAGGGACACGGGGGACAAAGAGGACAAGGCGGACATGGAGGACAAGAGAATATTACACTCTTCACACTCCCCCCACTCCCCCCCACCTCCCCATCTCCCCACCTCCCCACCTCCCCACCTCCCCACCTCCCCCATCTGCTTACAAGTCCGTAATTTGTGTCTGGAATCAAAGCATCCTTTAGGAATATCATTGCAGCACATTAATTTGGAGGTTCGCAGTGGGGAAATTGTTGGGATTGCGGGAGTTGCAGGTAATGGACAAAGGGAACTTTTAGCAGTTTTGAGTGGTGAAGTAATCTGTCCCAAGGCAGACATGATCATGTTGGGAGAAATGCCTGTTGGTGATTGTGATGTGCCTAAGCGTCGGCGTTTGGGTTTGGCATATGTGCCAGAAGAACGTTGGGGGGTGGGTGTTGTACCAAATATGACTCTTTTGGAAAATGCTTTGTTGACAGGTTACTCACAAGGTTTATTGCGAAATGGTATGATTCGGCAGCGCAAGTTAAAAGCTTGGACTAGTAGAATTTGCGACGCCTTTAATGTTAAACAAGCGGGGTTAAATTCGCTTGCTGCGAGTTTATCGGGTGGTAATCTGCAAAAGTTTATTGTAGGACGGGAGATTCAGCAAAACCCAACTATCTTGATTGCAGCACATCCGAGTTGGGGTGTGGATGTGAATGCAACTGCAACTATTTATCAAGCTTTCATGGAAATGCGAGATATAGGTGCAGGGGTGCTGGTGGTTTCCGAGGATTTGGATGAGTTGTTGAGGTTGTGCGATCGCATTGGCGTCATCTACAAAGGACAACTCTCTCCCTTTGTGCCAATTGCAGATATCAGTCGCGATCAAATTGGTTGTTGGATGGGAGGAGTGAGTTTTGTTTGACTTCAAATTAGAACCCCGTGAACAACCCGCCAAAATTTGGTTAGTTTTATCACCCCTACTGGCATTACTAGGAACAGTGATCGTAGGATTATTTCTGTTTCGTTTCTTAGGTAAATCTCCAATTACTGCATTCACGACTTTATTTATTACGCCTTTAAGTAGTTTGTATGGAATCACAGAAATCGCAGTCAAAGCAGCACCAATTATCTTGATTGCTGTTGGTTTAGCTGTATGTTTTCAAGCCCAAGTTTGGAATATTGGTGCAGAGGGACAATTTACTCTGGGAGCAATTTTTGCTAGTGCCGTAGCTTTAGTATTTGCTAATATCAATAACTATATTGTACTCTTACTTTGTTTATTAGCTGGAATAGTAGGTGGTGCAATTTGGGCTAGCATCCCGGCTGTGTTAAAAGTGAAGTTTTATACTAATGAAATTCTTACAAGTTTAATGTTAAATTATCTAGCAGTTTCTCTTTTAAATTATTTAGTCAGAGGAATTTTACAAGACCCCCAAGGATATAATTTTCCTGAATCTACACCCTTTAGTGAATTCGCCAGTTTACCATCATTAATTACTGGCACAAGGTTACATTTAGGTGTAATTTTTGCCCTCATGGCGGCGGTGTTAATTTGGGGAATGCTGCGACAAACATTTTTTGGTTTTAGTGTGCGGGTAATTGGTGCAAGTCCCAATGCAGCAAATTATGCTGGGATTAAAAGCGATCGCATTATTTGGCTAAGTTTACTCATCAGTGGTGGTTTAGCAGGTTTAGCTGGTGCGTGTGAAGTTCTCGGCCCCATTGGACAATTACGCCCTTTCATTTCTCCTGGTTACGGTTACGCGGCTATTCTGGCTGCATTTGTTGGTCGTTTACACCCGTTGGGAATTATTTTATCTAGTTTGCTGATGGCACTGTTTTATGTAGGCAGTGAATTATTACAGATAAAATTAGGACTGCCCTTAGCTTTAGCGGGAGTTTTTCAAGGCATTGTGTTTTTCTTGCTTTTGGCAGGTGATTTATTAGTTTATAAGCGGATAGTCAATAGTCAATAGTCATTTGTCATTTGTAATTAACCACTAACTACTGTAGAGACGTGCCATGGCACGTCTGGTACAACAATCAACAACCAACAATCAACAACCAACAATCAACAACCAACAAATGATTTTTACCAACATTCTCAACGATACTTTACGCGCAGCTACACCTTTGATTTTGGCCGCATTGGGTGAATTAGTGGCAGAAAAATCGGGTGTTTTAAATCTTGGTGTAGAGGGAATGATGCTGATTGGGGCTGCTAGTGGTTTTATTGTCGCTTCAGTTACAGATAATATCTATTTGGGGTTCTTGGTCGCCCTAGTTGCAGGCATAGCGATCGCTTTCATTCATGCAGTGCTAACAATTACTATAAGTGCCAATCAAGTAGCAACAGGTTTAGCCCTTAGCATCTTTGGTTCTGGACTCAGTGCTTTTATAGGTGCAGATTATGTTGGTCAAACAATTACTGGATTGCAACCTCTAAGCATTCCTATTTTAGAATCCATACCCGTGATTGGGAAAGCTTTTTTTCAGCAAGATATCTTAGTATATCTTTCAGTTATTTTAGTATTTTTAGTCGCTTGGTTTTTGCAAAAAACGCGCTCAGGGCTGATATTGCGGAGTGTAGGTGAATCAACCACAGCAGCCTATGCTTTGGGTTTACCTATAAATAGAGTACGTTATTTAGCAGTTCTATTTGGTGGGGCGATGGCAGGGTTAGCAGGGGCCTATCTTTCCCTAGTGTATACACCTTTTTGGGCAGAAAATATGACTGCCGGGCGGGGGTGGATTGCGATCGCTTTAGTTGTGTTTGCAACTTGGAAACCAATGCGAATCTTGCTAGGTGCTTATTTATTTGGTGGAGTCAGCGCCATCCAATTAATTTTGCAAGGACTAGGAGTAGGTATTTCTCCTTATCTTTTATCTTCTTTGCCTTACCTCGCAACTATCTTAGTGCTGACGATCATATCACGGGATACCACCCGTATCCAATTAGTAGCACCAGCATCACTGGGAAAAACATTGCAGAAATTATGAGTTATGAATTATAAATTATGAAATTTGTGTTTGATGTGGATTGTTGTGGTGACAAAAATTATGTTTTCTAAAAGCGAACACAGATGAACACAGATGAACACAGATGAACAGAGATTGATTTTTTCTTACTAATTTTTATGCAGCCTCCATCTTTTCAACCAATTACCCAACGTCCAGTTTTCACATTACCTCATCAAGCGAGAGTTGCTGTATGGGTAGTAATGAATGTCGAACATTTCACCTTTGGTAAGCTAGGAACAGCAATTCAACCCCATTTAAATAGCTATCCAGAAATTGCTAACTATGGTTGGCGAGATTATGGTAATCGTGTCGGTATTTGGCGGTTATTTGATTTATTCGCTGAATTAGAAATTCCTGTGACGGCGGCAGTTAACGGCGAAATTTGTACACTTTATCCCGAAATTATCGCAGCTATACAGAAATATGGCTGGGAAGTAATGGCGCATGGTATTAATAATTCCACTGGTCATAGTGGGATGGATAGAGATACAGAAATAGAGATAATTGATCGAACTTTAACCTTACTAGAACAAGCCACAGGTAAAAGTCCAAAAGGATGGTTAACGCCGGGATTTTCTATCACAGAATCAACCTTTGAATTATTGTATTCAGCCGGAATTCTTTACACAGCCGACTGGGTAAATGATGACCAACCCTATTGGTATCCATTACCCAACGGTCGCTTGCTAGCAATTCCTTACACCATCGAAGCCAACGATATAACTTTATGTTTGAGTAACCGCTTTTCTGGTGTAGAATTTGCCCAAGCCATAGAAGATCAATTTGATCAACTTTGGCAAGAAGGAGAAACACAAGGGCGAGTCATGGCCATTGGCTTGCATCCATTTATCGTTGGTCAACCATTGCGATTAAAGTATTTGAAACAGTGCTTAACACATATAAAAAATACACCTAATACCTGGTTAACAACAGGCGAAGAAATTTATAACTTAATGAATGAAAATACAAATCAACAAGCTAATATTCATAAATATTAAACTATCAGTGTCCATCGGTGTTTATCTGTGTGCATCTGTGTTCGTAAAAAAATAAAACCCGACTATAGCCAACAATACTCATGACATCTTCACAAACTCAAACTTTAAAAATCCCTGTCATCGATGCCAATTCAGAAAATATCAAACCCTACGGACATCTTTTAGGAGATGATGTCAGTAAACCAGGTTTAGGAATTCCTTTTTATCAAGGTAGAGTCATTGAAGGCGAAAATATTGACTTTACCTATCGCGGCACAGCAACTTTTAGAACCGCGAAAATAATGCCAGGTTATCCTGCCATTCTCTGGCTAGAACGTCACATGCACATGACGCAATTGTTTATTGGTTTAGGACAAGCACCTTTTATCATGGTAATGTCACCACCTAACCATAATCAAGACAAAAATTTACCAGATTTAACTCAAGTCAAAGCCCTAAAATTTCCTCCTGGACATGCGCTTTTGCTACACTTAGGTACTTGGCATGATTTCCCTATTGCTTGTGACAAACCCCTTGTCATTCTCACCGCCAACTCTGATGAAGTTGTCACAGCATTGAGTCAAATGCAAGAACCAGGTGAAATGAATCAAGGCGATGTTTATAAAATTTCTCTACCACAAAGATTAGGTTGTGAAATTCAATTAGATGTTTAATGTTTTCAAAATGCACCAGGTAGCAAATAAATATTAATCTGCTACCTGGTGCGCTTTCCTATGCGATACTCTGCGTTAAAATTAACTAACAATGGATTTGCCAAATATTGAAACTTATTTACGTCCCAATGAGATACAAACTATCAATAATTGGGGTAAAGATTGGGCTTGGTTAGCGGGTGGAACATGGCTATTTTCGGAACCACAACCGCAATTGCGGGTGTTGGTGGATATGCAATCTTTGGATTGGTCAGAAATTGAAGTTCAAGAAGATAATTTAGTCATAGGTGCGACTTGTCCACTCATAAAATTATTACAGTATCCTTGGCAACTAGAATGGACTGCTGTTGCAGGATTAAAAAGTGCTGTTTCTACCCTAGCCGCATCATTAAAAGTTATTAATATGGCGACAGTAGGAGGCAACTTATGCCTAGCTTTATCTGTCGGATCCCTCGCGCCAATCATGATCGCATTGGGTGCAAAATATGAGATTTGGAACTTACAAGGAGAGTCACGTTTAGTAGCCGCAGAAGATTTTCAAATAGGTTCTCGTCAGACAATTTTGCAACCATCAGAAGTCTTGAGACGAGTTTTGATTCCAGTGAAAAATTTAAAATGGCGAGTGAATTACCAGCGTTTTGGTATTGCAGCAACTGATCCAGCTTTAGCAATTGTCGTCAGTGCTTACAATCCTGAAAATTTACAATTCAAATGTGTAATTGGTGCAAGTGTACCTGCACCGAAGTTATTGGATTGTAATCATATAAATATAGACTATTCGCCATCCTTACAGAAAATAGAATTTATCAATAGCCCCAAAGCCAGCGCAACTTATCGCCGTGAAATCACACAAATTTTAATCAAGCGATCGCTTCATCAACTAAAACTAATAAATACACACCCATAACCCATCTGTGTCCATCTGTGTGCATCGGTGGTCGACATTCAAAAATAATCTTTTCACCAACCACAATTCCTATGCAACATCAAACATGCAACAATCATTAACCTTCCAAATTAACAACCAAAAATTTACAGTTACTTGTCATCCCGGAACTAGCCTTTTAACTCTATTACGACAACTTGGTTTGTTTAGTGTGCATCGAGTTTGCGATAGTGGTGATTGTGGTGCTTGTACAGTTTGGGTAAATGATACACCAATTCATAGTTGCATTTACCCAGCGATGCGAATAGCCAATCAATCAGTCACAACCATAGAAGGTTTGTCAGCAAATGGCAAACTTGCGCCAATCCAACAAGCATTTTTGCAAGGGCAAGGCTTTCAATGTGGTTTCTGCACTCCGGGTATGATAATGAGTGCAGCGAAGTTACCTGTTGCATCATCAGAAGAATTGCGTTTAATGCTAAAGGGTAATCTTTGTCGTTGTACTGGGTATCAGGCGATTATTGAAAGTATTAATCAATCTCGACCACAGATGCACACAGATACACACAGATGTGATATTGTTGCAGATTCATCGGTTACGATTGGAAAAAATATTCCCAAACAAGACGGTACAGCAATTGTCACTGGCAAAGCATCCTATACAGCAGATTTTGTACCACCTGGCTTACTCCATCTGAAAGTATTGCGATCGCCTCATCCTCACGCCTACATTCGCAAGATTAATACCGCCGCAGCTAAAGCACTCTCTAGTGTCGTTGCTGTTTTCACCCATGCAGATGTTCCCAGGATACCCTACACCACTGCTGGACACGCCGAACCAGTCCCCGATCCTCTCGATCATTATTTATTAGACCATAAAGTACGGTTTGTAGGCGATCGCGTTGCTGTTGTGGTTGCAGAGTCGGTAGCTATAGCTGAACAAGCTTGTGATTTGATAGAAGTAGATTACGAAATTTTACCCCACCTCATCGACCCGATATCAGCCATGAATGGCGATATTGTCATTCATGATGAACCAGAATCCTCACAAATTCCTGATCGCGATCGCAATATTGCTGGACAAATATTTCTGGAATCTGGTGATGTTGAACAAGGTTTTGCCGAAGCAGATTTAATCTTAGAAAATACCTATAATTTGCCAGCAGTACAACATGTACATTTAGAACCCCATACCACAATTACTTGGTTAGAAACAGATGGAACATTAGTTGTTCGTTCTAGTACTCAAGTACCGTTTCATTGCCAACGTTTGCTTTCCCAAATCTTCAATTTACCGCTAGATAAAATCCGCGTTTATAAAGCCCAAATCGGTGGTGGATTTGGTAACAAACAAGAGATTTTATCAGAAGATATTTGCGCTTTTGCCACTCTCCTCACAGGCAAACCTGTACAATGGGAATTTACCAGAAAAGAAGAATTTACTGCTACGAATAGTCGCCACGCGATGACAATTCGCATTAAAAGTGGAGTCAAAAAAGATGGCACGTTTGTAGCAAAGGTAGTGGTTTATCCAAAATCCACGTTGCGAGTGTGAAGTTATCGCTGTTAGCTGATGGCAAGTATGAGTTAAGAACAGGTGCAGTGGATGTGGGGACTGGTTCGGATACGACGCTGCGACAAATTGCGGCACAGGTGTTGGGTGTGGGTGTGAGTGAGATTAATATTATTTCTGGGGATACAAAACAGACGCCTTTTGATGCTGGTTCTTATGCGTCGGCGACGGTGTATATTTCTGGGCAAGCTGTGAAGTTGGCTGCCCAGAGGTTAAAGAATGAACCGCAGAGGCACGGAGGGCGCAGAGAGGAAAGGAGTGTAGAGGTGAGTTATGCGGCGGATGAATCGACTTTAACTTTTGCTGTGCAGGGTGTGGAGGTGGAGGTGGATGTGGAGACGGGGAAGATTGAGGTTTTGAGGTGTGTGCAGGCGATTGATTTGGGTAGGGCAATTAATCCTAGAATTTGTGAGGGACAGGCGACGGGTGGGATTGCGATGGGAATTGGTTATGCGTTGATGGAAGAGTTGCTGTTTGATCAAGAAGGTAGGATTGTGAATCCAACGCTACGGGATTATCGCATTCCCACTGCTGCTGATGTGCCACCTATGGAAATATTTTTAATTGAAAAAGCCGACCCCTACGGGCCTTTTGGTGCGAAGGGGGTGGGAGAAATTACTACTAACTGTACAGCAGCTGCGATCGCTAATGCTGTTGCTCATGCTACGGGTGTAAGGTTGCGCCAATTACCAATGCTACCCGAACGAGTTTGGCAAGCGATCGCTTCTCATTAGTTAATCTGGACTAACTGGATATCAAATATCAGTTCTTGTCCTGCTAGGGGGTGGTTAGCATCGAGAGTGATTTGAGAGTCTGAAACCTCTGTAACAACTACGGGTATGGCTTGACCATTACTCTGAGAAATTTGTAACATTTGACCCACCTCTACAGATACGTCTGTGGGGATGCGTTCTTTGTCAACTACCATGACTAATTCTGGGCGATAAGGACCGTAGGCTTCATCTGCTGGAATATTTGTCCTTTTGGATTCTCCTGGAGTCATACCAACTACAGCTTGTTCAAAGCCGGGAATAACTAATCCTTCACCAATCGAAAACTGCAAAGGTTCTCGCTCAACAGAAGTGTCAAATACTGTGCCATCATCTAGCTTACCTGTATAGTGAACTTTCACAGTATCACCTAGTTTGGCTTGTCCCATTTTCGTCTCCTTCAAAATTTTAGTTCACTACACCTACCCACCCTAGTACTTCTACGAGCAAATGTATCCCGATTTTGTTATTTATTAAGATTTCAATTTTGTGAGAGACAAGATCCCCGATTTCTCAAAGAAGTCGGGGATCTGAGCTTTGCGATTCTCACAAATCACTCAAAGCCCCTAGTCTAAGTTTTACTATTAGTATCAAGTTCGGATGATTACTTTGTATTCCCGCTGCGATCGTAACTAGTTAGGTAATATTCCAATTACCTATTACCAACACATGCGGTTAATAGAAGTCTTCAATCGAACAAGACATACAGTATTTACACTGCCATTTTCTCTACATAGTCAAAGATTGCGGATCAGTCTCAATCAACTTCGCTAAATCTTGCAAGAACGCCGCAGCATGAGCGCCATAGATAATCCGGTGGTCGCTGGTCATGTTTACCTGCATTTGTTGCTTGATGCCAAACATACCATCGGTGGTAGCAACGACTTGGGGGCGGGATGCACCGATCGCTAATATTGAACCTTGTCCGGGTGGTAAAATTGCATCAAATCTATCGACGCCAAACATCCCTAAGTTAGACAATGTAAATGTGCCGGTGCTGTATTCTTCTGGTTGCAGCTTTTTAACTCTTGCCCTTTCTACTAAAGACTTCCAAGTACGAGATAAAGAATAGATATCCATCTGATCAGCATTCTGCAACACTGGTGTAATCAATCCACCATCATCCATCGCTACGGCTACAGCTACATTGATGCTAGCAGGATAAACAATACCTTGATCTGAGTAATTGGCATTAATCAGTGGGTGTTTTTGCAGTGTCACCGCTACGGCTTTCGCTAGTAGGGCGGTCATGGTCACACCCTTAGATTTAATTTGTTTATATAATTTGTCCAAAGCATCAGTGGTGATTGTATAACCTACATGGATCACAGGCACTGATAAGCTAGCGACCATATTCCGCGCCACGGCACTTTGTAAGGTATTCAAAGGCACTACTTGACCGGGCACTGCGGTAACTGCTGGTGTGGGAGTTGGTGCTGGTTTTGTCGGTGCGGTTGCAACTGGAGTCACAACAGGTGGTGGAGTGATGGGGGCAGCACTAACGGGTGGCTGGCTAGTTTTGCCGATTGCTGCTTCCACATCTTCGGCAACAATACGACCGTAAGGGCCACTACCAGAGATGTTACTCAAATCAACTTTGAGTTCTTTAGCTAATTTGCGGGCACGGGGTGAAGCTACAACCCTTCCAGACCGGTGGTTCGAGCCATTTTGAGTCGCCAAGGCAGGTCTTGTAGATGTGGCTGTGTCTGCGGTTTTTGTGGGAGCAGCAGTAGCAGTAGTTTCCTGTTTTGCAGCACCAGCGCCTTGGGCTTGAGACTTGGCTGTTTCAATTTCGGCTTCAGTTTCTGCCAATAGGGCGATCGCAGCTCCCACTGGTGCAGTTTCACCAGCTTGCACAATGATGTGAGCAAGGTATCCTTCATAAAAGGATTCCACATCCATATCTGCCTTATCTGACTCGACAACCACCACAGTTTCGCCTTTTTCCACTTTATCCCCGGGCGATTTTACCCAGGAGACAATTTTTCCTTCAGTCATAGTGGAACTAAGTGCAGGCATGAATACTTCGTAAATGCTCATAAGGGGGTTTGGCGAATCGATAAATTTATAGACTTTAACAAAATTAATGCCAGATCGAATTGTATCTTGACGACCGACGCGAGGAACTATTCTATTACCCAGTGGTCTATTAATTTGTATTTCTTATCATGGTTGCTTACATCAGAATAATTACTCAAAAGTAAGAGGAACTTGAGTAATCTCTCAATCTACAATGCAAAAGTGATAAATAAACAGTTTGAAAGTGCTTTTTGAGTTTTTATGTCGGCAAAGTTGAAAATTTTGGTAATTCTGGTACTAAGTATCTTTGCCACTGCTCTTGCTGGAGTATATTTAACTAATCGCCAGCAATATGCTCTGACTGCCAATAGCACTAGATCACAGCAGCACTCTTCCGCGGTAGCCTCGGCTCAAGAGATTGTCACCAATCCGGAACGGGCTAACTATAAAACAGTACCTTTAGACAGTATTAAGTCTGTTCTCCAAGGTACCGATCCAGCTGCTTTGGCTCTTGATGCTTTTGACTCTCATCTAATAGAGCAAGGAACGCGTAAGGTAGAGGTATATTACCCACACCCCAATCAGGCGTTAGTCACAATCATCCAAACTAACCAAGGAAAGAATGTACCTAACGCCGTCAAATACCGAGTTGAATTGACAAGCTTTGGGCGATCGCTACTGGCGAGTTCACCCCCTCTGTGGCAAATTGTTTGGGCTGGTTCCCAAGAAAAATGTTTTTCCAACCAAGATCAGCAAAATTTGATCAAGGTCATTTGCCAGTAGATGCTTACAATTAAGACAGCAGGAACTCTCAACGAACAACAAACAGGAGCAAGCAGTAAGGAGAGACTAAGTGTGGTGTGAGGAGTTTACAGTTATCAGTTATCAATTACCAGTTGTCAGGTTTGTTTGTTTACTGTTGGCTGATCACTGTTAACTGAATTTAGATTGAGTTTATACATCGCCACGAATTTCTTCTACAACACCATCACGCAGCACAACTTCGACCTGCATTTTGCTAATTAAGTTATCCCCTGGTTCGACGCGGAAAAAACCTTCCATCTGAAATTGATTGACTTCTTGGTCTAACTCTAAAAGCTGCACTTGCTGGAGGTTTTGCAGACTTTGATTTTTTTGCTCTAGCAGTTCGCTTTTCTTTTGATTGACCTGGTATTGAATACTCTCAATTTGTTGGAGGGTTTGGGGACCAGGCGGTTGCAGATTTTGTTTTTGTACTTCTGCGATCGCCCGTTGTCCTTGGATGTCCAACTGTTGCAATTGCTGGTCAATTTGATTGATTTGCGCTTGCAGTTGCTGCTGCACTTCCTCTTTCCACAAGGGAGTGACAATGGCTTTAATGTTGACGACACGCTTTAAAAGCAGTTGAGGTTTGGAGACATCCATAAAAGAATTCACGTTTGTTGATAGTTTGCAGTGGACTTATGAGGCAAACATTCCGTTAATAATATCGTGATAGTGTTGCATCACGACATGCCGCTTGATTTTCAGTGTTTGAGTCATCATGCCATTTTCAATCGAAAATGGCTCGAGAATCAGCTTGAACGGGCCAATGCGGTCATCTGGTCGATAGCCAGGACGATTTTGCACTTCCCGATTCAGTTCTTGCCGAAATAAATCCTGGATTATTTTACTCTCCAGGTTAATTTTTTGACTGGTAGCCGCAGTAACATTTTCATCCTCTATACATAGTTGGAGATTCCCAGAAGTTGCCCATTTTTCTAAGGCTTCTAAATTCGGAACAATTAAAGCACCCAGAGATTTACGATCTTGCCCAACCAACATAATCTGATCTATGTAGGGCGATCGCAAACAAGCATCCTCTATCGGTTGTGGTTCGATATTTTCCCCATTCGTTAATACAATCGTATCTTTTGCTCGTCCGGTCAGAATTAAGTCATTTTGTGGTGTTACCCAACCCAAATCACCGCTATCAAACCAACCTTCTGAATCAATTGCTTTGGCTGTGGCTTCGGGATTTTGGTAATAACCTTGCATAATTTGCGGTCCCCGCAGCAAGACTAACCCCCGTTCTCCTGTTGGTAGCTCTTTTTTAGTCTCTGGATCAACTATTTTAGTTTCTGTACCCGGGATTGGTTGCCCAGCTGCACCGCGTAAATTCCGCCAGTAACGCCGTGCATGGGTGACAGGGGAAGTTTCTGTCAAGCCATAACCCACCAAAATCTCGACACCAAGAATTTCAAAAAAGTCATCTACATGCTTAGGCAGCGCACCACCGCCGCTAATCATCTGCTTGACTCTACCGCCAGTTGCTTCCCTGACTTTGCTGTAAACTAGTTTTTCTCCCAAGGCATACAGAGGTGATAAAGCGGCAACTTGTAAACTGGCTGTTAAGCGATCGCCCATACTCGGATTGAGATTTTGTAAATTCAAACCCGTCAAAGTCCGGCGCGCTTGAATATATTTCTCACCTATCTCGAAAAAGAAGTTAATCAAGCGTTGTCGAGAAGCTGGCTGTTCACGAAACTGTTTTTGCGCTCCTTCATAAATAGATTCTAAAAGGCGTGGTACGGCTACCATGTAATGAGGTTGATATTCTTTCAAATCTCGTTTGATAGAGCGGAGGTTGGTATAAACCTGAGTACAACCTTGAGAAAGTAGAAAATATTCACAACTACGTTCATAGCTGTGCCAGGTAGGGAGAATACTCAAAACTGTATCTCCAGGACGGGGTTGCACGACAACCGGGATAGCTACGATTTGGTGCATCAAATTGCGATGAGTCAGCATCACACCCTTCGGTTTACCCGTAGTCCCTGAGGTATAAATTAAAGTAGCCAAATCATTACGGTTGCGTTTGACTGGTTGTAAGGAATGCTTAGCACCCATTTCCATCAACTGGCTGAATGTATACAGCTTGAGGGTTTTCGCTTCCGGTAATGCTTCGTTGCTGAGTACAATCACAAATTGAATCGGCAAATCATTCAAGCTACCGCGTAGTTTATTGAGTGTTTTTAAATCTTCCACTACTAGCGCTGTGCTGCCACTGTTAGCCACAATGAAAAGTAATTCTTCTTTTTCAGCTTGGGAACTACGCACCGCATCCACCGCCCCCGCAGTCATAATTCCCTGATCAGCAATCAACCAACGCGGACTGTTGTCAGCAATTAGGGAAATGCGATCGCCTGCTTGTACACCCAAAGCCTGTAAGCCAGCGGCAAATCGTTGAATTTGTTGGCATAGCTCAGTATAAGTTAATACTACCTCGGGTTTAGCATGAGGATCGCGGAGGGCAACAATATCACCAAATCTTTGTGCCGCTAAAGGCCAAATTTCTGGTAGCGACTCCACGCCAGAATAATCTGCCGAATCCTTGATTGCTTCGCGTTCTTGGGCAGTGATATTAGCAAGAAAAGCATTTTCTACAAAAGTTTTTGACATAACACTATAGCCTAAGTAATCAACAGTTTATTTTTCCAGCTTATGCTGCAATCAGGATAAAATACCCAATCTGAATAGACACTATTTATTTTGTCTAAAAAATTTTTGAGGATTTGATTTACATATATATAAAAATCTATAGTATGATTAAAGAGTATAAACAAAAAGCAATACCAACTTTGGTTTTTAGTTGGTTGAAATGATTTGTTTGACTAACTAAAAACAGTAGACACCTATTATCAAGGTTGGGTGACGTGAAAACCTGATTTTTTAAAAGTGATGGATGAAATGGCACGCCACCCGGTGATGGGTAATGGGTAATCGGTAATTGGTAAGAACTTGTTCTAATTTTTCCAATTACCAATTGACTATTACCAATTACCAGAACAACCCCGCAATTAAATATTGGGCGAATACCCCTAATTTTATTCGGCGGTGTCCCCTCAACCAAAGCTAATGAAAAGAGAAAAGGTGATTACCTATGGATCGCATAGATGTTACATTGCTGACTTTAATTAGTACAATTGCTTGCCTGACATTTCCCAGGCTTTTAAGTATCATTACCGATCCAAAAATTAAACCTACCAGACTCTTGCATAAAGTTTCTACTCCAAGAAAAACTAACCAGGGAATTACTAGCTTTCCTTTTTGTACGTCTTATGCATTAACAGGTAGCCCATCATGTAAATTTAGTCCTCGTTTTTGTGGTAGATGTTCCCCAAATTAATGTTGCACTTGAGTATCAAAATAGATAATTTTTAGTAAATATTTCAGGGGCATATAATTCTTACTAAACTCACTAAAATAATAAAACTTGTTGGTTGTTATTTTAAAAACGAATTATTTAAAATCTATAGTAATCATCGAGATGAATCTATACCTGAACAGGTAGTTATATTATGTTTACTTAGATACTTATCATTAACGAATTACGCACCTTTAAACTATTAAACCAGACCTTTCAAGGTGACTCGAAAAATCTCTTTTTTCTCTGGTGCGACCTCTGCGTCTGGAGTGGTTTAAAAGTAATTAAATTAACCGCAGAGGAACAGAGAAAACAGAGGTAAGAAGTTAAAGAGAGATTTTTGACTATTTTTTTGACTAAAATTTTTATCCACCTTGAAAGGGTTTGCCTATTAAACTTTAAATGTTGCTTTTTTTTGAAGTTCGTGAAATACTAAAAACAACGGCCGCTTCAAATTTACACTATTTTATTGGCTTTTACAATCCCCCTAGATAGAGACAGTATCTAAACAAAACTTAAAATTAAAAAGAGCTTATACAAACTAGAAGAAATTCTAAACTATCTGCTCTATCAATTTTAGAAATTTAGTTTCAAAATAGAGTACATAGATACAGATAAAAAAAGGGGGGATTCTCTATGGGTTTGATAGATGGTTTATTCCTGACTTTGATTAGTACTGTGATTTGTCTTGTCTTCCCCAAAGTTTTATCTATGGTTTTAGCAGTAAAGAACAAACCTACTGCATCATCGCCAACGGTTACAAGGACACAGGAGATTCACACAGAAGTGGCGAGTTCTTTGTAATTAACTTCAGATAAACGCAGAGTGTGCAGAGTCTTGGTATAGATATTGAACTACCAAATTATCCCAAGTCCGGCTAATTGCTTACGAGATGACGCTAAGTCATTGGGGAACTCGGATTCCCCTGGTGGGGATTAGGGGCAGAGGTTTTTCCTATTACCAATTACCGACCCCAATTTGTATCTTTGTGGTTAATTATCTCTATTGGGCTAGTTTTTATGACTCTTTTTGCGCCACTGACTTCTAACTAAACGAATCTCTTCAAAGCTATAAGTATCGCCAAGATATTCTTTAATGGGGGTAAGGGCAATATCTCCAAGAATTTCTAATACTTGTAAAATTTTTTGCTGCTTTTCTGGTGGTACTAAGTGATTTATGTCTATAGGTTGATTTTTCTCAATTAAATCGCAGAGGTGACTAAAAATTGTTGTTGGACGTAGGTTGCGTTTTTCAGCTATTTCTGAAACGCTTAGACCTTGTTGATATAACAGCAAAGTTTGCAATGCTGTTGCAGAAACTGAAGTGAGAGAAGATGTAGGATTGAGTTTTTGTTCTTGAGAATTATGTTCTTGGCAATAGGCGCGGATTTCGGCGATAAATTTATCGCCGTATTGACTGAGTTTATGGCTACCTACCCCGGAAAGTTGGCTAAATGCGTCCTTGGTTTGGGGTTTAACTTGAGCCATTAATTTAAGAGTAGAATCGGCGAAGATGACATAAGGTGGAACAGATTGTTCATCTGCAAGTTGTTTGCGTAGCGATCGCAACCTCTGCAATAGCATTTCTGCTTCTACAGTTTTAGCGTTATCCTCATTCCAAGTCAGCTTTTGGGTGACGGTGACAGGAATAGAAACGGTACGCTGTCGCCGCATAACTTCCCAACTCAGGGCGTTAAGTTTTAAAACGGCGTAACCATCAGTGCTTTGTTCTAGTAAACCTTGATGTAACAAGGAACGTCCCAGCATCCGCCATTCTTCCACACTTTTATCTTTACCGATACCGTAGGTGGATAGTTTTTCGTGTTCGTATTGGGCAATTTTTTGAGTTTTTGCTCCCCGTAGAACATCTATAATATGGCCCATGCCAAATTTTTCTTTGCAACGGGCGACACAAGATAAAAATTTCATTGCTTCCAGTGTCCAATCTTGCACTGGTTTAGGATAGCGACAGTTATCACAATTATCACAATTCCCCAGAAAACGTTCGCCAAAATAACTGAGTTGAATTGTGCGGCGACAGTCTGTACCTTCGGCGTAATCTATCATCTGTCGCAATTGTTGTTTGGCTATTAACTGTTCTTGTGCTTCGCTTTTTTGATTGATGAGAAATTCGATGATTTTGACATCAGCGTAGCTGAAAAAAAGTGTACAACGTGAAGCTTCTCCATCTCTACCTGCCCTACCTGATTCTTGATAGTAACTTTCTAAGTTACGAGGTATATCAAAGTGAATCACAAATCGCACATCTGGTTTATTGATACCCATACCAAAGGCGATTGTGGCTACCATAACTCGCACATCATCACGAATAAAGCGAGTTTGATTTTGAGTCCGTTCTTCGTCTGTTAAACCAGCATGATAGGGTAGGGCAGATATTTTATCATGTTGGAGTTTAAAGGTGATTTCGTCAACTTTTTTGCGAGTTAAACAGTAAACAATTCCTGAACCTTCAGAATCGCGGATTAGTTCTAAAAGTTCAGCGTAAGCATTCTTTTTTTTTGGACGAACTTCGTAGTAAAGATTTTGGCGGTTGAAGCTGGCGATGTGGATGCTGGGGTCTTTTAATCCCAATTGTTGAATAATATCATTACGGACACGATCAGTAGCGGTAGCTGTAAATGCCCAAGTTGGAACGTCGGTGTAACGTTTTCGCAGTAAGATTAGCTGGCGATATTCTGGGCGAAAGTCGTGTCCCCACTCAGACACGCAGTGCGCTTCATCAATAGCAAACGCAGAAATACCAACTTGATGATGAATTAAATCTAGAAATGGTAGAAATCTATCACTGATTAGGCGTTCTGGTGCAACGTAGAGTAATTTAACTTTACCTTGGAGAATGTATTGTTCACGCGATCGCGTTTGGTAAGAGTTCAGACTGCTATTAAGGAATGTGGCTGCTACACCGTTTTTTCGTAGTGCTTCCACTTGATCTTGCATCAAGGCAATTAATGGTGATACTACTACTGTCACACCTTTTTTAATCAGTGCCGGTAGTTGAAAGCACAGCGACTTACCGCCTCCAGTGGGCATAATAATCAATAAATCCCGATTAGAAAGCGCGTTTTCGATAATTTCTCGTTGTCCAGGGCGAAAATTCTCGTAACCGAAGTGATATTTCAGCGCTTTTTCTAATTGAGAGTACTGAGACATGGCGATTGCTTTTTTAGGCTTTCTGCGTAGGTAGTGATTGAAGTTATCAGAATTTTAACAATCCCCTGGCTGAAAGTCGCGATGATCATGGCAAACAGTAGCCATACAAAAGTTTCTAGTTCATCTACTTGGGTTATTGCCGGAATCGGGGATCTCCCAGTCCATCAAAATTAATTTGGTAAAACACTAGTACTCGACCACATAAGTTTTGAGGAGTTGCGAGGGGTTAGATCCCCGACTTTTTTAAAAAGTCGGGGATCTGGCCAACCTATCAAAATCAATGTGGTGAAATACTAGTAGTCCCTCATCCTGAAAAAGTATTGCTATAGACAACTTTTATGCTATGATAAGAAGCTGATGCGGATGTGGCGGAATTGGCAGACGCGCTAGATTTAGGTTCTAGTGCCGTAAGGCGTGAAGGTTCAAGTCCTTTCATCCGCACTTTATAAATAATCAATAAGAGTGCAACATTATTCTGTAGCCTCATCTGTGGGAAAACAACAAAGCTAAACAAAGCTGTCAGTGAAGTTAGTAAAGAATTCTAGAGCTAGGGTATCCCAATCCTAGCTCATCTTTAAATAACTGCTCACCAGAATCTTGTTCAGATGTAGCTTATAATTAGACATTGCATTTATTTTTATTGCATAACCTATAGTTACGGATATGTCCAAATGCTAGTGCTGTTGCTCCTAACACCGTAGCAACACGTTCACCCTCTTCGCTGAGAAGGCTGTGACCAGCAATCGCAGTTGTGGTCAGAAGCACCAATCCTAAGACACCAGCTGTAAGTACTATTCGATCCTTGTGGCGACGACATCCTTGTGTTAAAGCCAACACGCTGACGGGAAAGGCAAACCACAGCAGAAGTCGGTGAAAACTTTCGCTACCAACAGAAGTAGTTGCCAGTGCAGGAAGCGCAACCAGCAAAATCGGCAAAAATAGACAATGGATTGCACAAGTGGTGGAAAGTGCGATCGCAGCCTTATCCATCAACATCTGCATTCTTCTGCTACGCACAAGTGCTACTCCTTTATTTTTGTTTATTAAATGATTTACAAAATTGGCTAAAATTTTGTATTTCACTCAATATGAATATTCTCATAAAACCGACTCAATTTAAAATAATTTTTGACAAAACAAAAAATTTAACCTCGCAGATTTTTTGGTTAAATAGTGTTATTTTTAATACTTTGTTTTCAAGCAGTCTATAAAATTTTGGATAACTTAACTCAGAGACAATATCCCCGACTTCGCAGGAATTATCGGCAATCTTGGCTTTGCAAAAACAGTTCAGCAATAGAGTCTGCTAATTATTACTATTACTATAAGACAACTGATTGATACGAACAATAAATTTTAAAGAACTTAGACAGCATTCATTTTATCCAAATAAGTATTATTTACATACTTATTTGTAAAATTTATATCCATATAAAAAATATTGTTTGGAATATCATAGAAGTGTAGGAAAGGTCTATTTTCATCATTGTTGATAGTAATTCAATCACATGGGTATTCTTACATGCATATTCAGAAACCCCGCACTAATCCTTGCCTTTAGTAAGTGAGGAAGTCAAATTTATTTAGTCTTCCTCTATCAAATATCTTGCTAAAGTTACTTTTGTAATAGGCGGGGAAGGAACAAACAATCCCTTTGACTTTTCCCCCTGCACCTTTACCCGACTTCTACATAAAAGTCTATTGTAGACACGCTTTAGCTTACTTCCTGAGACTAAGAGGGGTTTTTCAACTATGCGTGCAGGAGGTCTACTTTATGATGCACAGCCACAAACAGATTGACACTGAGTACAGACTTCACCGCTTTGATGGCTATTTGCACAAGCTTCACAGCAGTAAGGTTTGCCATCTTTCATAATGGCATCCTCAATGGAAACGACACATAGGCAAGAACCACAGGCACATTTTACTTGGCTTACAGTTGCCATAGCTTTAGCTTCTCCTTTTTTTCATGAGATCATTAAATAATTGGCAAATAGCGCGATCGCACTATACTTTGCTCAATCACAATTAAATATCAGTTATCACTGATATGTACTAATAATAAAGCTTTTTGGGACATTTTAATGATTGCTAAAACTAAAATGACTAGAACTCAAGTAAGTGATCTAAAAGTCAAACTGTTTCGGGGATTTTCTGACCACTCGCGTATGTCTATCCTGAATGCATTGCGTTCTGGACCACTGACTGTTAACGAAATTGTTGAGGCTACGGGACTCAGCCAGTCTAATGTATCGAATCACCTTGGATGCTTGCGCTGTTGTGATTTGGTTATTCGTCAACAGCAAGGGCGCTTTGTATATTACCAACTCAGTGATGAACGCATAGCCAAGCTTCTTGATCTCGCAGATGAATTACTGGCTGATGTGGCTTTAGGTGTAAATAGATGCAACACTTACGATTAAAGGCATACCGATTTTGAGGAAAACTTATTCTTTAAGTACCTGAATTTAGTTATTACTGTAGCTATGGTGAAACTAAACTCCTAATTTGCATTAGTAGCTATATAACCATATTATGAAATTGATAAATTACTTGTGAAAATAAATGATTTTATAGTTGTATGGTGAGTAATGCCGCCCTACAAATTTTCATAAGTTAAATATAATTGCTATTAATATAGTAAAAAATATTACTGATCAATTCGAGTTAAGTTGTTTTACTAAAAGTAAAGTATTCAGTTTTTATACCATTTAAGACTTTTAGATATTCAATTGTGAAAAAACTTGATATACAAGCTTTATAAGCTATCTATTTCATAAAATTATTTTTGAATTGGTATTAATAGTATACTCAAATACACAATAAAATTTACATTAACTTTAAGTAAAATCACCCTTTTGATAATATATAGAACTACTTTAATATTTTTGCAGCAGGAAAATCAGGGTTAATTTGTGATGTGTGTATTCCGTTTAAACAGAAATTTTGCAAATATTCATGCTCTACATTTAAATATTTACCTACCTATCTCCGCTACGAAAATAGGTACTTAGCAACACTTGAGTTACTGGAGCAGTTGATTTTGTCTTGACTAGTAGTTCTCAATACTTTTTGATTGATATTATTAATTTTCTTTTAAATAAGTTTTTCTGAGTCTTCAATAAGCTTGTACTTGCAAACTTGTTGCTAGTTAAGTTGCATATCTAGTTAATTATTTATACAACCATTTAGTTCTATCAAAATTTTAAGAAGATGAAAACTGAAAAATTTGCTATGTCAATTTTACAGTCATGAAACCTTGAGAAACTAGCCAAACTATTCGTAATCAATGTTGTTATTCAGTTTATGTTCCCAAGAACAAGCCTTGAGTCAGAAAAACTTCGATGCTAATTTCGTACAACTTGAATACTCCTGAATTTACGAAATTAGCCTCTATTAAACTTTTTCTCTTTGCTGGCTAGAGCAAAAAACTTTGATTGCAAAAAGTAAATATATTAGGTGATTTCCAATGCCAACACAATTACAACAGTTGCGTGGAAAGTACGATCGCGCTCAAGCAGACAACCTGAACAGTCAATGCGTTCATCAGTTAATCGAGTTGCAAGCAAAAAGCTCACCAGGTCGCATTGCTGTTATTTTTGCAGACGCGCAGAGCCAAACTTGTCATAGAGTGGAACAACAAATCACATATGACGAACTCAACTGCAAAGCCAATCAATTAGCTCATTATTTGCAAAGCTTGCAAGTGAAACCTGAGATGTTGGTTGGAATTTGCATGAAGCGATCGCCCTTATTACTGATTGGACTGCTAGCCATCCTCAAAGCTGGTGCAGCGTATGTACCTCTCGATCCCGCCTATCCCCAAGAGCGCTTGGCGTTTATGCTAGCAGATTCTCAATTGTCGGTGCTGCTTACAGAACAAAGTCAGCTAGAACATTTGCCAGCGCATCAAGCTCAGGTAGTTTGCTTGGATACTGATTGGGAGAGAATTGCTCAGTACAGTCAAGATAACCCAACTAGCCAAGTTACTCCCAACAACTTGGCCTACACCATTTATACATCTGGTTCAACAGGTAAACCAAAAGGAGTGCAAATTCTTCATCGAGGAGTCGTGAATTTCCTCAAATCTATGAGGCAAATTCCTGGACTCAGCCATGAAGATACCTTAGTTGCTGTTACCACCATCTGTTTTGATATTGCTGTATTGGAACTCTACTTACCACTAATAGTTGGTGCTTGCATCGTACTGGTAAGTAAAGAAGTCGCCTCAAATGCCGAAAGATTATTGCAGGTTTTGCAGCAATCTGATGCAACAGTTATGCAAGCCACACCGGCAACTTGGCGAATGCTCTTAGCCGCAGGCTGGGAAGGTAATCCCAAATTAAAAATTCTCTGCGGTGGCGAGGCTATGTCCCGTGATTTAGCTAATCAGCTCCTCAAAAGAAGTGCCTCTGTGTGGAATATGTACGGTCCCACAGAGACTACTGTTTGGTCAGCAGTACATCAGGTAGAGGCTGGGGAAAATCCTGTTCCTATTGGTAAGGCGATCGCAAATACGCAAATATATCTCGCAGAACCCCATCAGAATTTTCAAAGCGGTTCAATCAAGTTAGTCCCAGCAGGTGAACCAGGAGAGTTACTTATAGGTGGAGCGGGTTTAGCACGAGGTTATTTGAATCGGGCGGAACTCACACAAACAAAATTTATTCCTGATCCCTTTAGCGATGAGCCAGAAGCTCGTTTATATCGCACCGGAGATCTAGCACGTTACCTAAATGATGGCAGTATCGAGTACATTGGCAGGATTGACCATCAAGTCAAAATTCGTGGTTTTCGCATTGAATTAGGAGAAATTGAGGCTAATTTATGCCAACATCCTCTTGTGAGAGAAGCTGTGGTAGTTGTTCGAGAAGATGTTCCTGGGCATAAACGTTTAGTTGCCTACATAGTCCCAGAATACGGGATAGAACAATTACAGTGTGAAAGCATAGACATTTTGCAACTACGCACTTTTTTAAACAAGCAGCTACCAGAATACATGGTTCCTACTGCTTTTGTGGCAATTGCAGCTCTACCTTTAACACCGAATGGCAAGGTAGATCGTCGGGCGCTACCAGCTATTTCTCAACAAAAAAGACCCGATATAAGCACAGAGTTTGTTACTCCTCGCACTCCACTGGAAGAAAAATTAGCTCAGATATGGATACGTATTTTGGACATTGAGCAAGTGGGTGTGTATGATGACTTTTTTGAACTGGGAGGAAATTCTCTGCTTTACACCCAACTGCTGTCCCAAATTGGCACAGAATTCCAGTTAAAATTGCCTTTACTATCTTTGTTTCAGGTTCCAACAATAGCTGGACTTGCTGGGGCGATCGCAGACACTGGGAATCTCGACTCTAGCAATTTGACAGATGATCTTGCTGATGCAAAAGGGCTTTCTGATGGTTATGCCCAAAGTAAATGGGTTGCGGAAAAATTGGTGAAAACAGCTATTGCCAGAGGTATTCCAGCTTTGTAGGTGCTGTCATCTCAGGTGACTTCTATGGTTGGAACTATGGACTAATAGCGGGTGGTTTTTGGGGTTTAACTATTGCCACTTTTCTAATGGCGATCATGTATATATGCATGGTTTATAGTCTGGCAGAATTGTCAGTAGCGCTACCCCACGCAGGTGGTTTGTACTCTTTCACTCGTAATGCCTTTGGCCCTTTTTGGGGTTATATTTGCGGTGTAGCCGTTGCTATTGAATATGTATTTGCTACTGCTGCGCTTGTCTATAGCATGAGTAATTACCTCAAGCCTTTGATTACCAATTTGTTCCCCCTACCAAGTTACTTTATTTGGCTAATTCTCTACGCTATTTTTGTGGCAATTTGCATTCAGAGTATGGAACTGAGCCTGTACGTGAGTTTTTGGCTGACTCTGATAGCAATTATGGTTCTGGGCATATTTTATGTAAGTATGCTGGCAGCGGATTTTTTTAAGCTGGAACTGCTCTTCAATGTTTCTGCCGATTATGGACAATCTGCAACTTGGCTACCTAAAGGTTGGCAAGGTGTTTTTGCAGCGATCCCGTATGCCATCTGGTTCTACTTAGCCATAGAAATACTACCATTAGCAAGCGAAGAAACTCTGGACGTATCTAAGAATATGCCCAGAGGACTAATGTCAGCAATGTTTACCTTGATTGTTCTTTCAGTTTTAACCTTGGTACTAAACTCTGGTGTAGGGGGTGGTGCTTTTGCAATTGGCCAATCAAGTGTGCCGTTGTCAGCAGGGTTAGACGCTTACTTTGGTAAGGGTGCTACTAGTAATTTCATCACAGCGATCGCACTCACTCTTGGTTTGGGAGCTAGCTTACCAACTCAAATTTACGGCTATGGGCGTATAATCTTTTCCCTTTCTCGTGCCGGATATTTACCACGTCAGTTTTCTGTGACTGGCAAGAACAAGACACCTTACAGAGCATTAATTCTAGGAACCGCAGTGGGACTTATCTGTGTAATGCTTGTTGACATAGGCAGTGAGCAAGTGGATGCATTGATTTTGAATATGGCTGTTTTTGCAGCATTGATATCTTATATTCTGGTCATGCTCAGTTACATCAAGCTCAAGTTTAGTCGTGCTGAACTCAAAAGAGCCTACGCAAGTCCATTAGGTATTCCAGGAGCGGCTATTGGGACTACTCTGGCTCTTTTTGCTTTAATAGCCTGTTTATCTGTACCTACTTACCAAGTTGGTATTTGGGGCGTTGTAACTGTTATGGTTTTAGCAACTCTCTACTTTTTCTTTAGTAGAAATCGATTAGTTGCTCAGGCCCCAGAAGAAGCAGCAGCCTTAAAAAAGTAAAAATTCGCGCCCATCACTTCAGGGCTTAAACAAGCTGAAAATTTCCTAGCTCGGCTTTCTCCATTTGGCGAAAATACGATACAAAAGTTAAAACCTTTATTCCTTTTAGATGTCATCATCAGTCACTGGTTAAAACTTTTGCCAAATAAAACACCTTGCATTTTTTGATTGACATAAAGTCGAGCTAGTACTCCACCACACAAGTTTTGACAGCTTGCGAGGCGTCAGATCCCCGACTTTTTTAAAAAAGTCGGGGATCTGGCCGACCTATCAAAATCAATTTGGTGAACTACTAGGAACCCAGTGGATTACTTTAAGATATAGTTACATTGAATACACACAACTATCTCTCTTATTTCTACCAAGAGAGTGATAGATGTCTTTAGTGGCGCAAAAATAATTTAGGCGATCGCATTTTACTAGAAACTTAAGCTTTTTAACAAATTGTATTAAATAATACTTTAATCCCTGTAAATGATAATACTAATATATAACCTAAACTAACTAATTCATTGTAAAAATCACTAAAAATAGGATCTACTGTAGGCTAAAAAATATTGTTAAAATTTGACCAGCTAAGTATATTCACTTAAATTAAATCAAATTTACTGAGGGAATGATGCTTGAGTCACAGCACTGAAAAGAGCAAGTCTGAGTTTGTAATTTCGGTCACTAATGTGACAGTATCAATTACATAATATTTACTTAAGGGTAAATCGTTTAATCTAGTCTTCACATTTTTTTTGCTTTTTGCCGGAGAATGTTTGTTAATCTCAGTATAAGTAAGTAAAATAACTCTTACTTATAACTTGATGGTGATTTTATTACCAAAATATCAAGTTACTTACTTTAAATTTAGTTACAAACACAACCGACTATATCTGTGTTTTTTAATACAGGAAATTAAGTTTTATGCAATTCTATTGTCCAAACCCTCTGATAAATATAGCTTAGACCCATCTAATTGAGCAACAAGTAGAATCAAAATGAGCACAAGTCCTATAAGTAGCTACAGATTTTTTCAGAAACTACATCCCCTGTCTCTATTAGCACAGTTAACTAGTAGACGTGCTACGGGTTGCTTGCGAGTATATACTGATACAAACTCTTGGACCATTTATTTAGAAGAAGGAAAACTGACCTACGCCTCCTCTGCCGACAAATTGTTTGAGCGGTTGGATCATCAATTGCGACGTTTAAGCCAACAAATTCCGAATTTATTAGGTGCAAATCGTGTGCAAATGCGGTTAATGTTTGACACCAAGAACGACAATCAATCGATGCCACACGCAGATTATCAAGCTATTTGCTGGCTGGTAAATCAAGACTACATTACTCCTCCGCAAGCAGCTATTTTGATAGATGAATTAGCCAAAGAAGTGCTGGAGTCATTCTTGATATTAAAACAAGGTAGCTATGAGTTTTATCGTGAAACTCCTTTAGATGAACTACCAAAGTTTTGCCGATTAGATTTACGATTATTAGTAGAACACTGTCAAAAGCAGTTACGAAATAAGCAAGAGCAATATTCAACAGTTAATACCGAAGAAAGTTCCCAAAGTTTGCTGAAAACACCATCTCAAAGGAGGGTGCAACCTCAAGCTCAGCCTGAGCAACAACCAACAAAAGACAATCATAATTTGGAAACTTCAGATAGTATCCTGCATAGCCAGATTCCCTTACAGCCTGCTAACAGGAGTTTATACACAGTAGCTTGTATTGATGATAGTCAAACAGTTTTAAATTCCATCAGGAATTTTTTGGATGAAAATACCTTTTCAGTTGTAATGATTAACGATCCGGTGAAAGCTTTAATGCAAATTCTTCGTAGCAAACCTGATCTAATTTTACTAGATGTGGAAATGCCAAATTTAGATGGCTACGAACTATGTTCTTTGTTGCGTAGGCATTCAGCTTTTAAAAATACACCTATAATCATGGTGACTGGCAGAACAGGATTTATAGACAGAGCCAAGGCAAAAATGGTAAGGTCATCGGGCTATTTAACTAAGCCATTTACACAATCAGACCTATTAAAAATGGTGTTTAAACACCTTGATTAATTTTGTGACATCACAAAGAATCTAGTAAAAATTTGACTGATAATTCTTTATTTGTAAAATCAATCCAAAATCCGAAATCTAAAATCTAAAATCGAAAGACAGTTTAGGAGATATAGGAGTGAGTCTAACTTTGCTTGGGACTATTTTGATTGTGGAGGATTCTCCCAGTGAATTGGAACTAATGAGCCATTACCTCAGAGAAAGTGGCTACAACGTTATTAAGACAAGTGGTGCAAAAGAAGCATTAGAACAAGCTATTTCACAACAACCAGATGTAATTGTCACAGATGTCGTGATGCCAGGAATGAGTGGATTTGAGTTATGCCGTTCTCTCAAAAAAAATCCTGTTACTCAAAAAGTGCCAATTGTTATTTGCAGTTCCAAAAATCAAGAAATAGATAGATTGTGGGCAATGAGGCAAGGCGCAGATGCTTATTTAACCAAACCTTACACCCGCGAACAGCTTTTGCGTGCAATTAAATCAGTGGCGATTTGAATCAAATGAATAATTCAAAAATTACACTGGCTGCAAAACCAACTGATCAGAATCTGGGAGACGGCTATCTCAGGTTTCAACTCAATAAACTAGCCCCAGCAGTTTTACCAATGAGGTATACACAAGAGGCAATTGTTGTACCTGTGGAAAGTATCACCTCTATGCCAAACATGCCCTCCTGCATACTTGGGTTGATGAATTGGCGGAGTCACATAGTTTGGGTAGTTGATCTGCCAAGGATGTTCAATTTAGAATCTTTAGACCATAGATTCCACCAGTTCAACATTATTATTATTCGAGTAGAATCACTGCTTCTTGGCTTAGTTGTACAAGAGATCAAAGGTACAACTAAATTTATGCCTGATGAAATTCGCTCTCCTGTTGGACAAGTCGCCTCTAGTTTAGTTCCGTATCTGCGTGGGTGCGTTGTGCAACAGAAGGAAGTATTGCTGGTATTAGATGCACAGGCTATAGTCCAATCTTCTATTTTGCATGGTAACTAGGGTGTACTACTATAACGACCCTGTTTTTAGGGTTATTCTCCACCTATTCTGGGAAACTATTTTATGTTTAATAAAACGGACGCGACTAAGACTAGTGATCTTGAAAATCGAAAATCAATGCTTCCTTCTCAAAAACTTACGGATAGTGTAGTACAACTTCCGAATTTGCCCAATAACGAGCAAACAGAAAAAATTTCTCCCTTGAATCGTGTTTTTGCTAGTTTTAAGCGGTTGAGTTTGGCTACAAAAGCAACAGTACTGGCGATCGCTATTGGTACACTACCAGTATTGGGGATCGGAGTATTAGCCTATCAAATTACCAAGAACTCTGTTCAAAATAAAGCTTCCCAGTTGCAGCAATCTCAAGCTGAAGACTTGGCAGACAAAGTCAACCGTTTTATGGTTGAGCGGTATGGAGATATTCAGTTTATATCCAATCTGCCAATGCTCGTAGATCCCCAAATTCGAGCGAACACTTCCCCTCAAGATAAACAAGCAATCCTGGACAGAATCATAGAGACCAAAACTGTAGATGGAAGCAGAATTTATGAAAGCATTGCTGTCTATGATTTAAAGGGTGAATTGATTTTGAAATCGCAGGCAGACTCAATTGCGAATGTCAAAAATCGTGACTTTTTTAAGGCAGTACAGCAAAGCGATCGCCCCTATATCAGTCAACCAGAAGTATCACCAACTACAAAGAAAAATAGTATTTTTATTGCCGCACCTGTGAAAGAGAATGGCACAGGCAATACAATTGCTATAGCCAGAGTACGTATGCCTGTAGAACCATTAGAAGATTTGGCAAGAAGTTATACAAGAACAGTAGAAGAGTATCTCTTTCTTGATAACTCTGGAAACATTTTCATAGCCTCAGAACCAGACCACGTAAATAGCAACATCAAAAAAGATTACCCAGATGTATACAAATCGCTACAAAAATTTAGAGAGCAGACTGTCGTCGGATTAGATCCAGTTCACGGTGATCGCTGGCAATTGTTGAGCTACGTACCTGTGAAACCACTTAAAGGTTTGCCAGATTTGCAATGGGAAATACTGCTCGCAACTAATACATCCACAGCATTTGCAGCTCAACAAGAATTATTACTGACTTTTGCCATCGGTACAGGGTTAACAGCAATCATCGTCGCAGCGATCGCTGCTTGGATAGCCAAACGAGCCACAGAACCAATTTTGGAAGCAACAGCAACAGTAGAAAAACTGGGACGGGGCGAACTCAACACCCGTCTGTATTTCCAAGGAGAAGACGAACTCGGAGTTTTAGTTGCCAACATTAACCAAATGGCAGCACAACTAGAAGCTTCACTCAAAGAACAAGAGCAAGATGCAGAGCGAGCCAAATTGCTTACAGATATTACTTTACGGTTACGCAGAAGCCTTCAAGAAAACGACATTTACAAAACAACAGTTAGAGAAGTCCGGCAAGCACTGAAAACAGATAGGGTAATAGTTTATAAATTTCATACCGATACGTGGGATGGGAATGTCGTTGCTGAGGCAGTGAGTAGTAGTTTCCCGAAAATGTTAGGAGTACAAATAGATGATCCTTGTTTTCGAGAACGTCATGTCAATGCTTACAAAGATGGTCGAGTGCGGGCAATTACAAATATTTATCAAGACCCCAATTTGAGTAACCCTGACTGCTATATCAAAATGCTGGAAAGATTTGCAGTCAAAGCGAATTTGATCGCACCAATTGTTCATCAAGAAGAACTAGTGGCTTTATTGATTGCTCATCATTGCGACAGTCCGCGAATTTGGCAACAAACAGAAATTGATTTATTTAAACAGATCGCAACCCAAGTCGGTTACGCACTAGAGCAAGCCAAGTTGCTACAAGAACTAGAAAGCGCCAAGGTAATTGCCGAAAAATCTACCATAGATGAACGCCAACAAAAAGAAGCTTTGCAAATGCAGCTGTTGGAACTACTCAGCAATGTTGAAGGTGCAGCTAGTGGTGACTTGACAGTACGTGCTGATGTCACTGCTGGTGAAATAGGCACTGTTGCTGACTTTTTCAACTCCATCGTTGAAAGCTTGCGGGATATCGTCACCCAAGTTAAAGTTGCTGCTAGCCAAGTAAACCAGGCAATTGGCACCAACTCCGGCGCAATTCACCAACTTGCAGAAGAAGCTTTGGCCCAGGCTGCTGAGATTGACCACACCTTGAATGCAGTTGATCAAATGACAGCATCTATTCAAGCAGTAGCAGACAGCGCTCAACAAGCTGCGATCGTTGCTCAAAATGCTTCAACTACTGCCGCTAAAAGTAGTCAAGCAATGGATATGACAGTGCAAAATATTCTCCACCTCCGAGAAACTGTGGGCGAAACCGCCAAAAAAGTCAAGCGTTTAGGAGAATCTACCCAACAGATTTCCCGCGTCGTGGCATTGATTAACCAGATTTCCATGCAAACCAACTTACTGGCAATCAACGCTGGTATTGAAGCAGCAAGAGCAGGTGAAGAAGGACAAGGATTTGCCGTCGTTGCTGAAGAAGTAGGAGAACTCGCAGCGCGATCGGCAGCCGCAACTAAAGAAATTGAACAAATCGTTGAGAACATCCAACGGGAAACTAGCGAAGTAGTGCAAGCGATGGAAGTAGGAACAGCTCAGGTAGTGGAAGGTACGCGCATTGTTGAAGAAGCAAAAGGCAGTCTCAGTCAAATTTTGGAAGTTTCACGCCAAATTGACGCCCTAGTACAATCAATTTCTACCACCACAGCTTCTGGAGTTGAAACATCACAAATAGTTAGCGAATTGATGAAACAAATCGCGATCATTTCCAAACGCACCAGTGACTCTTCCTTACAAGTTTCTGAATCTCTGCAACAGACTGTGAAGATTTCTCAAAAGTTACAAGAAACTGTGGGTACGTTCAAGGTCAATTAATTTTGTCATTAGTTATTTGTCCGTGGTTATTTGCCCATGACAAATGACAAATGACAAATGATCGATGACTATTGACTATTAAGCGATAATTCCAAGCAGATTAGAAAAAAGCGGATTTATCCGTGGGGTCAATCCAAAATCCAAAATCCAAAATCTAAAATCGGATGACCAAGGACAACAACTATGTCACAGGACAAAGAATTAGAAATTCAGATGCAGTTTCTGGAGGAAGCAACAGATTATCTGAATACACTGGAGGGAATATTATTAGAAATTGAGACAAATCACCGCATAGCTCCAGACAAGATCAATGCTGCCCTCCGAGCTGCCCATTCCATCAAAGGTGGTGCAGGGATGATGGGGTTTCGCTCTCTTTCGGATCTCGCGCACCGTTTAGAAGATTCTTTTAAAGTATTAAAAACTCGAAAAAATTCTTTAGAAATTGATACTGAACTGCAAAGTTTATTATTATCTGGAGTTGATTGGCTGCGGCAGATAGTCGAATTGCATTCAGAAGGAAATACCGTAGACGAGCAGTGGTTAAGTACTTTTTGTTACCCTGTTTTTGACGAACTGCATCAGATTTTGGGCGAGCCGACCCCAGAAGACGCTTCAACCATCCTCTCACCGGAAGATGACGGGCAAAATATTATACCCTTACTCTTTGAAACCGAGGTAGAAGGATGCTTGCAACGCTTAGAATCTGTCTTGGCAGATCATCAACAACCTTGCCTGAAAGAAGAAGTTGCCATCATGGCAGCAGAGTTGGGTGGCTTGGGCGAAATGCTCCAGCTAGAAGCTTTTACTCAGTTGTGTGAATCAATAGCCCACCACCTAGATACTGCACAAGCAGACGAAATTGAAGAAATTGCCCGCGCCTCCTTAACAGCATGGCGGCGATCGCAAGCCTTAGTATTGACAAATCAACTAGATAGCTTACCAACAGAGCTTGATCTAGAACAAACTTTCATCCAACTATCAACCCAGCCATCTACAACACAAGAATTAACTCCACAGTTTCAACAAACAGCAAGCACAGCAGAAGAGGATGAGATTCTGCAAGCAGAAATTACCGCAGAAACTTGGCTGGATGAAGAAATCATCGCCGCAGACTTTGAAGCCTTAGAAGCAGCCTTTGCTGACGAAAGCAACTCTGTTGCTGATGAGCTAGGTGAGCCTACTCCGATTAATGCCAGGGAAATTCCCGTAACAGATTACAAATTTGTTGAACCCAAACGGGAAGCGATCGCAGCCAACAAAGAGCGCGAAACTCAAGAAAATACTGTCCGAGTCCCTAGCAAGCAGCTAGAGCAAATAAACGACTTGTTCGGAGAATTAATCATCCAACGCAACGGTCTAAACTTACAGCTAGAAAGACTACGTAAATTAATTCGCAATCTGAGTCAGCGCGTTCAAAGTCTGGAAAGAGAAAATCAAGAACTACGCACAGCCTATGACAGAATTGCTACTCAAGCTGTGATCTCAGCAGAAATATCATCTTTGCCATTACTAGGGGGAAGTGGCGATCAGCTTACATTTGACTATGCTTACCAGACACAAGACATAGAAAGCAAGTTTGATGCTTTAGAAATGGATCGTTACAACGACTTAAACCTGCTGTCGCAAGAAGTAATGGAAACAATCGTGCAGGTGCAAGAAGTCACTGCTGACATCCAACTCAGTGTCGATGATACCGATCAAATCGCTAGGAAGCTCAACAAAACCTCCAAGCAGTTACAGAGAAAGCTCACCCAAGTAAGGATGCGCCCTCTATCCGATATTGTCGATCGCTTTCCCCGAGCATTGCGCGACTTATCCGTGGAGTTTGGCAAAAATGTACAGTTAAAAATAGAAGGTGCTAGCACCCTAATTGAACGCAGTATCCTCGAGGCTTTAAATGAGCCATTAATGCACCTAATGCGAAATGCCTTTGATCACGGCATAGAAGATGCTGCCACACGGCGCGCCTCTGGTAAACCAGAACAAGGAACCATCGAAATTAAAGCCACTCATCAAGGTAATCGCACCATCATTACCATTAAAGATGATGGGCGGGGCATTTCCCTAGACAAAATTCGCGCCCGTGCCTTAACTATGGGTTTAGATGCAACTCTATTAGCCCAAGCCACCGATGAAGAACTACTTTCCCTGATCTTTGAGCCAGGATTTAGTACTAGCGAGCAAGTTACAACTTTATCTGGCCGGGGTGTGGGTATGGATGTAGTTCGCAGTAATCTTAAACATGTACGGGGCGATGTCAAGGTCGATACTGTGCCTGGGGTGGGAACTACTTTTACTTTATTAGTGCCATTTACTCTTTCTGTAGCTCGTGTGTTGCTAGTAGAAAGTAATCGTATGCTATTGGCATTTCCCACAGATGCAGTCTCAGAAATATTCCTTCTGCAAAATGAACATGTTTTCCCAATGGCAGGTAGTGAAGTCATCAACTGGCAAGGAACCATGCTACCGTTGATTCGCCTCAGTCGCTACTTAGAATTTAATTGCTATCGCTATGACAACCCGAACCTAGAAACACCTCCAGCAATTAACGCTGCTAGCGTATTAATTATTGAAGGTAACAATCAACCAATCGCTATCCAAATCGACCGTTGCTGGGGCGAACAAGAAGTTGCTATCCGCCGTGTCGAAGGAAATATTCCTCTACCTGCTGGCTTTAGCAACTGTACAATTCTTGGTGATGGTCGAGTCGTGGCATTAGTCAATGTCAACGAATTGCTGTATTGGATTGCTGCTAATGATCGTACACCCAGAACTAATCAACTACCATCAGCAAGGTTAAAGACTGTGTTCCTCACTCCGTCTGAGGAAAAAACTCTAGAATTATCAAAAGACCAGAAAGGAACAATCTTAATTGTTGATGATTCAATTAATGTCCGGCGCTTTTTGGCTTTAACTTTGGAAAAAGGAGGATATTTAGTAGAACAAGCCAAAGACGGTCAAGATGCTTTAGAAAAATTGCAAAGTGGCTTAAAAGTTCAGGCTGTAATTTGTGATATTGAAATGCCACGTATTGATGGCTATGGGTTTTTAGGTCGGGTCAAATCAAACAATGAATTTAAAAATATACCAGTTGCCATGCTCACTTCTCGTAGTAGCGACAAGCATCGACAGCTAGCAATGCAATTAGGTGCGAGGGCTTACTTCTCAAAACCTTACAATGAGCAAGAGTTATTGAGAACACTGGAAGAAATTATTTTTCCTTTGGCAGGAGCAAATAAAAACTAAGTTCAGTTAGTGCGAGTAAATATAATTTCGCCTTACAACTGGCTGAATAGATAGAAGAAACTTTAAAATCTACATTTTTACACTAGACCTCTTGCATCAATTCTCAAAACCCCCCTTGTATTCCCCCGTTTCGGGTTACAGTGTACACACAAGTCTGAAATAGCTTATAAATCCTGGTTTTACCACCCTCACCCTCCTTCACCAAGGGGAGGGGACTGGAGGAGTTGTTTTCCTCGATATCGCCATTCTATTTGAGTTATAAACAATTACATCGCCGAGATCCCCAACTTTTCTCAAAAGTTGGGGATCTTGTTTTGCACTTCAATCACCCGCTGATTGTGGCTCCTACAACAATAATTCCAATGTTTTCTATTCTTTGGCACACAATTATACCAATTCAATTAATGATTGCAACACATCCTTTGGATAAAGACGCGATGAATCGCGTCTCTACAAGATGGCCTATCTGTCGCATTCTTTTGGCGAATTGGTATTACCCTCAAACTAGAATTTGTATAATATCGCCCTAATTAATATTTACAACATATTGTTATAATATTGTGTCTGCTTTACTACCAGTAATAACCTCAAGAATATTCTGCAAACAGAGTATTTTATGGGGTTTTTGTCTATTGCCTAAAATCTAAAAAATGATATAAATTATACTCAAAGCTAAGCGTTACTAGTATCTAAGTACACAAGGCTTTTATCTGGATTATTCTCTAAAGTTGATCAGTAGAAAGCAAAATAGACAGCCATACTGTAAGCAAACAGGGGAGTCCATCTAAAAGTTTTATATTTAAATGTGTCTACTAATTATTGATTTGAATTAATAATCCAGAAAATTACTTATGAGTTATCCATTTAATACTACTAACAAAAGTAAAAATCCCAATTCATCATTTCCTCTATCTCCATCTCAGCTAATGATTGATAGTTCTAGAGTTTCAAAATCAAGCAAATTAAATATTACTAACTCTCTGCAAAACTATAAATATTTATTTAAATGGTTTTTTAATCTGACTCTTAATCGTAAACATTTAATTGCTTTAATTAGCTGTGAACTTGTTTCGGTTTTAGGTATAGCTTTTGGTACAAAATTATTTATTAATCAAAGTTTGCAGACTCAATTAATTGAACAAACTAAATCAGAGTTAGCAGTTAGTGATTTGAATTATCATGTCAAATTTAATCAAATGAGTTCTGGCTTACGCAGCCAATCAGAAAATGTAGCTATAATTACAGCACTTAATTTATATAATTCTGGTGAAAGCTTAGATCAAAAATTGCAAACAGTAATTAAACAAATTTTGAAAAACAAAACTCAGGTTCTCAATGTAGAGTATGCAACTTTAGTTGGTAAAGATTTGAAGATTATTGCTAATGCTAACGCTAATCGTCGAGGAGAAGATTTTCACCTCAGCAATTTAGTGAAAGAGGTTTTAAAAAATTCTCAATCAATCAAAGCTACTAGAATGATTAGTGGGTCAGAATTAAGTCGAGAATATCCACTTATATCAAATAAATTTGGTAAAAAAGATGCTTTGATTCGCTATTTGATAACGCCTGTAAAAGACCCCAAATCAAAAACAGTAATCGGCGCTTTGGTGATTGGTGATATCATGAATGAACAAGATGCGATCGCTAAAGAAACTCTACAAGCATTTCCAGCAGGTTATCATGGGATTTATCTACATAAATCCCATGGAGAATTTAGCCTTGTAGGTTCCCAACTACAAGAAGAATCAAATAATTTGCATCAAAGTAAAACTCAAATAGAATTACCTCCAGAAAGTATATCTTTATTATCTGAAGCAGTTGCGATTAATACAGGAACAATCGTCACTAAACATATGGTTTTGGGTAATAAAACCTATATTATGGCAGCTAAGGCTTTACCTAATACAATTGTTGGAGAAGGTGATAGGGCTAAAGTTGTTGATAATACACAACCACTAGCTATTTTAGTACGGGGAACTTCTGAGGCATCTCTGAATAACTTATTAACACAAAGTTGGTTACTACAAACGGTATTAGTTTTTGTAACTTTCGTTTTAATTGGTATTTGGGCATTAATCTTGAGACATTCCATCACCAAACCAGTTTACGATTTGCAGCAAACCACTCAAAAATTTACCGCAGGCGATCGCCATATCCGTGCTCAAGTTTTCGCTAATGATGAAATTGGTCAACTAGCTGCTAGTTTCAATCAAATGGTAGATATTATCACAGAAGAATTGCGTAATCAAGAAAACGATACAAAATTCACACAGCAACTCCAGCAAATCACTACCCATATACGAAGGGTACTCAGTAGTGAAAAAATTCTCAATACCGCAGTATCAGAGCTACGAGATTTCCTGCAAAGCGATCGCGTACTTTTTTATAGTTTAAATGGACATTGGCAAGGTAATATCATTGCTGAATCAGTTGCTGATTCTTGGTCGAAAGTTTTAGAAGAAAATATTGCTATTCCCTATTTTGGAGAAGAGTATTCTGATGAGTTAGAAATAGGTTCTGTGAAAATAGTCGATGATATATACGAAAACAATTTCAGTCAATCATACCTCCAACAACTAGAATCCCAAGCAGTCAAAGCATATCTACTCACACCTGTTTTTATTAATAGAAAACTATATGGTCTTTTGGTAGCTCATCAGTGTTCCCATAAACGCCATTGGCAAGATCGAGAAATTAATTTATTTAAACAAGTTGCTATTCAAATTGGTTATGCTCTAGAACAGGCAGAACTAATTCAACAAATCGAACAAAGTCATCAAACCGCACAAATATCTTCTTGGGAAGAACAGCAACATAAACACGCTCTACAAAAGCAAATTTTAGAATTACTTGAAGATGTTGAAGGCGTAGTTCGAGGTGACTTGACGATACGTGTTGATGTGAATGAAGGCGAAATAGGCACAGTTGCCGACTTTTTTAACTCTATTATTGAAAGTTTACGGGATATTATCATCAAAATAAAAGTTTCAATCATGCAATTAGATGAGGTGATTGGTAGCAATCAAACAACAATCCGCCATCTGACACAACAAGCACTGACACAAACTACCGAAATTAGCCGCATTTTAGATGCTGTCGCTCAAATGACTGTGGCGATGCAAGCAGTAGCGTCTAGCGCCCAGCAAGCTGCACAAGTTGTCAATACCGCCGCTAACACCGCTACCACAACAGGAAAAGCGATGGATACAACAGTGGAAAACATCTTGAATTTGCGGGAAATCGTGGGCAAAACAGCTAAGAAAGTTAAGCATTTGGGGCAATCTACCCAAGAAATATCGCGTGTCGTGGCATTAATTAATGAGATTTCCATGCAAACCAACTTATTAGCTATCAATGCAGGTATTGAAGCAGCGCGCATGGGTGAAGAAAGTCAAGGTTTTCTAGTGGTAGCCGAAGAAGTTAGCGAACTAGCAGCGCGTTCAGCACAAGCAACCAAAGAAATAGCAGAAATTGTTGAAAATATCCAACAGGAAACGAACGAAGTAGTAGAAGCCATGCAAGAAGGAGTGACTCACGTTGCTAAGGGAACACAGATAGTTGAAAATGCCAAACATAATTTGAATCAAATCTTAGATGTTTCACGGCAAATAGATGCTTTAGTACAGTCAATTTCCACCGCCACAGTCTACGGAGTCCAGACATCGCAAACAGTCAGCGAATTGATGAAACAAGTTGCTAATACTTCAAAATCAACTAGTGAATCATCTGTACAAGTTTCTGAGTATATACAAAAAACAGCGAGAATTTCCCAAAAATTACAGGAAACAGTAGGTAGTTTGAAGGTGAATTGAATTTTTGAAAATAGGCAATAGGCAACAGGGATGATTTTATAGCGCTTTTCATTTGGATTAAGTGCAGCTTAATCGGTGTGCATCTGTGTTCATCTGCGAAAAGTTTGTAGACACGAAGTGGCTTCCCGTCAGGGTGTGGAGGTTTCCTCCGATCAAAGCTTTTCAAGACAGTGTTCGTTTTTATATGAAATCTGTCATAAAAATGGGTGTAGGGGTGTAGGAGGAGTTAAATTTTCATTTTGCAAAAGTCTAATGAACCCCCCTCAGTCTCCTGGTTCACGGGAAAAGAAATCTTATTCAGATTCCTAATCCAGCTTGAAAAATTTGCTCCGCAGTCAGATTTAACCAAGGAAAGGTTGAGGATTGAATGCGATCGCCATTCCTAAACTGGCTAATTTGATATTCATCATCTACCAAAGAATAAATCGTGTGTGAAATATTATCACCAAGCGCGATTGCACTTCATTTTGGTAGTCAGGGCTTTAGTTCTGAATCTTGATCTTAACTAAGCTTTATTGCCAATTTCCCACCAAAACGTAAGAAGCCCAAAAATAAGGATGAGGTGGTAAAGACTTCAATTGCTTGAATAAAGGTTGACTGCGAATAGACTCAAGTTGTGATAATTGGGCTGTTCTCAAAGCACTTAATTTTTGCACTCCTGGTTTTTTCAACTCTTGATAAAATTCACCCATGAGTTGAGCGGTGGAAGCATCACTCACAGGCCAGAGAGTAGCAAGAGTACTGCGTGCGCCCGAACGAACAGCTGTTCCTGCTAAACCTAACATAGCTCTTTCATCACCAGTGGCAGTTTCACAAGCACTTAACACCAGTAATTCTAAATTGTTCTCTTGTTCTTTTAATAAAGTACTCAACTCATTAATACTGATACTTTTACCATCTCCGGTAATAATAAAATTCCTTTCAGGATTAGAACTAAATAACCCGTGAGTTGCGAGGTGAACAACAGGAAAATTAGATTTGAGTTCATTTTGAATTGTTGTAGCGGTAAATTCTTGATTGAGAAGTTTTTGAGAAGCTGGAAAAGCTTGTTTGATTTCATCTAATTCTTTTGGTACATTTACCAGTGCCGGGAAAATTTCTCCTTGGATTTGAATTTGTTTGCTCACTCCAGCAGCTAAAACTTTAAGATTTTGTCGCTTGAGTAATTTGGTGTCAATTAGTTGTAAACTGGGAACCAGAGCAATCCCATATTTCTCAAGTAGATATTGTTGATTGTTATAGAGGGCTGCCATTGGCACTCTTTGCAATCTGCCATTTAACACAAAGACTAAATTTTTAATTTGATTCGCATTTAACTGTGTTTCAATGGGTTGAATTAACCAGTTATAAAGCTGTCCTAATATTGGTAAAATTGCTTGGATATTTTCTTTTAATTCTTCAGGATCTGGGTTAGCAGTGGCTAGAATGTTGCGAGCAGAGTTATTAATGGTGACATTATCTAAGTAGTCATAAAGTTGATCAAGGGCGTTATTAATTTTTTCTTCACTGATAGGAATGGTAGCTTGCTGTAAAGTTTTTCCTGGTAAAGAAAGAATAATTTCTAAGCGGTCTTTAAAAATAATCGGATAGATAACGGCTGCTTGGGAGTCGATATCATCAATCTGAACTGCCACATCTGTTTCCTGAGAACAGGGGTCTTGAAAGAAGTTATCAAGTTCTGCTAATTGCCAAGACTCTATCACCCGGCGGGCAAATTCTAAGCGATTTTTTGGCTGGTTTTGCTCATATTTTGCTTGGTTAATATTTGGATTTGCAACTACTAGAGAATTAAGTTCACGTTCACTCAGTTTTGATTTTAGTAATAAATCTGCTAGTTCCAAATAAACAGGTTTAACCTCTTGAACAAAATTAAACTGCACATCTCGATTGTTGGCATTTAAATCGCTACGCAGGGATTGGAGAGTATTATAAGCTGCGGTGTAAGCTGCGATCGCTCCTTTGTTTTCTCCCTTTTCTCGCAATAACCTGCCTAATTGAGATTGCCAAAGGTACGTAATTTCGCGACTATCACCTGTAGAATTTTGTGATTGCGATAACAGCAAGGCTTGCTGAGTGAGTGCGATCGCCTCACTTAAGTTGCTTTGTTGGTCATAAAATTTCCCCAGATAGCCTAATACATAAGTTTCTGCACGCTGGTCTTTTAAAGTACGTGCTTGTTGCAGTGCTGTATCCAGAACAGGTTTAGCTTTATTTGCTTGTTCATTTTTGAGCAGAATATCAGCAAAGTGAATCTGAGCGTAAATAGTTGCACGGGATGGAGGAACTTTAACTAAAGATGATTCAATTTGACTTTGCAAAGTTTGCACATCCTGACTCAGCTTTAGTTCCAAGCCAGACAAAAAATCTTTGGCGCGTGCGATTAACTTAGATTCACCAAATCTCGACCAAGAAGCAATACGTCGATTGGTTTGTTCTCGCCACCAACTTTGATTTTCCAGTAGAAGCTTGTAGTGATTGAGTTGGGCTTGAATTTTGACGATTGCTGGTGCTGATGTTGTGGCTGCTTGTTTGTAGTATTGGAAAGCTTGCCGTAATGGTGCTAAAGCAGCGTCCTGAGACTTTTGATCAATAATTGCTGTGATCTGTTCATAATCCCAGCGATCGCGGATTTGATTGCCTAAAGTCCGTTCGGTGTTACCCAAACTTAACAACACAGCACCAGACTGAGGTGATTTCTCCAGTACTGTTAAACTTAATTGCAAAACTTTTTGGGATGCTTCTATTAACCCTTGTTTACGGAGAACTTCACCAAGACTACGTAAACCAGTAGCTTGGGTAAGTGAAAGGGAATTTCGTTGTTGGGAAATAGTTGTGAGGAATTTGTCTATTTGGGCTGGGTTACATGTGGGGTTATTAACAGCAAATACTTGGAGTAGAGTTTTACAAGCTTTGGGATATAATCCTAATTCTTGCAAAGCTTGGGATTGATTGATTAAGCTCTTTGTCATCCCTTCTTTATCACCCATTTGCTGATAAGCTTTAGCAGCTGCTTGCCAAAGCTGGATTGCTTGATCAAAGTTACCGGCGTTGTAACTTTTTTGACCTTGCTGTGCAAGTTGTAGCGCTTGATTTGATTGGGAATTCGACCAAGCTGGCAGGCTTAAGCTGGAAAGTAGTCCAAATAGGGCTGAAATCAGTAAGATTATGAGACGACGGTATTTACTGGTAATCATAAGCTTTTAAATTTCAATCGGGTTATAAAAATCGAACACCGATGCACACAGATGGATTATCTGTATGCATTAATTTCACCCTTCATAATTCATCATTCATAATTCATAATTCAAAATGGTTTGTATTCTAATTGAAAATACACGCCGTTTTCTTGCCAGGTGTCTCCCCGCGAATTTGGAATATCGATTAAGGGAATACCCCAGTCCAAACGAGCGGAAAATTTTTCTCCCATCTGCCAGAGTAAACCAAATCCTAAACCCACCAAGGTATTTGAATCTGGAGTGTCTCTACCTGTGTTCCAACCGATGCCAAAATCAATAAATGGTGCGATTTGTAAAGTTCCCTTGGCTTCTGGTAGCTGGAAGACGGGTATACGTGCTTCTACGGAGGCAAGAATGCCATTATCTGTAACTAAAGCATCTTGACGGTAGCCTCGTACGGTTGTGGGGCCGCCGATACTAAACTGCTCAATGGGAACTAGAGAATCGCTGGCTAATTGCACGCTGGAACGCACCAGCAGGGTAGGACTGATTGGTGATGGGGGTGTTGCTTGTGCCAGGCGGCGCAAGTATAGCATTTGTCCGCGCCAGACTAAAAATTGGCTATCCGGCTCGTCGTCATCAACAGTGGCATTAAAAGCACCGATACCCAAGCTAATTTCTGAATTGGCAGCAAGGACGGCTTGATTGCCACGTTGCAACCATTCTTGAGTGAAGGATAATTCTGAAATGCGGGTTTCTCCTTCGTTGTCTGCGCCTGGGAAGACAGGAAAGTCTACTCCAAGAATCGAGGAGTTGGTTTCCCGTCTGGCAAACCCAAAACCAAGGGCAAGTTCTTGACTGAGTTTGGGGGTTGCTTTTTGAATAACTGGTTGACGAAAGGTGAATTCGTACTCGCGAGAGTTGACTTTAATATCCAATTCATCAAAAGGTGCTTCGATGATTTTGTTGTTGGTGATGCGGTAGTTGAAACCGACAGTGCCATTACGGGGATTGACTGGGAAAGTATAACTACCCTCAAACCTGTTGCTCCCATCGGTGTTGCGATAACCAAAAGTAAATTCATCTCCCAATCCCAAAAGACTAGCTTCTGAGATGTCTATACCACGCTCAAAAGTGCCGATGCTGGGATTGCGATGATTATCTAGAATCAGACGGGTGTTAAAGGTGTCTGCACTGACAACTGTTACTTCTAGTGAATTAGTACCGGGTTTAGTGCCAGCAGTCAGTTCGGCATTTAATCTTTCAATCCGGGGATTGAGTTGTAACAATTGCAGTGCTTCTTGCAGGCGATTAATATTTAGTGGTTTATAACCAGCAACAGCAATGCGATCGCGGACGTAATTGGGATGCAACCGCCCTTTGACAATGTTGACTTTGATGTCTTCTACACTACCTTCCAATACCTGAATTTTGACGATTCCCGATTGGATCTCTTGGCTGGGAATGTAGGCTCCAGAGGTGATGTACCCTTGTTGAAGATAAAGTTGCGTGACTTGGTTCGCAGCTTGCAATAGTTCTGCAAAAGTGATCGGCTTACCGACAAAATCAGCCGTCGCCTGCTCTAACTCTTGTTGACTAAAAACTGTACTACCAATAAACTCAAACTTTTGCACAACAATTGTCCCTGGTACATTCTGAATTTCCTCAGGGGTTGGTGGTGTTGTCGGTGGAACCTGGAGTGGTTTTTCTAAAGGAGGTAGGGGAGTAGGACTAGGTTGTTCTGGTGTTGGTGTCACCGGATTAATTGGTTGTCCCCAGGCGGAAGATGTATTGGAGAGTAGGGGGATTAGAGGTAATAGGGGAAGTAGGGAAAGTAGGGGAAGAGTGGTAGATGAAGAGAGTTTTTGTCCCTGTATTTTTGTGTCTTTGCGTTCCCGTATCCCCAGTGACTTCTTTCTAATTAGCATGACGATGAACTTAATCCAGAACCATAGGGGGTAGGTGTGGGGGTAGCTGCTGTAAGAATGACTGCACCTTTGGAGTTAACATACCAACCTCTAGCAATTGGTGGTAACTGTTGGGTTTGGTTGGGGTTGGTAGTGATTTCTGCACCAGAAAACTTTGCTGCTTGGTTAGGGGAAGACTCAAAACTCAGTACTGCTTCACTGCTGAGTGGTTCGCTTGGCCGGGGTGGTAAACCTCCGCGCCCGGTAATGATAAACTCGCTCTGTCCCTGTTTTCTTTCTGCTGGACAGACTTGTGCTACCACTTCTTCAGGTTTCGCAATTTCTTGCGGTAAGTCAAGAACTTCTTGATTTGTACTAGTATCCGGTGTAAATATTTCTACTTCACCATCTACTCCCAACTGAGAACTAGCAGTAATCTGGCATTCTGGACAAACAAACAGAGCTTGTGTATTAATACTGATATTTCCTCCTCTACCCTGAAATGCGTTAGCAGTAATTTTGCTACCTTCTAGCAGTACAACATAATCAGTAGGACTGAAGCCAGTAATCGTTATGTTACCGCCGTTACCACTGCCGCCTGCTTCCGCAGATATCTGGCTACCATGGAGCATTTCTAAGGACTCTGTTTGCAAGAAAATGTTACCACCCTCACCAGATGTGGTTGCGGCTGTGATGCTACCTCCCTGATCCAAAAAAGTAGAACGAGCATTAATCTTCACACTGCCCGCATTACCTGTTCCCTCATTCTTAGCTGTCACTTCTCCATTGTTTGTGACTTTTAACTGGGGTGTATTAATTATCAAGTCTCCCGAGGAGCCACTAGGTACAGGAGGTAGTCTAAAAATTTGTCGAGCAATTTCACTTTCAATATTTGCACCAGCACTGATCAAACTGGAAACACCATCTACCTCTACAAATTCAGAGGCATTAATTGTCACACTCCCCGCTGAACCACTGGCAACAGTGGAAGAATCAACTCTGCCTCCATCTTGAACGATCAGTTTTGGTGTGTTGATAGTTAAGTTGCCACCGTTACCACTATTCAGAGTCGAAACACCAATTAAGCTACCTACTGATTGGCTTGGTTCTTTGCCGATGACTTCTACTGATTGTGTAGCATTAATGGTCATATCTCCGCTAGAACCAGTTCCAAAAGTACCAGCACCTATCCTAGCCCCATTGAGAACCCTTAACTGCCCAGTGTAAATGTTGACATTTCCTGAGCGTCCAGAACCAAACGCAGAACTACCGAGGAAACTCAGCGCCCTCGGATTGAAAGCTGCAAACCCGTCTACTTGCATTAAGCCTGAGACATCCATATTGACATTACCACCTGCTGCATTCGTAAAGCTAGCAGTGGAAATACCAGCCCCTCCTTGAAGAATTAACTGCTGGGCTGAAATATCAATATCTCCGCCCATATCACCTCCGACAGTGAAAGGAGATAATAAAGTAGGCTGTCCTCCTCTGGTGGTTCCTCCTAATTCTGATGTAATGCCACCGCCACGATCAAGAAAAACAGACTGAGCATTAATTTTGATGCTGCCGGATATTCCTGATCCTTGATTGCTTGCTGTCACAAGAGCGCCATCCGTAACACTTAATTTGCCTGTGTTAATTGTTACGTTACCAGAGGCTCCAGAAGGTATGGGAGGCAGTCGTAATAGAAGCTGCAAGGCAGGATCAACGATGTTTGCCGAGGAGATAATCAGACTGGGATTGACAGAACCTGGTACTGTACCACTAAGTTCTACAGAATCCTTGGCGTTGATTGTAATACTTCCGGCAGGGCCACTAGCCAAGGTAGAAGCATCTACTCTACCTCCATCTTTGACAACCAAGCGCTGAGTATTAATTGTGACGTTACCTGCTGGCCCTGGGCCTCCTGTTCCAGCCGTGATTTGACTGGGTGCAAAGACTAACGGTGCTACTCCGATTAGTTCCACCAATTCAGATGCATTCACAACTACATTTCCACCAGAACCAGTTCCGGCTGTGATGGATGCGATGTTTCCTCCATCTGTTGCTGTGAGGCGTTTGGTTGAGACTGTGAGTGTTCCCGCATTTCCAGTACCGTAGGTTGCAGCAGAAATAGTACTAAAACGATTTGGGTTTACAGGTGAGTACCCAACTACTTCTACAAATTCAGGAGCATTTACAGTGACATTACCACTTGGTGCAGAAGTGTAGGTAGCAGCAGATATAACAGCTCCATCTCGAACAACTAAGCGTGGGGTGGTTATGTTAATATTCCCACTTTTGCCGCCCCCAATTGTTTCGGCGAATATGTTAGTAGAAATCTGCCCATCTGGTGTGGTGCCAATCAGTTGCAAAGACTCGGATGCATTGATGTCGATGTTTCCTGCTGATTCTGTTCCCTGAGTTTGAATTAATACGGCTGATCCATCTTGAAGCGTGATGTTTTTGCCTTGTAATTGGATTGAACCGCTACCAGTACCACTCGTATCTAAGATTGCGCGCGATCGCATTTCAATATCTTTAAAACTAGGCACTCCTTGATAGCCCAAACTCCAAGTCTGACCAGGATTAGCAACAAGACTAACTAAAGAATTCCCGCCCACACTGCCTAACTCTATCCGTCCTCCTTCGGCTGTGAGAACACCGCTATCTAAGGTGATATCCCCCCCTACCAACGCTAAAGTTTGACCAGGCTGTACTTCCAAACCAGCAGTCTCCCCCCTCGTAAAAGGTGAGAAAATTTGACTTTCAACAGATAAATTATGACCCTGACCTTGGACGTTGATTGCTGCTGGATTTTGTCCAAATTGCAAACCGACTGGAACACTAATTGTTAATAAGGGAGAATTTTGAATATCTGTAGCACTAAATTCTGTACCATCTGCAAACTTAAGGCTACTAGCCGTACTTCCTAAAAAAGAGCCGCCTATACTCAATTGAGCATTAGGTCCAAAATTAATCCCACTCGGATTAATCAAAATTAAATTTGCACCGTAATTTTCTTTAATTAATCCATCAATATTAGAAACTGAGCCACCAGTGACGCGATTGATAATATTGACAATATTTATGTTCCCAATATTGTTAAAAAAAGCTTCACTGCCATTAGGAACAGAAAATTGTCTAAAGCTATGGAATAAATTACTACCGGCTTGTGTTCCTCCAGTAATTTCAAAGACATTATTAATTTGATTTACATTTGTTGGCAGCGTTCCATCCGGAGAAATTTGTGCCTGACTAATACTGCTTGCAAAAATACAGCAAATAACAGTACTGCTAATAACAAAAATTTGCTGAGCAATCTGTTTCATCTTGAAAAATAAATAAAATTAACAGATGAACTTTATTGAAACTTACTTAAGTTCTCTTTTTATGTAAAGCTTAAGTAAATTTAACTAAAAAATAGTATATTAAGACTTAAAATTTGGTCAACAAAGGAAGTAACTTTATGAACAAAACCCTACGTTGGGTCACTATGCTAGGGATGGCTTCTGTCTTTGCATCTCCAGTTCTAGAAGCTGTTGCTCAACCTAATCAAGTCACATCTACCACAAATATCACTTGCCAAGCAAATACTGGTGTACCAACAGTCATTGTTAATTTTGCTGATCAAGAAAATGCAAGAGATTTGACAATTCTAAGTTTTCCGTCTCAGTATTTCTCATCCCAAGAAGCTTTAAAAAACTGTGAAAATGCGGCTAAAACTTTGCAAAAACTTTACACAGGTGGACGTGCCAATTACTTAACCAATGACAAATTAAATGCTCAACCTGTAATTTGTGCTGTGGAGCGCAGGGGTATTGGTTGCAGTCATTACAGCGCTCAAGTATTATTTTCTCTCAATCAAAAGGTTAATGCTTCCCAAGCTTTGTACGAAATGCTTGGTAGTGATTTTAAACAACCCAATCCTCCCGATTCTAGAACTGTAAGTCGAATCTATTCTGATATCAAGTTGTCGAAGAAGAAGAAATTGATTCCGTTTTTACCATTTTAAAATTGCCACATATTTAGAACTAGCTCTTTAAAAGTGGATATAAAACGAATTATGATCTCAGTTAAGAAGCTAGGTTTTATCTGAGTGTCTTAGTGTTGACCTTGCTGGTAGTGCTGGCGGGGCACAAAGAGGGCAGAAGGACTGATAAATGACCATAGCCTACAAACATTTTGTTAGTATGAGTCCTCCTTGTCTGCTTTGTCCTCCTTGTCCCCCTTCCCAATTTTGAATTTTGAATTTTGAATTGATATGTCCCCCTTCACTCCCTTTCCTTTGATCATCTACTACATCTAACTTTTGCTTCTTCTGCTGCTTGGTAGTCTGGTTTAAGTTTGAGGGCTGCTTCTAAAGCAACAATTCCGTCTGAAAATTGGGACAAATGACAATGAGTCTGTCCCATGTAATACAAAGTTTCTGCTTTTTGAGTATCTGTCAAAGAAGATTCATTTAGCATCTGCTGAAATTGAGCGATCGCTTGTTCATATTGCTTTAAACCTTGAAGTGCTAAACCTCGACCCCGCAAAGCAGTAAAATATTGTGGATCGTTGATTAAAGCCTGATCAAAAGCTGCAAGAGCTTCTGTATATTGTTTTTTTTGCCATAGCACCTTACCTTTGTGGCTAAAAGCAATTGTTAATTCTCTAGTAATATTTTGTTGCGGATTAGCTTTTTGCATTTTTTGCAAAAGGTTGATCGCTTCATCAATAGTGATCAGTGCTGTATCAATTTGTTTTAATACTAATAATGATTCGGTTTTATTAATCCAAAATATCGGGTCTTTTGTGTCAAGAGCGATCGCTGTATCAAAAGCAGAGATAGCCTCATAGTATTGCTGGAGATTATAAAGCGCTTCTCCTTGACAATTCCAAGCATACACAGCTTTTGGTTCTATAATCGTAGCTGTCGAGCAGGACTCTAACATCTTGTTATATTCTTGCAAACCAGCGAGTGCATAACCTCGGTTAGTCCAAGCTTGATAGTAATTGCTATCGATGTTGAGAAGTTTGTCGAATTTAGCGATCGCCTTTTTATATTCTCCTTGATTGAAGAGTTTATTCCCTTCTTGAAAAAGAATGTTTACTTCTATATTTTTATAAAAACTCCAGCAAAGGGCGCTGAATCCAAGTATTGCTAGTAAAATCCAAATGCCTCTAAATATTAAAACTCTTGGTTGAAAAATTAAATTTTTGGCCTTAAGTATAGATCCTGGAAATAAGTTGTCAGAAGTCATTCTAGATCTGCTTGGGGGTGTAATTTCCAGCATGTTTGCTAATTGTTGGTCAACCCAGCTTAAATTAAAAACAGATTTGTAGATGTGGTTCGATGTCTTTAATTTATTTTCTTGCTCAACAACTAAGCCTAAATTTAATAACTCTGTTTGAATTGGACTGTCCTGTACTGGTAATTCTCCTTGTTGCAAAATTCGTTGATACAACCTCAACAGCCATATTGAGTCACATCTGGGATTCGCAATCAAACCATCGTGAATTATCTGTAAATGTTCAGCAGCTATCTGAGTTTGCCAATTTGCAATCAAGTGATTTTGTACCAACTGTTCAACTACAACTGCTTCTTCACCAGCACCAATAAAACTTTCATACTCACACAGTAATTGACAAACTTTTTGAGTCAGGAAAGGTTGAGCGCCTGTCCACGACAGCACCTGTTGCATTAATATTTCTGGGCAACTAGCTTTTTCATTTAGCTGAAAAACTTTAATTGAATTTTGAATTAAAGGTTGTAACCGTTCTAGTTGTTGATTTACCCAATCCAAATTAAACACATATTGGTAAATGCGGTTGGCTACTTTTAATTTATCTTCTTGTTTAACTACTAATCCTATATTTAATAATTCTGTTTCAACTGGATAGTTTTGAATTGGTAACTCTGGATATTGTAATATTTGCTGATACAATTTAAGCAGTTGAATAGGATCGCAGAATTGATTTTTGACTAAACTTTCCTGAATTACTTGCAAATGTTCAGCAGCTATCTGAGTTTGCCAACTTGCAATCAAGTGATTTTGTACTAACTGCTCAACTACGATTGCTTCTTCACCGGTGGCAATAAAACTTTCATGTTCACAAAGCAATTGACAAACCTTTTGGGTTAGGAAAGGTTGAGCGTTTGTCCACAACAATACTTGTTCCAGTACAATATCTGGATGAGTTGCTTTTTCATCTAGTTCAAATAATTTGGTGGTGTTGTAAATAATAGGTCGCAAACGCCCTAATTCATGTTCAACCCAATTCAAATTAAAAACAGATTCGTAGATGCGGTTCGATATCCTTAATTTATTTTCTTGTTTAGCTACTAATCCTAAATTCAATAACTCTGTTTGAATTGGACTGTCCTGTACTGGTAATTCTCCTTGTTGCAAAATTTGCTGATACAACCTTAACAGCCATATCGAGTCACATCTGGAATTAGCAATCAAACCATCTTGAATTGTCTGTAAATGCTCAGCAGCTACCTGAGTTTGCCAATTTGCAATCAAGTGATTTTGTACTAATTGCTCAACTACGATTGCTTCTTCACCAGCAACAATAAAACTTTCATACTCACAAAGCAATTGACAAACCTTTTGCGTCAGAAATGGTTGAGCGCCTGTCCACGCCAGCACCTCTTGTACTAATATTTCTGGGCAACTAGCTTTGTCTGCTAACTTGAATAATTTGACGGTGCTGCGAATAAAAGGTCGCAAATGCACTAAATCTTGGTGAACCCAACTCAATTTCACAATAGATGGGTGAGGAGAATTAGATTCTTTGATGTTGTCCTGTTGCACTGCTAACCCCAGATTCAGTAACTCTGTTTGTTTTGAGAAGCGATCGCCTGTAACTTGTTTCCGGTGCAAACTTGATTGATTGAACAAGTTTGTCTTTAAAAGATAGTGTAATAGATAACTCGTAAAATCTATGATTAAACTCTTTTATGGTGAAGCCAAACAAGAAAAATCATTCCTGGCAAACTATTCCTTTAATACCAGCTGCACTGGAGGATTTTCCTAAGAGCGTACTGCCTCCTCTTGAGCTTGCTTTGAAAAGATGTATAATTAAAACTATTGTCAAGTTATGTGACTGATTCTAAACGTCTGATTTATAAAATCTGTCAGACAATTTTGATTAATGATTATTAAGCATTTTGAGACACTATGTATTTAGTATTTTCATCATCTCGCTAATTAAAACCATATAGCTATTTGTTATGAATCTTAAATATACTTACGTATACAGGAAAAGCTACAAAAAATTATTGACTAAATATCCATAATAAGCATTGAGATTTGAGACTAAGGAACTAGGCGCTGCTGATTATCTGTATGCAACTAAAGCTTTGAGTGGAGTACTACTTTTTTGTCTACTCAGATGTTATTGAAACATCAGCATAGGGAATCTTATGTGTAAGACTGATTGCAACTAGGAACCTATGCTAAGTACAAATGAGACCCAATCCCCCGTAGAATCGCAGCACCGTCAAGATTTGCTACATCGAATCACATTACGGATTCGCCAGTCACTGGAGTTACAGGAAATTCTAGAAACGACTGCGGCAGAAGTGCGATCGCTATTAGAAACAGATCGCGTCAAAATTTATCGATTTCATGCTGATGGTAGTGGTGAGGTGATCGCCGAATCAATTCATGGCGATCGCCTACCTTCACTTTTGGGTTTGAATTTTCCAGCTGATGATATTCCGCCCTATGCGCGCGAACTCTTCATCAAATCGCGTCAGCGTGTTGTTGTCGATATAGTTACCCAAACGACAACAGGCATGGGCTTAATAGAATATCTAAACCAATCCACCACACCAGAACCAGAACAGCAGTTGCGCTATCGTCCTGTTGATCCTTGTCATGTGGAATATTTAACAGCAATGGGGGTGCGCTCATCAGTCGTAGTCCCTATTGTGCATGATCATCGCCTCTGGGGTCTGTTGGTGTCACATCACTCCCAGCAACGTCATGTCAGCGAAGTTGAACTGCAATTTATTCAAGCTGTTACCGATCAAGTTGAAGTGGCGATCGCTCAATCAACTTTGCTGAGCCAAATGCGCGAACAAGCAGAAAGAGAAGCCAAAATCAATCAACTGACCACTGTGTTACACCGCTTGCCAACTGTGCAACTCCAGGCTGCTTTGGAAACAGTGGTGGAAATTTTTCAAGCATCCGGTGGACGACTATATCTCATGTCTCAAACACCTAATCAAGTTGATCAATTTTACGTGTATGGTGAACAGCCCACCGAACTAGTCAACGGTGGTGGACGACAAATTGAACAACATTTGCTCTGGCAACAATATCTGCGATCGCCTGGTCAGGAGATTTGCAAAGTTGCAGCAACTCAAGATTCGGGGCAAGAACTGTGGTCAGCACAGCAGATGCAGTCAATGTACCTGTCTGGGAGTGAACGCCCCAATCCTAACTGCTGGGCAATTAACGACATTTACCAAGAATCCATCTTTCGCACGATTGTCACTTCCTTTGCGTCCACCCAAGTCCGAGGTTTGTTGATTGTCCCCTTACGCTATGGTAAGCAAGCGATTGGCTGTCTGACTATTTTCCGCAATGAAATTGCAACAGAAAGGTTATGGGCAGGGCGTTGTGACAACGACACCCGGCAAATCATAGCGCAAATCTCATTTGAGACTTGGCGAGAACTCAGGCGTGGACAAGCAAAACCCTGGACTGAAAATGAGAAGAAACTCGCTGAGGTGATTGCGGGCCATTTAGTCATGGCAGTACAGCAATATCGCCTATATAGCCAAGTGCAATCGCTCAATGCTAATCTGGAACGACAGGTAGAAGAACGCACAGCAGAACTACAACATCTGTTAGAACAACAACAAGCTCTTTCCAACGGAATTGCTAAAATTCGCGCTTCGCTCAAACTAGGTGAAATTTTCCAAACTGCGACCGAAGAAGTGTATCGGCTGTTGCAAGTTGATCGTGTAGTGATCTATCAGTTCAATCCAGACTGGAGTGGTGGCTTTGTTGCCGAGGCTGTTGGAGAGAATTGGACTAGCCTCCGGCAAGTCCAAACCACTAATAAACATATCCAAACTTACATATCACGAAGCGATCGCTGTATTGTCAGTAGCTTTATAGATGCGCCTGTCCCCAACATTGACATCTATCTCCAGGAAACCCAAGGAGGAGATTTTAGCCAAAGTCGTGCAGTCAAACGGGTTGATGATGTTGATGCTATGAACTTTCCAGACTGCTATCGAGCAGTGCTGCAACAATTCCAGTGCCGAGCGTACGTAATTGTTCCCATTTTCCAAGCAGAGAATTTATGGGGATTACTGGCAGTTTACCAAAATTCTGGCCCTCGCCAATGGAAAGATATAGACATTGCTTTAGTGATGCAAACCTCAGATCAATTAGGGGTTGCTATTCAACAAGCAGAACTCTTGGAACAAACTCAATCACGAACTCAGCAGTTAACTAAAACCCTAGAAGACCTAAAACAGACCCAAACCCAACTGGTGCAAACTGAAAAAATGTCTAGTCTCGGACAATTGGTGGCTGGTGTTGCCCATGAGATCAATAATCCCATCAGCTTTATTTATGGCAATGTTATCCATGCTACAGAGTATATCCAGCAATTACTAGAGGTGATTCGTCTTTATCAACAACGCTATCCAGAACCAGACGCAGAATTACGCACTTACCTGAAAAAGATTGACCTAGATTTTATTACAGAAGATTTACCTAATTTACTGTCATCTATGCAAATTGGTACTGAACGAATTCAGGAAATTGTCCAATCTTTGCGTACATTCTCGCGGCTTGATGAAGCTGAGTTCAAATCCGTGGACATTCATGCAGGTATTGACAGCACACTAATGATTTTAAGCCACCGCCTCAAAGCACAACCAGATCGACAGGCAATCCAAATCATTAAAGATTACGGTCAATTGCCTTTGGTTGATTGCTATCCAGGTCAGTTGAATCAAGTATTTATGAATCTTCTGTCTAATGCAATTGATGCTTTAGAAGAACAAAGCAACCAAAGATCGTCCGAACACAATTACACCAGTCAAATCAAAATTAGTACCCGTGTGATTGCCGAACAACAGGTTCGGATTTGCATTGCTGACAACGGTATTGGCATGAGTGAAGATGTGCGATCGCGTCTATTTAACCCTTTCTTCACAACAAAACCCATCGGTAAAGGTACGGGTTTGGGCTTATCTATTAGCTACCAAATCATCACCGATGGTCATAAGGGTACACTCTCCTGCCAATCTACTCTAGGGCAAGGTACAGAATTTGCGATCGATATTCCAATTCGCCACTGTTCTAAACAGTGAAAAAGCACTAGGCGACGGTCAGCCGGACGCCTAGTGCAACAACCAACGCAAAGCAGGTGTACGCCGTAACTCTAATCACAGCGCAGAAAAGACAATTAATCAAAATGTAGCCATTGTTGTGACATATTAATGTAGTGATAGTTTACTTGAGAAACACGAGCGATGCTGAAAATTGATCACAGTAATTACCAACATATTTTTAAAACCAGACAAACAAATGCAACAGCTACCCCAAGAGTAAAAAAATCCTTATGGCACCGATTTGTAAGTCTGCCAGTCAGCAGTAAGAATTTGACAGTTTTAATTTTGTCTCAGTTCAGTCTGATTGTGGGGTTGGGTATTAGCTCGACTGTAATAATTAATCGCAGTTTTCAAAGCCAATCACTTAAACAGGCAATGTCAGAACTCAGTATTGCAGATTTAAATTATCATCTCAAATTAAATCAAGTCAACTTTAATTTGCGCAGTCAGGCAAATAATCCTGCTATCATTAATGCGGCTAAACCTAATTTATTAGACAATCAGTTTAATCAGTCTAAACAAAATCACAACGCCAGAGTTAGACAAATTCTCAAAAATGAAGCTGAGAATTTAAATGTTGAATATCTGGCCCTAGTTAGTGTGGATAGACGGATAATTGCTCATAGCAACTCTAATCATCAAGGGAATGTTTTTGATCCCCAAGGCTTAGTCAGTCAGGTATTAAAAAATACTCGACAAATTCAAGCTCACGCTGTAATTAACTCCTCAGAATTAAGTCAACAAGTGCCTTTGAACAGCAGTGATTTATCTAATCAAGATGCTCTGATTAATTACACTTTAACTCCTGTAAAATCCCGAGAAAATAATCAAGTTATTGGAGTTTTAGTGGCTGGGGATATAGTGAACGAAAACGAAGACAACGCACAGCCAACCCAAGAAGCAACAGATAATGGTTATAGTGCAGTTTACATGAATAAAGGAGCAGGGGAATTTGTTCTCGCTACAACCCTGGCTAAAAGTGATGAAACAGACATAACTAAAGCTACACCAAATCTAGATTTACCTGAGAAATCAATACTTGCACAAGCAGCAGTACATTCAGGTGAAATTGTAACTGGTGAAATAACTATTGATCAACAACCTTACGCGATCGCAGCAAAAGCAATTCCCAACATCACTGTTACCACAGCTAAAGGAAATACCCCTGTAGTTACGGGTCAGCCTGTGGCTATTTTAGTGCAGATTACAAAAGAAACTGAACTGCAAACTTTACTTCGACAAAATCGATTGCACTACGCCCTAGCAGCAGTTTTGGCTTTAATTGTGATTGGAATTTGGACGTATATATTTAAGCGGACTACTGTTCAACAAATAGAAAAACTCAAAGACGCAATCCAAAAATTTACTCATGGCGATCACTTGGCTAGAGTCAGGATTTACACAAACGACGAAGTAGGGCAATTAGCTGTAGCTTTTAATCAAATGGCAGAAACAATTACTCAAAAAGCTTACCAGCAAGAAAATGAAGGCAAGATTGCTAAACAAGTCAATAGTATCAATTTGCGGATTCGCGGATTGCTCAACACTGCCCAAATTTTGAACGTAGCAGTCACAACCATGCGAGAAGTCATCAAAGTAGATAGAGTCGTTGTCTACCGCTTTGATGAAAATTGGGTAGGAACAATCGTCGCTGAGTGCGTTGATGATGAATGGCCAAGCGCTTTGGGTGCAGAGATTGCAGATCCTTGTTTTGCAAAAGACTACATTGACAAATATCAAAAAGGTCGTGTCCAAGCAATAGAAAATATTTATGAAGTAGGTTTAACCGAATGTCACATTGCTCAACTAGAAGCCTTTGCAGTCAAAGCAAATTTAGTCGCACCGATTTTGCTCAACAATAAGCTATATGGTTTACTGATAGCTCATCAGTGTTCTAGTCCCCGCCAATGGCAAGAATCAGAAATCGATTTGTTTAAGCAAGTAGCAATTCCCATTGGTTATGCATTAGAACAAGCATACGTGTTGGAACACTCCGAAAAAGCCCGTTCACGTGCAGAATTACTCGCAATCGAACAAAGCCAACAAAAAGAAGCATTGCAACAGCAAATCATTAAACTACTGCGAGAAGTCGAAGGCGCGTCCAAAGGTGATTTAACGGTGTATGCAGAAGTTACCCACGGGGAAATTGGTACAGTTGCAGACTTCTTCAACTGCATAGTTGAGAACCTCAGAGAAATAGTCACCAAAGTAAAAACATCGGCAATTCAGGTGAATACAGCCCTTGGAAAAAACGAAAGTGCAATTCGCCAACTCGCTAAAGAAGCCATCAAACAAGCAGTGGAAATTAACCGTACCCTCGATAGTGTCGAACGCATGACACTTTCCATTGCAGATGTAGCAAATAATGCTCAAAAAGCCGCTCAAATTGCTCATACAGCTTCTCGTACTGCTCAAAAAGGCGAGATAGCAATGGATTTGACAGTAGAAAAAATCTCTAACTTGCACTCCACAATTGACGACACAACCAAAAAAGTCAAACGTCTTGGCGATTCTTCCCAACAAATTTCTCGAATTGTCTCTTTAATTAACGAAATTGCTGTGCAAACCAACTTGCTAGCAGTCAACGCTGGGCTAGAAGCGTCTAGGGCTGGTGAAAGCAGCCGGGGTTTTGCGGTGGTTGCAACAGAAGTGGGTGAATTAGCAGCCCGTTGTTCTGACGCCACTCAAGAAATTAAGCAGATTGTCGAAAATATTCAACGAGAAACTAACGAAGTGATCAAAGCAATGGAACAGGGAACTACCCAGGTAGTCGAAGGTTCTCGCATCGTAGAAGATGCTAAAATCTCCCTCAATCAAATTCTGACAGTCTCTCGTGAAATTGATGAGTTAGTCCAATCAATTTCCCAAGCGACAGTTTCTCAAGTAGAAACATCCCAAGCAGTGACTAAATTAATCACAGAAATTTCTCAAGTGTCAGAAATTACTAGCGAATCCTCACGTAGTATTTCTCAATCATTGCAGGAAACCGTAGGAATTTCTCGGGAATTAGAAGCAACTGTGGAGAAATTTAAAGTGAAGTGATGGGATTGGGGATTGGGGTGATGGGGAACTCACCGGTCCCCTCTGGGGATTAGGGGCGGTGGGGTGATGGGGAGGTGGGGAGTGTGGGGAGTATGAGGGGTAGTAACAACCACCGCACTGGTTCACAGCTTGCGCGTCTACGCCCCTACTAACTACTAACCCATTACCCTTTCCCCTTGTCTTACCTTGTGCCAAATTAATCCAGCAACAATCAATCCTAAACCTACTTGCCAGATGGAGGATTCTACCCAAAATGCTAAGAACAGGCAAGATAAAAGACCCAGAACAGCTATCCATCTAGGATATAGTCGTTCTTGGGAACTCAGTTTTAAAGCGGCCAAGTTAGTAATTGCGTAGTAAATCAGGACGCTAAAAGCACTAAAAGACCATGTGGTCTTAACATTCCCAACTAAAACAAGTAGAGCGATCGCTACTCCCACTACTATTACAGCCCAATAGGGAGTAGTTTGTTGTTGGTTCAAACGTGCTAAAAATCTGGGGGCGTCGTGGCGACGTCCCATCGCTAGCAATACACGGGATAACCCCAGAATCAAGTTCAGCAGTACACCCAACATCGCTGTCACTGCCCCAATGGCTAGCACCAACGCACCGCCGACACCAGTTACATCCCGGGCTACCACCTCTAATGGCGCAGCCTTTGTCTGCTGGATAGCACCAGCTAAAACATCTACCCCCACAGCCCCAATCGTAACTGTCGCCACTGCTATGTAAAGCAGCATTGTCACCGCAAGACAAACTATCATCGCTTTAGGAATAGTCTGTCTTGGCGATCGCGCTTCTTCTCCCAGGGTAGCAATGCGACCATAGCCAGTATAGGCAACAAACATCAGGGCGCTAGCATGGAGAACATCAGCTAGCGAACCTGTAAAAAAAGGTGTAAAGTTCTCACTTCCTCCTTGAATAGCACCGGGAAGACAAGCCACAATCAAAAACCCTAAAGATAAAAGGGTGACGCATACAATCGCGATATTGGCAAAATTTGAGCGGCGGATACCATTTAAGACAATCAGTGTCATGACCACCACAGCCAAAAAAGCTGTCGGAACCACCCAGCCAGAATTTACACCCAAAATATTTAATAAGTAGGCAGCAAAACCTAAAGCAGCAGTAGCAGCAGAGGCTGTCTTTGCCACCAAAAACATCCAGCCAGCCGTAAAACCGAAGCTAGGAGTCAGATATTTATAACCATATTCATAACTACCACCACTCAGGGGGTGATTTGCTGCTAGTTGGGCGCTGCTGAGTCCATTAAAAATGGCGACAATCGCCCCAATTGCCACAGCTAAAATCACCGCAGGGCCAGCTATTCCAGCCGCAATTCCAATACTAACAAATACACCAGTACCAATAATGGAACCTAGTCCCATGAGAGTAGCGCCAAACACCCCTAACTCTCGTTTCAATTGTGGCTGTGAATTGCCTACAGACATGCTTTTTCGTATCCCCTTGTCTAGATTAGGCCACTACAGGAACGTTAGCAGATATTTCTATTATTCGATATTTTCGTTTGCTCAAATCTTGCACCTACCCGACCACCAGAGAATGAATTCTCAACCCTAATAGCATACGTCCGTTTCAACAGACTAAAATCTTGTTGCAGTCAGATGAATCTGACTTTAGCTATGAGCCAAGAAATTTATTTCTTGGCGCTCTGAAAAGCTGGTGCAAGATCTAAGTTCGATGTTAGATCATCCTTCTTAGGAGATAAATTTCTATCTCTACTTAACTATCTCTACTTCAGAATAGGAATACTTAAAATTAACTTAACACTTGCTTCAAAAACAGCAGAAAAAGTAACAAGGTTATTCTTGAATGTATAAAATTTTGATGTTGATTATATAAGATTACTTATCTAAATAACTTAATTTACTAGTTCTTGATATTCAATTAGTTTTTTATAGAATTCGTAAAATTTGTCTAATATAACGATCTATTCTGGCTTCCTCAGAAGTAATTACTTATATATATATTTGAAACTGTTGTTATTTCCTGACATTTTGTTTATTAACCATGAAAATAAGCATTATTATACCGTGTTTAAATGCAGCAGAGACTATAGGTGTTCAACTGGAAGCACTTGCAACTCAAGAATGGTTACAGCCGTGGGAAGTGATCATTGCTGAGAATGGTTCCACTGACAATACGGTCTCAATAATCAAAGAATATCAAACACGTTTACGTAATCTCCGCATCATTGATGCATCTGACCGCAAAGGAGCTGCTCATGCTCGCAATTTAGCAGCCAAAGTTGCCAATGGTGAATCATTAGTATTTATTGATGCTGATGATGAAGTTGCACCTGGATGGTTAGCAGCGATGGGTGAAGCACTTGCCAAATGTGATTTCGTCGCTGGGAAACACGAACACAAAAAACTGAATCATCTTCAAGTCGTAAAATGGCATCAGCTGGAAGAAGATAGTGGAGGAATTGTAGAAGGTCAATACTTACCCTTTGCTGGTGGTGGTAATTTAGGAATTAAGCGTTCGCTCCACAATACAATCAATGGCTTTGATGAAACGCTACTGCAATTAGAAGATGTGGACTACTGTTGGAGAGCGCAACAAGCAGGTGCAAAACTTCATTACACACCAGAAGCGATCGCTCATATCCGGCTACGCACTAACTTAAAAGGACTCTATAAAAGAGCTTGGATTATGGGTACTTGTGAGGCATTGCTATATAAAAAGCATAGAAGATCGGGTATGCCACAATTAATGCCTTGGAAAGTTTTTGTGAAAACTCCAGTCATTTTGATTTTGCAACTTTTGTCTCTACAAATCCGTAATAGAGAAAGTTTCGCTAGATGGTTAATGAGTTTTGCTTGGCGGGGAGGACAACTACGTGGTTGTATTAAGTATGGATATCTACCAATATAGGCATTTTTAAAGCCTCCTTATTTTGCTAGGAATGTAGGTAGGCATGAATAAATATCAACTAGCTTTAGGTAGATTTTTATCTATTAAGATGTCAATTGAAGAGACCACTACGTTATGATGAAAGTAAGCGTAATTATACCGTGTTTGAATGCAGCAGAGACTATAGGTGTGCAACTGGAAGCACTAGCAAATCAACAATGGTCACAGCCGTGGGAAGTGATCATTGCTGATAATGGTTCCACTGACAATACAGCATCCATAGTAGAACAATATCAAACACGCATAGCCAATCTCCGTATTGTCGATGCATCTGACCGCAAAGGTGCGTCACATGCTCGTAATATTGGTGCAAAAGCTGCCCAAGGAGAGTCACTATTATTTGTTGATGCTGATGATGAGGTTGCACCTGGATGGTTAGCAGCCATGGGGGAAGCACTTGCAAAAAACGACTTTGTTACTGGTCATAATGATTACAACAAGCTAAGTGATACTTGGGTAGTAAAGTGTTATCAACTGGAAAATGGTACTGGGATCATGGAAAACACCTACTACCTGCCGTTTGCAGGTAGCGGCAATTTGGGTATCAAACGTGCCATTCATGAAAAAATTGGTGGTTTTGATGAAGCCTTATACCAAAGCGAAGATGTAGATTATTGCTGGAGAGCTTACTATGTAGGAACTAAACTTCACTACGTCCCGGATGCGATCGCTTATATCCGCTTACGTGGTAATTTAGCTAGTATATATCGTCGCAGTTGGGCTGTAGGTAAAGGCGTAATTTTAGTGTATAAAAAACACCGACCACTTGGTATGCCTCAAATGGTGTCATGGAAAACTTTTTTAAAAACCTCATTCACCTTGACCATACAAATTCTACTTTTGCAAATCCGTGACAAAGAAAGTTTAGCTAAATGGTTAATGAGTTTGGCTTGGCGGGGAGGGCAATTGTGGGGTTGTATTAAGTATCAATATTTACCAATCTAGATCTCCCTCAAATTTCAATATTATAAACAGAATTTTAATTATCCCTAGCTGTGTTGCGAAAACTTTGAATAGACTTCAAATTCAATGAGTAGAGGTTTAGGTATACTAAATCTCTACTGTATCTTCCTGAAAACTAATCTTTTACTTAATCTGTATTATGTACCTACAAAAAATTTCTTTTCTACAAGGAAAGCTATCAAATATATTGCAATTTATTCAAGCAGAAATATTATTTGATTGGATTTTACCTCAAAAAAGTCAACCGTTAACAGTAACTCAAAAATCAACATTGGTGTTTTCTCCCCACCAAGATGATGAAACTTTAGGCTGTGGTGGCTTAATAGCTCTTAAACGTGAACTTGGAGTTCCGGTTAAAGTTGTTTTTATCACCGATGGGCATAAATCATACTTAGACATTAAACCCGAGGATATAGTTCAAGTCCGCAAGCAAGAAGCCCAAGAAGCATTAAATATATTGGGTGTCGCATCATCAGACATATACTTTATCGACCAACCCGATGGTGAATTACGGCAAATATCTGATGAGCAGCAACTGCATACTATTAATCAGTTAGTGCAAATATTGCAGTCCTTTCAACCAGAGGAAATCTATGTTCCTCATCAAAAAGATAAACACCCAGACCATGAGGCTACTTATGATTTGGTAAAAGATGCACTCAACAAGTCTGGAATCAAAGCTCAACTTTTTCAATATACAGTTTGGTTATTTTGGGGAATGCCACTGCTGCTTTTTCGGCTAAATTTAGAAAAGCTCGGTCAGTCTTATGTGGTATCTATCAAATCTGTACTAGAAAAAAAACAACGAGCTTTCCAAGTTTATCGTTCTCAACATCACATCTTTGCTCGTAGCTTTATTGGGCGATTTTTTAAACCTACTGAAATATTTTTTAAAAGTTAATTTTACAAATCAAGAATAAATTCGATGACACCAACTTAAGTAGCTGGTGTCATTATTATACTAAGATTCGACTTTCACACCCCGCCAGAAAGCAACATAACCCTCAATCTGTTTTGCTTTCTCTTTAGTAGTGGGATAGTACCAAGCTGCATCTTTATTAACTTGTCCATCAACTTCAACGCTGTAGTAACTAGCAACACCTTTCCAAGGACAAGTGGTATGAGTGTCACTCTCTTTGAAGTACTCTTTATTAATCGAGTCAGGGGGAAAGTAATGGTTGCCTTCCACAACAACAGTATCATTACTTTCAGCTAGAACAGCACCATTCCAAATTGCTTTTGGCATAACTAAAGAACGCAAATAAACTTTACATATATAATTATGCTTTTTGTTGTCGGTGCCTGGGAAACTTGTTTCGTCGGGACTGCCTTCTGCCTGATTTTCAGATTAGAATAAATCAGTCATTTCTAGCAAAATTGGTATTTAAATCAGCTTTGTCTACTGAATTGGAACATCTCGACTCCCAAAAATATGGGTTAGCACTGCACTCCACAACTCCTGAATTGGGTTTGGCAATCAGTAACTTTGCTGGAGATGCACGTTCTGGTATCTGGAATTTAGAGCGTGAATTATCCAGTCTCATGCATCAACACTTAATACAATTTATCCAACCCCAAACTTGGGGAGACTTGGCTTTTATTGCTGTAGCTAGAGGGCCGGGTGGTTTTACTGGAACTCGTATTGGAGTAGTTGCTGCTAGGACTTTAGGACAACAGTTAAATATTCCTGTATTTGCTATCTCCACATTGGCGGCGGTAGCTTTCTCACAAGCAAGCACAAGTGTGATTGCTGTGCAAATGCCAGCACAAAGGGGTCAAATTTTTGCTGCTATCTATCAACCTGCACTTGATGGTTTAGGATTAAAAGCCTTGGTACCAGATACTGTATTGACACCAGAGGCATGGCAGAAAAAGTTAGAATCCTGGAATAGCGATGTTCAGCTGATTGAAGCAAAATCAGAATTAGCTGCAACAGTGACAAGTATTTTGCAGCTAGCGTATTTAGACTGGCAAACAGGAAAGCGTCTCCATTGGTCAGAAGCACTTCCTTTTTATGGTCAGCATCCTGTTGATGTGTAGGTAAAGGTAAGATGAGTTATTTCGAGCGATCGCTCAAAAACACTCTCAAAACTGAGATTAATGAATAATACCAATTTTTAAAAGAGTACCAGACGTGCCATGGCACGTCTGGTACAACACATGGTTCACAGTAAGCACGCTTTGTGCTTACTACTAGACAAGAACATTTGTAGTCATTTTTTGGAGAAACCGTAGAAATCGTTCGCATCCCCTGTTCTGTTATTGAGACAATGATGTTGGATGGCTGAAATTATCCCCTGTTTTTAATCAACATCACTTGTACTATTTGTGTGGCGATATCACAGGAGATGCCCAAAGCTTGATATAAATCATTCAAAAAGTCTCGTTCTTCCTGAGAAACAACTCCATCGGCTAATACTAAATCTGTTGCTACAGCAAAAGCCGCTTCCCGCAAATCATCTGGTAAAGACTCCTTTGCAGCATTAAACAAAACATCAATACCCTCACGCCTCAGAATTCCCAGAAGTTTGTCAAACATTCTGATAATGACATCGTTGGAATAACTTCTGAAAAGTCTCATTCGAGACAGGGTAGATGAGATAGCACGCGCCTCCTCTTCAGAAAGATAACCGTCTGAGGCTGTTGCTGCCAGAGTAATGGCGGCAAATGCTTCTGCTGGACTGAATGCGTCTTGAATTTGGCTTTGTGTGCCGAACATTTTGTCGAATAAACCCATTGTAGTTTGCTCCTTTGCTCTGGTCTCAAGCTCAGTATATTTACGGCTACTTTGTCAGTTTTTTTGTAGCTAATGAGACTTGCTGAGACTCTTGCCCTTAGTGTTCCCAGGATTTTTGTCTTGCGAACACGACACTCAATGGTTTTCGACAATTAGTTAAATTTTTAGCTTGTGGTTAGCGAAACTGCTTGGGGGAGATTTGGCGATCGCCTGTTTTTTCTATTGTTTCAATTACTGCCAAACCAATACCAGAAGCTGTAATTAGCAGAGCTACTGATATTAAAAAGGCATTTACAAGCATGTGGAGGGCTTCGTCGAAGAAAATGTAGGTGGTCATAGCTTTGCTCTGTTTAACTCTGTTGTGCTAGTACTATTTGTTCTTTCACACCCTGATCGCTGATTTTCGGTCTTTAAAGTACCAGCATATGCATCTTAACAAAACTTTAGGTCTTTAGCGAGATGCCTAACTATTTTTCTTTTGAAAGATTTGAATAAACTTTGCCAATCTTTTATGAAGCCATACAGTTGAGAGTAAGTAAATGTAAAAAATACATTCAACAAATTTACTTAAACTGTTTTTGTAATTATTTGTTGAACCAAGAATTTTCCCTGCCAAATTTAACAACAAAGTTCACAATCAAGGACTAAAATTTCTCTTCCCTTACACCCCTACACCCTTACACCTCCACACCCATTTTCAAACTAGACATTGACTGATAGTTGCTACCACAGATTGAGAAAGTGCTAGCAAATCATAGCCACCTTCTAACCCAAATAAAATCCGCCGAGTTATGCCCAAACAATAGTTGGTAAAAATACCGTAATCTTGAGGTTGCAGATTAATCATTGCTAGTGGATCAGCAGCATTAGCATCATAACCAGCACTAACAATCAATAAATCTGGTTGAAAGTCTGACACAAAGGGTACAACCTTTTTGGTAAAAATAGGTTCATATACTCCAATATCGTTACCTGGTGGTATGGGTACATTGAGAACATTTTTATGAAAACCTCTTTCTGTGGCTTTACCAGTACCTGGGTAGCAGGGATATTGATGCAGCGAACAATAAGCAATTTGGGGGTTCATCTCCACAATTGCTTGTGTCCCATTACCGTGATGCACATCCCAATCTAAGATAGCGACGCGGTTAATATCTGGTTTTTTCAGGGCATAGAAAGCAGCGATCGCCGCATTCGCAAATAAACAAAACCCCATCCCGTAATCTCTTTCAGCATGGTGTCCTGGTGGGCGTGCTAAAACAAAAGCAGGTTCACCAGATTCTATGACAACATCTACGCCATCCAACCAAGCACTCACTGCCAGTAATGCTACATCGTAACTGCGGGGAGAAACAGCTGTGTCTGTATCCAAATAACCACCGCCACCAGAGGCTAATTCTTGGACTGTTTTAATATAACTTGGGCTGTGTGCCTCCTCCATTAGCGATATTAAAGGACGCTTTGCCACTGGTGTAGGCGATCGCCATTCAATCTGGGAAGCAAACGGTGCAGCTTTCAGGGCGCTAGTGATAGCACTCAAGCGTTCTGGTTTCTCAGGATGGAGATACCCAGTTTTGTGATCCAGAAATTCATCAGAGTAGATAACTGTAAACATAGCCCAAGCAAGATTGGCAACGGGATACTGATTGAAATTGTATCTTCCCTAATCTTCTGTGAAACTGATGATTTCGTGACTTGGGTTATCAGGCATTTCTAGCACAACTGAATAAAGTGACATCCTCCCACCACTGACTCGGGGTACCGAGTACAGTGGGGGCTTCCAAGAATCACTTCCTGGGTTTTCCTGCTTCATTGGTCGCGAGACTTGCGTCCCCGGACAGCGATACCTCCACAGGCAGCTTGACCGTGAGTTCCACGGCTGCAATACCTCTAAGGGGAATTGAATGAAAACACAATTTGAGCACGCAGTAAGAAAACTAGCAAGGACTGTTGCCGTCCCCGATAAGGGGAATTGAATGAAAACTACTTGCTTTGCTTGGAAAGGCCGCTCTCTCCGATATTTT
>NZ_AJLK01000155.1 GCF_000317205.1 Fischerella muscicola PCC 7414 | reverse complement strand
TCTGTTAAAGTTTTACTTTGACGGCTAATAGTATAACAAACTACTCCTGACCAAACAAGGCAAAAGTTAAACTTTTAACTTGTCAGTTTCCCCCTGACAAATCCATGCTCCCCAATAAAAGGGATGCTCCAGTGGCGTATCTTCTTCATGGCAATCAATTTTACTTTGTGCTGACAACTCGTTCACCCTCAATAGTTCCTTCAAAACTTCTAAACCCAAAGCAGACTGCCGCAATTTTTTTACTGTAATTTTACGTATATAATTCTGGGCATCCCGTAAAGCTTCTGCACGCCCCATTCCCAAGAGCAGGTTGTCAAAAAAACGCTCCATCAGCAGAGCAGTTGCTTTGTCAGGTACTTTCCACAGACTCATCACCAGTGTTTTTGAACCCGCGACAGCAAAAGCCCGACGCAAGCCAAATACGCCTTCGCCAATTTTAATATCTCCTCTGGCAGTATCACAGGCAGATAATACAGTCAGTTCGTTCGCCCATAAATCCAAACTGGTGATCTCCTGAGCAAAAACAAAGCCTTTACCTGCTAATGGTGGTAGATTACCGCCAGATAGCCAAGTATTTGCACCCGCCAAAGCAAATCCAGAGCGCATCATTGGGTTTTTTACCTTTGATATCGCCAAACGCTCCATCCCTAATTCTTTGCGCTCCACCTTAGGGGATACTTGTGGCAAATCTGGTAAGAACAAACCATGAGTGGCGATCAGCATAATATTAGGACATCCACTGCTGACTAAATGGCTTTCCAATGCTTCTGCTCCCATATATAAGCGTGCATTTGGTAGCTTTTTAGCAAGGCTTTCACCGAGAAATCTTGTACCAGCAGCGCGGGACAATATTTCACCATCAAGAGTATTGATAAATTCTTCTCCTCCTTGTCTCCCTTGTCCCTTGGCTTCCCTACTCCTGTGCTCACTAGCCAAATCAAAATCTGGATCAGCCATAATCATAGGTGCATCCGCAGTACGGGTGATCTGAACTTGAGAGCGGAGAATATCCCGCCCGACACCTAAGTACGAAATAATATATTCATCCATCAAAAGGTGCGTACCCGTATCATCGATGGGTAATATTTGAAACGGTAGCAAGTTCAAGTTACCATCTGGTGCAAGTATTAGATGTTTGCATTTACTCACCACTTCACGGATAGTCCCAAAAAGCACTTGACTTAGGTGGATAGCTACTGCTGGATTATATTGTTTAATTTGTAACTTGGGTATAGAGGCTGCTTTTCCCCACGCCAGCGTTTTTTTGGTAGAGTCCGATGCTTGCAAACGAAATTCCTGAATTAGCTCATCAATAGCTTCAGCCTCTCCTAAATCGATCATCTGCACTGCATTTGGCTGCTGGGCTGGTAAAATAAATGCCAAATAACGAGCAGGATGCCATTGTGTTTCTTTTCTAGCTGGAACTGCATGAAAATCGTAAACATCGAAGCGGACAAATTCTACTAAAATCGAGTTAGTTGGTAGCGTCTCAGCCACCGCAAAACGGTCAGGAAGTTTCTTTGTTAATTGAATTTCTGGTATTTGGGATGCTAGTTGTTTTTGTAAGTGGTTATATCTAGCCTCCAGTTCTGCTAACTCTTGTTGATAATTCGTGAAATCACTGATTTGACGAGTAGAAAAATTCAGCTTGACTAACTGTGCATTTAAATCACTCAGTTGACGAAATTGTTCTTGCAGATGGGGATAGCGATCGCTCACTAAAGCTTCATTTTGAGCAGACAATGATGCGACTGTTAGAGCTTTGCGTTTGAGGACAAAATCTAACCCTTGTTGCAACGCATATTTTGAATGAGGAAGATGTTTGTAAATTAGAGAGAGAAATAAATCGAAATTACCTCTAATTTTCTCAATCCAAGCTATCCGATCATTTTCAGAACTAAAAGCAAATACACTGCTAATTAGCTTATCATTAATTTCACTAGCTTGAAGGCGACATAACAAAGCATCATCAAAACGTTGAGTAGCAGCTAATAAAGTTGCTAAATTATTTAAACTAAATGCCACATCTGGATGATGTTCTCCCAACAGAGACTTCCTCATCAATAAGGCTACTGTATAATATTGTTCAGCTTCGAGGTAGCGTCCACTAGACAAGTATATCTCTGCTAAATTATTGAAAGTGTTAGCAATATCTGGATGTTCTTGACCTAATAAAGACCTTCTGATATCTAATACTTCCAAATGCATTGCTTCCGCTTCATCGTAGCGCCCCAGACTGCCATAAATTGTAGCCAAATTGTTCATCGTACTAGCTACTCGTGGATGTTTATTGCCAAACTGATTTTTGATAATTAACAATACTTTTAAAAATAACTGCTCTGCTTGCCAATACTTGAATTGAGCATCATATAGTACTCCTAAATTATTCAGATACACCGCCACATCAGGATGCATTTCCCCCAGCAAGCGTTCACTCAAAAAATACGCTTCACGGTAAATCTCTTCAGCTTGGGAATACCGCCCTTGTAAACGATAAATTTCTGCGATTCTATTGAAACTATCTGCAATATCAGGATGTTCTTGTCCAAATAAATTCTTTCTGATTGCTAAAGCTTCTAAATATTTTTGTTCAGCATCCGAAAAACGTCCTTGCTCTTTATAAAGTCCACCCAAATGATTTAAATTCTTAGCAACACTAGGATGATTTTTACCGTATATATTTTTGTAAAGCAACAATGCTGACAAATACTTTTCTTCGGCTGCTTGGTAGCGTCCTTGATAGGCGTAGAGAACTGCGAGACTATGTAAACTGAGGGCAATATCGGGATGTTCAGGAGTTAGGGAACTTTTTCTGATAGAATAAGCTTCCACATATACTTGCTCCGCTTCCACATAACGTCCTTGTAGAAGATAAATATCTCCCAAATTACTCAAACTCTGTGCAACTTCTAAATTCTCGTCTCCCAACAACTTCCTTCGCATTGTCAAGGCTGTTAAATGCATGTTTTCTGCATCTGCATAACGCCCTTGCTGATTATAAGTATTAGCAAGATTATTTAAGGTAATTGCCACATAAGGGTGTTCATCACCAAGACATTTTTGAGATAGTTCCAATGCATGGGAATAATTTTCTTCAGCTTGAGAGTAAAGTCCTTGAGAGTTATACAACGCCGCTAAATTATTTAAGCTGACAGCAATATACCAATGCTCATCACCCAGCAACTCTTTTCGCATTGCTAATGCTAACAAGTGCATTTTCTCAGCATCAACATAACGTGCCTGATTTTCGTAAAGGGCTGCAAGATTATCCAAACTTTGAGCAATATCAACATGGAAATCTCCCAACAACCGCTTCCGCATCTCTAGTGCTTCTAGATGCATCTTTTCCGCATCTTCCAAGCGTCCCTGTTCTCGATAAACTTCCCCAATATTATTTAAATAATTGGCAATTTGCTCGTGTTCATCACCTAAATTAAATTTAAAAATATCTAAAGCTGCAAACAAGTACGTTTCTGCTTGAGAATATAGTCCTTGAGCAACATAAAATGCCGCAAGATTATTCAAAGTTTGGGCAATATCTGGATGTGAATCTCCTAGTAATTCTCTTCGTAAATTTAAGGCTTCAATATATAAAGGTTTCGCCTGTGAAAAACATCCTAACATTCGATATAATTCTGCAAGATTATTTAAACTATCTGCAAAATTTTTATGCTTATATAGATTTTTGTGTCCTACTTTTATAGCTTCTTGTGCAACAATTATCGCTTGTTCAAATTTGCCTTGTCCAGCAAGTCGTACCACTTCTCGATTAAGTTGATCTATTTTTTCTAGAATTTGTTTCATCTGCTAATTCCAGACACTTCTAACTAGAAAGACTCTATTAAAGAGAACCTCTCTTGGCGTTCTTGGCGTTCTTGGCGGTTCGTTTCTTTTATATTCTGTGCATCTTCATAAATAATTGGTACTAAACAGTAATCATGTAATCTGTATAGAAAACCTGACATTCTTCACTTTCATTTACAAATTCTAGTAATTGCTCCAAATGACTTTCTTCTAAGTACAAAGGAGCATCACTTCCTTGGGGTAGCCAATCAAGGGTAGGCGCATCCTTGGTAATTACTGCTAAAATATGCTCCTTACCAAGATTACCTTCAATAGGGAAAGATGTCCTCGGTGAACCCTCTTGAGGCACAATAGTTTTACCAGTATCTAATTGTGGTTGAGAGGCGAAACAGGAAGGACAAAAACACCAAACTTGTCCAGATGTATCTTTTTGTAGAAGTAATAAATATCCGGAACTTTCAAGATTGATTTCAAAGCGAATATGACTACCTAAAGATACAGATTTTTCATAACGACTGGGAATCTGCCAACCCCAACCGAGTGTTTCTTCTTGTACCAAAACTAATCCCATTTGTTCAGTAGAAGAACCCAGTGTTGCAAGTTGCTGCCAAAGTTTGTCGAGGGGTGTTAATTTTTGGGTTTCCTCTTCTTCTAAAAGAGATAGGGCAATATCTTGCCAGTTTAAGTTGAGTTCAGAGCAAATGTCAATAAATATCTGGCGTTGAACTCGTTTACCGTTAAAAAAATTATTGATAGTTGACCAGGATGCAATTCCCCGCTCGTTAACTAAAGCCATTTGCGTCAAATTTTGGCGTTCTAAAGCAATCCTAGCTTTTTTAATACCTGCTGATGATGCAACAAGAGAACGAGCCATAACAAGTAAAAAGAAAGAATAATTAAGTCATATACGAAGTCATATACATTGGTCAATTAGTCATATACGTACTCATATACGCAATTGCAAAAATCAAGTTATTCAGATCTTGCACCAGCTTTTAATTCCACTAAGAAATTTATTCTGGGGCGAGATATGGGGTAGGTGCAAGATATGAGGTTAAGTAACTCAACACAAATCAAGTTAGCTAATGAAGGTTGTCATTATTCATTAGTCATTGGTAAGAAACTAAAAATCCTCTCAATTCTTTCTTTTGCCTTTTAACTTTTTACTTCAATATTATGTTCACTCTTGAACAAATCACATCTGCATGGCTTCTCGTCCGTGCAGGGACTAAAGCTGCGGGTGTTGATGATATCAGCCTCGATCTATTTGCGTCTGCTATCAATGATCAGTTACCTATTCTGCTGCGCCAGTTACAACAAGAATCTTACCGCGCCAGTCCTGCTAAAGGATTTTATCTAAGCAAAAGTAGTGGTGGCAAGCGTTTGGTTGGTATTCCCACTGTGCGGGATAGAATTGTGCAGCGTTTGCTACTGGAGGAACTGTATTTTCCACTAGAAGATACTTTTCTAGATTGTAGCTACGCCTATCGACCTGGAAGGAATATCCAGCAAGCAGTACAGCATTTATATTCCTATTACCAATTTCAACCCAAATCGATCATCAAAGCTGACATCGCTGAATTTTTTGACAGCCTGTGTTGGGCGTTACTGTTGACTGCGTTGGAAGAGTTATCGCTCGAACCAATTGTAGTGCAATTACTTGAGGGACAACTCAAATCAGGAATTGTCATCGCCGGAAAACTGATTTACCCCGGTCAGGGAGTGTTGCAAGGTGGTATTCTTTCGGGGGCTTTAGCTAATTTATACCTGACTGCATTTGACAAAAAATGCCTCAGTCACGGTATTAACTTGGTGCGGTACGGAGATGATTTTGCCATTGCGTGTAACAGTTGGTTGGAAGCAAATCGCACTCTCGACAAAGTTACTACTTGGTTAGGAGAACTATATTTACATCTTCAGCCAGATAAAACACAAATTTTCGCCCCTGGTGATGAGTTTACTTTTCTGGGATATCGCTTTGCTGGTGGTGAAGTTTATGCGCCACCGTCACCTGTGGTTACTCGTGAGGGTGAATGGGTAACGAATGGATCAGGTTTACCTTATTTTCGCCCCAAACAACGCCCGACAAAATCTGTTTCCCGTCCTCCCAAGGCTTGCAGTATCGACAAGCCTATCAAATTTCCGACAGCACCCATATCTCATCTTTGGCAGGATTTTATGTCTACATTATATGTAACCGACCAGGGCGCTTATTTGAGTGTAAAAAATCAGCAATTTCAGGTGTTTTATCAAGGAGAATTGCGAATCAAGATTCCAGTTAGTCGGGTGAGTAATGTTGTTTTATTTGGCTGTTGTAATGTATCTCATGGTGCGGCTTCTTTGGCTTTGCGGCGGCGAATTCCAATTATGTATTTATCGCAAAAGGGGAGGTATTTTGGTAGGTTGCAAGTGGAAGGCGATGCGAAGGTTGAATATTTGATGCGACAGGTGGAGTGTTGTCAAAATCCTGAGTTTACACGTCGCCAAGCTGAAGCAATTGTCACAGCTAAAATTCATAACTCTCGAATCTTATTAATGCGCTTAAAACGCAGAAAATCGTCAGAATTCGACGATAATCTTGTCAAAGAAGCAATAAAAGATTTAGATACTTTGATGGATAAATTACCTTTTGCAGAAAGTATGGATGCATTGCGAGGGTATGAAGGAAGAGCAGCGACAGTTTATTTTCAAGCATTGGGAAGTCTATTTTCTAGTGTGTTTAAATTTGAGAAGCGTACCAAGCGTCCACCGACTGACCCAGTTAATAGCCTTTTAAGTTTAGGATATACATTACTCAGCCAAAATGTTTTCTCGTTTATCCAAGCTATAGGATTGCACGGTCACTTTGGCAATCTTCACGTCCCCCGTGATAATCATCCAGCTTTAGTTAGCGATTTAATGGAGGAATTTCGCGCTCAACTAGTTGATTCTTTAGTCGCTTATTTGATTAATTCCAATATTTTCACAGAAGATGATTTTACTCCTCCTGATGAAAAAGGAGGCGTATATCTTCAACCCCATGCGTTGAAAAAGTTTCTCAAGCACTGGGAAGAAAAGCTGCAATCTGAGTTAACGCACCCAAATACAGGATATAAAGTTAGCTTTCGCAGGTGTTTAGAGTTACAAGTGCGGGAGTATGTAGCTTGTCTGATGGGAGAGGTGAAGATATATAGACCAATGATTTGGAAACCTTAATAGAGAGATTGCATTGTGTTGGTTGCTATGCTATTGTTTACACCAACACCTGTACCTTGAAAACTTAATCAATACATATTCTCTGCTTGTAACCTGATAGTTAGTTTCCTTAAGGCATTTTGTTAAGAAGTGTAAACTGAGGGGGTCGTCTAACAGACCAAAGGCTGATTGTTTCGTTGATCCCCTCAGATAACTTAATGTGTCAGGGTTTGAGTTACTTGCAGACTCTAGTTATTGTCAATAATAGTGGTTTATTGACAGGTAAAATAGACCCCCCTCAGTTTTACAGTTCTGTAAGCTTTATTTGGCAAGCTTTCTGTAAGAGTAGAGTTTTAAATCACTTACCCCTCACGGGGATGAAAACATTAAGCACAGCTGCTCCAGCACCAGCACCAGCACCAGGTTTTAAATCACTTACCCCTCACGGGGATGAAAACATAAGTTCCCAGATCTGTCCGCTATGGACAAAGGTCAAGTTTTAAATCACTTACCCCTCACGGGGATGAAAACGCTGCTGCTGCATACTTCCTCCCTGACGCAAGAACTCGTTTTAAATCACTTACCCCTCACGGGGATGAAAACTTCAGAGAGCCGCTCGTCTGGTTTGCCGCAAGGATCAGATGTTTTAAATCACTTACCCCTCACGGGGATGAAAACTCTCTACCAGTGACTCCCACATTCTGCTTAAATTCGTTTTAAATCACTTACCCCTCACGGGGATGAAAACTTAGTTGTACCAACTACAAACCCACATCCAAACAAATCGTTTTAAATCACTTACCCCTCACGGGGATGAAAACTATAAGCAAAGCTACGGTCAATCCCAGCACAATTGGTTTTAAATCACTTACCCCTCACGGGGATGAAAACTTCATCAAGCAGTTGCGTAAGCAACTGTAGTTCTTCTTGTTTTAAATCACTTACCCCTCACGGGGATGAG
>NZ_AJLK01000154.1 GCF_000317205.1 Fischerella muscicola PCC 7414 | reverse complement strand
GAGTGGGGATGAGTGGGGAGAGTGGGGTGAGTGGGGAGAGTGGGGAGAGTGGGGTGATGGGGAGATCGGGTGATGGGGTGATGGGGTGATGGGGTGATGGGGAACTCGGGGCCCCCGCGACCGACAGGGAGTGGGGATTAGGGGCAATGGGGAGGTGGGGGAAGTGTGGGGAGATGGGGAGAAAAATTTCTTTCTTGTCCCCCTTGTCTTCCTTGTCCTCCTTGTCTCCCGTGTCCCCCTTGTCTTCCTTGTCCCCCCTATCCCCAGTTCCTAACTTACTGCTTGCGAGATCCACCCTTTAAGAGTAGATACAACTTCCGTGATCGGGATTTCGTGAGAATTGCGGCTTTTTCTTTCGACTACTTCGACTTTGCCATTGGCGATCGCTCTTCCTGTGACAATTCTGTAGGGTATGCCAATCAAATCTGCATCCTTGAATTTTACTCCTGCTCGTTCATTGCGATCATCGAGGAGGGTTTCAATTCCAGCTTGATTGAGTTCTGTGTAAAGTTGTTCGGCAATTTCTACTTGTTGAGCGTCGTTGATGTTAGGAATCGTGACAATGGCGTGATAAGGTGCGATCGCTACAGGCCAAATAATCCCGTCTTGATCGTAAGATTGCTCTACCGCCGCTTGTGCCAAGCGTGACACTCCTACACCGTAACAACCCATCACAAGTGGTTTTTCTTCTCCCTGTTCGTTGGTATAAGTTGCTCCCATTGCGATTGAGTATTTTGTACCCAGCTGGAAAATATGCCCGACTTCAATCCCCCGCGCACTTTTTAAAGTTTGTTCAGGGTTATGTATGGCGCGATCGCCTGCTTTGGCTTTGCGTATATCTACCATAGTCTCTGGTAGTTTAAATTGCTTTCTCCAATCCGCACCAACTACGTGATAGCCAGATTCATTCGCACCCGTGACAAAGTTCTTTAAATCAACAGCAGTTTTATCTACCAAGCGCAAAAACTGCGGATGGACTGAACCCCCTTCAGTCCCCCCGTTAAGGGGTTGAATGTAATCATCGGCAATATCCGGCGCAATATAACCCAAAGGTAAAGTTTTCGCCGCCCATTTTTTCTGGGCGTCTGCATCAGGTACTGCTAACTTCAGAACCGTATTTCCACCATATTGAGAAGCTAGTTTTGTTAACTCATTTTGTAACTTGACTTCGTTAACTTCCTGATCACCCCGAATACTCACCAGTACCAAAACCGTTGTGCCGTTATTATATAGTGCCTGGTAGAGGACATTTTTTACAACTTGAGTCGGAGAACATTTGAGGAAATCACAAAGTTTTTCAATTGTCTCAGTTCCCGGAGTTTCCCGTTTTTCATAACTTGTAAATGGGGAAGTTTCCGCATCGGCTGGTAGAGAAACAGCTTTTTCCACATTAGCAGCGTACTGTCCATCTTCGGTGTAGAGGACTTCATCTTCGCCAGCTTCCGCCAAAACCATAAATTCCGTGGAACCAGTACCACCAATCGCTCCAGAGTCAGCTTCTACAGCACGAAAACTCAAACCAGAACGCCGCAGCATATTGCTGTAGGCTTGGTACATATCCTGGTAAGTTTTTTTCAGACTTTCTTCATCGGCATTAAAGGAATAAGCATCCTTCATAATGAATTCCCGTCCACGCATCAAACCAAAGCGGGGACGAATTTCATCGCGGAATTTAGTTTGAATTTGGTAGAGATTCAGGGGTAGTTGTCGGTAAGAGCGAATCAGATCACGAGCGATCATCGTGATCACTTCCTCATGAGTCGGCCCTAATGCTAATTCTTGTTCGCGACGATCAGTGAGGGCGAACATAATACCCTCAGCTTTGGTGTAAGTATCCCATCTGCCAGATTCACGCCATAGTTCTGCTGGTTGTAGTTGCGGTAAGAGACATTCTTGGGCCCCTGTGGCGTTCATTTCTTCCCGCACAATTTGAGAGACTTTTTGCAGTACCCGCCACATCAATGGCAAATATGCGTAAACACCGCTACCGATGCGACGAATGTAACCTGCGCGCACTAGTAATTTATGACTGGGGATTTCAGCATCGGCTGGATCATCCCGCAGTGTAACGAATAACATTTGTGACAGTCGCATCGTTTGTCCCTTTTTCAGTGTTGCTAATCTCTAACTTAGTTAAAGTCTAAATATCCACTCGCCATTACCGGAGAACTTTACCTTGCCTGATGTGATTAATCAAGCACAGCCGCCCCTAGAATTTATTCCACCAGCATTTAACCCCTCGGTTTTACGAGTTATTCAGCTAGGTTTACCCAGCTACTTACGCTGGAAAACAGCAATTAGCCAAATTGAAGCAGATAACGTAGAGGTTTTAGTAAATCTCTACCGCCAGTTTCAAGAGGGAAAGATTCGTTTTTTGATAGCATTTCGCCATCCTCAAGCTACAGATCCATTGTGTTTGGGCTACTTGCTTTCCCAACTCGTGCCAAGGGTAGCACGACAGCAGGGAATATCGCTACAGCATCCAATCCATGCTCATTTTATCTACGATCGCGGTATTACTCTATGGGCGGGTTCCCATGTCGGCTGGATTGCTTCTAAGTTGGGTGCAACACCCATTCAACGGGGGAAAGCTGACTGGATAGGTTTGCGTTCAGCACGCGATTTGTTTGCCAATGGGCGCTTTCCAATGGCTGCGGCACCAGAAGGTGCTACCAATGGGCTTTCAGAGATTGTTAATCCCCTCGAACCTGGAATCGCCCAAATGGGTTTTTGGTGTGCTGAAGACTTGCACAAAGCTGGGCGAGATGAACAGGTTCTCATTGTACCAGTAGGAATTCAATATAGTTATGTTGCAGTTCCTTGGGGTGCGATCGCTAATTTATTAACTAAATTAGAAACTTACAGTGGTTTACCTCGCACTACTTCCGGTCACTCACATCCTCATCTTCCCAGTTCCCTCTACCCCCGCTTGTTACGATTAGCAGAACGTTTGCTCAGTTTAATGGAAGATTTTTACACACGGTTTTATCATCAAAAATTGCCAGAAATCCCAGCACAATCTGAAGAAATAAATATATTTATTGCTGCTCGTCTCAATGCACTTTTAAATATAGTTTTACAAGTAGCAGAACAGTATTTTGATTTACAACCAAAGGGTAATTTTAATGATCGCTGTCGCCGAGTAGAACAGGCAGGTTGGAATTATATTTTTAGAGAAGATTATAAAAATGTAAAAGCACTGTCATCTTTAGAAAGAGATTTAGGCGATCGCATTGCCGAAGAAGCGAATTTGCGGATGTGGCACATGCGTTTAGTAGAAAGTTTGGTTGCTGTCACAGGTAATTATGTCAACGAAAAACCTACTGCCGAACGCTTCGCTGAAACAACATTACTCATTTGGGATGTAGTAACTCGAATTAGAGGTGGTAATCCTTTCCAGCGACCGCTTTTAGGTAAACAGAGAGCAAAAATTACTGTGGGTGAACCTTTATCGATTTCGGAACGGTATCCGGTGTATAAAGGAAGTCGTCAAGGTGCCAGACAAGCAGTTGCGGGTTTTACCAAAGATTTGCAGCAAGCCATAGAGGATTTGATACTCAAATAATACCAATTCTTAAAAGTTTACCAGAGGTGCTATGGCACTTCTGGCACAACACATAGGTCTATTTGAATTTTAATATTTGAATGCCAAAACAATGGCAGGCAGGACGCCTGCACCACTGTTGCTATCTCTGCTTACCTCTGCTCACAGGTAAGTCGATATAGGAAGCAAAAACTGCATTTCGCTGTATGCTGATTTCTGGTATACCTTCTGCTGGTAAGCGAACAAAGTTGTCTTGATCGTGTCCAGCGATCGCTACTCTAATCCGGTGTCCTTTTTTAACTAACACTGAGGTAGGTAGAAGATTGAAAGATAGTTCATTTACTTTTCCTGATTCTAAAGGCAGTCCATCTTTTTGTTTGAACGAATGGTAAGGGCCAAAGATTACATAGGGAGGAGCCTGATTAGATATTTTACGGTGCAGGGGTCGTAGCTGACCTTCGGTAATATATATTACCTTACCGTTTTCATCCACATCTTCCAGGTAAACGTAGAAAGCACCATCGTTAGCATTTGAGGAAGCGTAGAGCGTAACTACAGGATTACCGGTAATTTCTACATCATTTTTCAGTACATCGCTGGTGTAAGTGAGTAACTTTTGGTCTTCAACGGAGCGATCAGGATAGTTGTTGCGATCGTAATTTTGCGCCCAACGTGTATCTTTACCAGTGGTCGCTTCAAAATTGACTGTGTAATTATCCTCGCCATTTTGTTGAGTCGGTGGAGTGGTTGCCAAACTGTTATTTGCCCCTAAAAACCAACGTTGGTTTTTTGTACCCACAGGCGGCCAAACTTTAGTAGTTTTCCACTTGTCCTCGGCTAGAGTATAGTACTTTAACTCTCGTTCTAGTTTTGGTTTTTTATAGATGTCTTTGAGGTAGGTATCGAAGAAATTGACGATATCTGCCAGTTGCTCTTCACGAGATGGTGTGACTGGACTATCGGGAGGCAAGTAGGGATTTGCTTGTTTGTAAGCACCGTGAGTCCACGGCCCAATAGTTGCCTTTTGAGGATTTTTAAATGTCATGAAGCGATTCAGTACCCCATCTGCCGTTCCAGCATCTAGCCAACTACCCCAACTATAAATTGCGACGTTCGAGCGTTCAATGTCCTTTTTAAAGTTGTAGGGACTGATGTTTTCTATAGTCAGATCCGATTGACCGAAAGAATCATCGCGATAGGTAATTTGCTTGGCTGCTTCGTACACGTCAACATTGGCAAAATGTTGTTGAATTGCTTCTGCAAGCAACCGTCGGTCTTTATCTTCATCTACTGGTTTAACCCCGATAATGCCAGCTTTCTTGAAATCTTCGCAAATATCTTCTGCTTGAGCAAAAGAACATGGTGATAAATCAAAGAGTTTGTTGCTTTGACTCCACCCTTTGAGAAATCCTTCATTCAAAATACCGCCAGGGAAGAGAAGATGGGCATAAGAATCGAAGTCATTAAACTGAGGGACGATCGCTTTCACGGCTGGGTTGTTATTCACTGCCAACATTTCGGCGGTGTTGCCATCGTAAGAAATGCCATAAGTGCCTACTTTTTGATTTGACCAAGGCTGGGAAATAATCCAATTTACAATTTCGCTGTAGTCTTTAACTTCCTCCGGTGAGTATGGAACAGATACAGTGCCGAAGGATGCACCCGTACCACGGGTATCTACTAAGACAACAGCATAACCAGCTTGATTAAATGTATCTATATCTTGACTGTAAACTGGCAGAAAATGGGTGGTAGTTGGGTTAGCTTCCCGAGTGTCATCAATCCAGTCTACAGCCCGCCAGTAGCGTGTAGTTCTCAAAATTGTAGGAATTTGGGTACCTGGTGATAAGTCTTTTGGCAACCACACATCAATCGCTATTTTGATGCCATCCCGCATCGTGACATATAGCGCTTGATTTCTGGGGTAGCTAGTAGGGTTTTGTGCTAAAGTTGGCTGGTAAATAGAATTACCGCATGTCAGCCAAACCGAGAGTACTAAACTAAGTGTGAAAATGCCAATATAAGACCAATATTTGCGTCGCTTCAAGAGATTTTTCATTGTTCATGTCTCCCTTATCTTTGGGGAGTTGATTTTTGTCATCTGTTTGAGACATGCACAAATCTAAAACTAAGGCTTGACATCTCACATCAGTCAACCAGTCAACCAATAAGACAATTCTTCCACAGCCAAGTTTGAGTTAAATCTTTGTTCAAATCTTCTAGCCGATAGGAATAACCGACCGGACGATAGCGATCGCTCTCCATCAATGCTAGTTTGATAGCTACACAACAGATTTTTGACCTCAACTTTTGAGCAATCTGTTTTGTGAGCAAAAATTGAGTTTGTGATAGCAACTCCAGCCAGCAAGTTTATATATATGGGCAAAGCTTCATTAAATAGGCTTGTTCATCAAATTCAGACAAAATTTGAGCAGTTACAACCTTCACTAGAGTCAGCAGATTATAAAGCTTGGCGAGACCAATTTCTGTGGCGGCGTCTTAGCTCGTGCTTATGGGTGGCATTCGCTGTCTTGTTTTGTAGTATTGCCTTGGATATTTATCGGGTATTTTATATCCAAGATTGGGAACCATTTCCCAAGCAATTTAAACACCTTTTGGTGATTGAAAATGCAGTTATTGTACTGCTGTTATTCATCTGTTGGATACTCCACAGAACTAAATTCGGCCATCGCTATCCAGGGGTGCTTTTTTTGTGCATTTCTTTCTCTATCTCACTTGTATTGCAAATCTTTGCGACTTTTAGTGGTTTTGCCCGCCCTGATGTTGGCAATTGGATTTTATTGTTCATGGTGCAGGCTACCCTCATACCCGTTCGTCCTTTGCTGCATCTAGTGTCACATTTGGGGCCATTGGTTTACTATGTGGGTGTCAATTCGCTACTTGGCCTGACCACTTCAAAAGGCTATCCACTTTTTACTGTGGAATTCTTCTTAGTCATGTTTTGGGTTTGTTTCACCTGTGACCTAGCAGTATACCTTTACGAACGGTGGCAAAGAGCTGAATTTGAATCGCGCCGAGAATTGCAAGTTTTTTTACACGCTATTTCTCACGATTTACGCACGCCATTAATGGGAACTTCAATAGTGCTGCAAAACTTGTTGAAAAAGTCTGAGTCACAGTTAACTATCAATCGCTCAGTACTAGAGCGTCTGCTCGAAGGAAATTCCCGTCAAATCAGTCTCATTAACTCGTTACAAGAAGCCTATTCTTTAGAGGTGCGTGGTGTTGAACTCCACTGTCAGCCACTGCAACTTAGTACGGTAGTTAACTCAGTCCTCTGTGATTTAGAACCTCTAGCTACACAAAACCGCGTTCTTGTCAAGAACCAGGTCAATAATAATTTGCCTTTAGTTAACGCTGATGCGATTCAGCTAAGGCGAGTGTTCAGTAACCTGATTGGCAATGCTCTTAAGCACAATCCGCACGAAATTACTCTGACATTAGATGCGATCGCCCAAGAAAAAAAAATTCTCTGTCGCGTGCAAGACAATGGAGTGGGGATGAGTAAAAAGCAGTGCGTCAGAGTGTTTGAACTATATACGCGAGGAGAGAAAGCTCGTTTTATGCCTGGTTTGGGTTTAGGGCTGTATGTGTGCAAACAAATTATTACTGCTCATGGTGGCAAAATTGGCGTCACCAGTCACATCGGGGCAGGGACAACCTTTTGGTTTACGCTTCCTCTAGAGTAGTCCGTTACGCAAAGCCACAACAGCTGCTTGGACGCGATCGCTAACAGCAAGTTTATTCATAATGCTACGGATATGAGTCTTCACAGTACTCAGGCTCATATACAGTTCTGCTGCAATTTCTGGGTTAGTTCGACCTTCGACGATAAGTTTGAGGACTTCTAGCTCTCGCGATGAAAGTTGACCAAGATTGCTAACAACAGGAGCAGGAGGTTTAATATGTTCAATAACTTTTTTTGCAATTTGAGGATCGAGATAGGTAGCTCCTTGTTTGGCGGCGCTTATAGCTACTGATAACTGCTCTAAGCTCGTACCTTTAATACAGCAAGCATCAGCACCAGCCGCAAGCGCGGCGATCATCTCTGTTTCATCTTGATGAGAAGTCAAAATTACTACTCGGATATTTGGTAGATTTGCTTTAATTTGTTGTGTTGCCGCAATTCCATCTAGTTGCGGAAGACCAATATCCATAACCACTAAGTCCGGTTGGAGTTTGACAGCAGCTTCGACTCCCAAATAACCATCGGTAACTATGCCTATAATTTGATACTGAGAAAATTCTTCAAAAAACTGCTCTAATCCCAGTTGCATCACCGGATCGTCTTCCACAATTAAAATTCGTTGGCGAGAAAGTAGATTGGCTTGGTTGCACTCAGGAGTTGTTGGAGATGACATGGGATGGGGTAAGGGCAAATGCCAAGTTTTGTTCTACTTGTTCAATACCCTAAAAATCTGTTTTTAAGCAAGTCAATTCCTACGCACCAAACTCAGGTTAACTTACCGGAATGCACCAGGGATCGAAACTAAAGATTTTAAGCAAAAGCACCCAAGGAGTTAGTATGGGTTACAACCATTGTTCTAGTTAGCACAAAGCTAACTTCAGCTTTTCGCCCCAAATTGATTTGAAGGCGAAATATCAACAGGTGCAAGATATGAATTAACTCTGTTGTTTTGCACCCAACATCTGTAAAATTTTATCTACATTATCTAAATCGCCCACAATCCGCCGCACGGGGAGAGGCCAAACTTTCACAAGGGTGGGGGTGGCTGTAACTTGATTTGTTTCTGCTTGTTCTGGATGGCTGACAACATCAATGACTTTCAGGGTGTATGGTTGGCCAAGGTATTGCTCTAATAGGTCGTGGAGACTCTCAAGTGTACGTTCAATACCGGGGCTATGTCCAGCCACAAACAGACGTAGAACATAGCCTTGGGTATTTGGTTGTATCTGTAGTGTTGTTGCTTCTTGGTAGTATGGTACTGCTTCAAAAGGATCTAAACGTACGATTAAGTCGTGGTCTTCCCAAAGTTGGGGGAACGAGGAGCGATAACTATTTAATACCATGCGATCACACAATCCTTCTTGCCAAGGTGCGCTTTGCCAAACAATGTCGCCTGTGCCAAAAATGGCATTTAATAACGCTTGATGTCGCATCACAGCTGGATAAGCTTCAGCAAAAGTGCGTATTTTTTGAGTACGTGGATCTAACCAATGATCAATAGTAGCTGTGTAGCAGGGTACTAAAAAATGAGGTGGTTCTGGCAAGTCTAGGATTTCTTGTAAAGTTGCACATAAATTTAAATGCCATCGACCTTGCTTACTGGGGTCGATACAATAAATCAAATCTCCTCCGGGTGTAAACAGGGCAATGCCTTTAAATAACTGGGGTAGGATTAGTCTATCTGAAGTCAAGGGAATCAATAGGTTAGGGGCTGGGGATTAAAAGTCAACTAAGAATTTAGAAGCTAGTGTAGAACTATAATTCCTAATCTCTTAACTATTATTTCCTAATCTCCTATCCCCGATCCCTAATCCCCTATCCTTAATTCTTACACTCGACCTCGCAGCATCTGGGCCATTTCGTTGGGAGTCGGTGACATCTCCAAGGCTGTTTCTTCAGTAATGCGACCTTCTTGGTAGAGGTTAAACAAAGACTGGTTCATAGTAATCATGCCATCAAAACCAGCTTGTTTCATTAATTCCGTAATTTCATCGTACTTCCCATCTTTGATCCAGTCTTTAACTGCATCTGTGTTTATTAGAATATCGTGAAAGGCAGCACGTTTGCCATCTGTTGTGCGACATAAACCTTGAGCAATCACTGCTACTAAAGATTCGGAAATTGCTACCCGCATGGCATCCTGTTCATCACCTGAGTAAAGATTGAGAATACGTTCAATCGTTTTCACAGCGCTATTAGTATGCAGAGTTCCCATAACTAAGTGACCAGTTTGAGCAGCTTTGAGGGCTGTATTGACGGTTTCTTTGTCCCGCATTTCCCCTACTAGAATTAAGTCTGGATCTTCCCGCAAAGCAGCTTTTAAGGCATTGTCAAATTTTCGGGTGTGCATTCCTACTTCCCGTTGTTTGATCAAGGACTTTTGACTTCTGTGAACAAATTCTATGGGGTCTTCGATGGTGATGATATGCTTAGGCATCTCTTTGTTGATGTAGTCAATCATCGCTGCCATCGTGGTAGATTTACCAGAACCAGTCGGACCTGTCACTAGAATCAAGCCTTTGTGGTAATGGCAAATATCCCTGAAAACAGGGGGTAGGCGTAACTGGTCAATGGTTAAGATTTTGAGGGGAATTAAGCGCATGACCATTGCATAACCTTTGAGAGAATCAAAGATATTTATCCGCACACGGGCAAATTCGTATTGAGTTGCACCGTCAAATTCTAGGTATTCTTCAAACCGCTGAATTTCTGCTTCCGTCAATACTTCCCGCATCCAATTCATAAAAGTCTCTTTATCCGTTTCTGGATAATCTGTAGTCTGAATTTCGCCACGGTTACGGAAGCGGGGTGGTTCGCCTACACCCAAGTGAATATCAGAGATACCATTATCATAAGCTTCCCGTACCAACTGATTCAAAGTTGGGTGTAAACTATTGCTTTTGACACGGGCAGGACTGGGACTAGGCATTGGTGGCGGTGTCCCAGGACGATGAGCAGAAGCAGGGGGAGAAACTGGTGATGGGGTAGTACGACTTCTGTCAACTGGTATTTCTGAAGTTTGTGTAGACTGGCGCTGCGTACTAATTGTTGGTGGTGGTGGGGGAAGCGGAGGCACACCACGAGCTACAGATGGGGCCGAATTTAATGGATTTTGTGATTCTGACATATATCTTTACAAATGATTTTGTGTGAACTTATGTAAAAGGCTGGAAACAGGAGGCGGCTAAATGTTGTCTGCGCTTTGATCGCTATAGTTGCGTTTTGATTTGCCACCGAAACGAAATGATGACCAACTTCATCACTTGGTGATCAAGGTATTATTTTTAACTGAAATTTTAATTTTTTCAGTTAAATATATTTATTTTTGCTAACTTTACTATGTTTAACACAATAAGCATATCATGCAACCATAGTAATTATGCTTAGAAAAGTTTGTATAAAAAATACCTTAAATGATTTAATGTAATTTTAAATTTAGGTGAACTACGTAGCCATCATCAACTGCATAAACCAGAGCAGATGAAAAAACTTTCTTTCCTTCTGCCATATGTCTTGAAAATGGGTGTAGGGGTGTGAGGGTTTAGGGGTGTAGGAGAAAAAACCTCTTTCATCTTTGACAGTGAAACTTGTTTCATTTGGACTGCCATCTGCCTCCTGCGGGCCCCCACAAACTCGCGATTCGGAGAGCGAATTTGTGGGGAACCCCTCCTGCCACGCCACGTGACGCCAGGTGACGCCACGTGCTACAACTCTTGGAACCCCCAAGGGCGCACTGGCTCCTCTGCCTTATTTTCAAAACAACTTCAACTCATGTTCATGTAGAGATTTTTGATGAGATGTTTTTATAAATTTTGTTTGCCTGCTACCCCAGCCACGTCTTAAAATTATGAGAATCAGCCATGATATTGATAAGAAATATTAAGAAGGCTAGAAGTGAATTCTTGTCACACACAAAATAATTGAGTAACTTATAGCTTCTCTATCTATGGATAGATGGCAAAAAGAAGTTTTTAGCGAAAATAAGCTATCAGCGTTTATCCATAATAATAAAATCTTAACTGTTAATTTTATTAAATAAATGCTCATCTTCTCAATTGGTTTTTATATACTGAACTTCACTAATTGTTGATCCCTTTGTTTATCAACATCAAAGAAAGACTTCTGAATTCCAAACAGATTTGCGTATTTAGGAGATACACTCATGGCTCTCTCACAAACAGCTAATTTAAGCAAGACTGATTCCTTATTAATGGTTAAAAGCTTTTTAATATGGTCTTTCACATTGGCAGTATGCTTGCTGGTTGTCGGTTTTCCTTTGGTTGTTTTAATGGCTACGGTCGGATGTCTATTGTCTATTGTTCTACAATCTGTGATGCCTGTTAGTGCCGTTTTACTTGTGGCAGGAGGTTTAATTCTGTTTAATGTTTTGGCTGTTGTTATTGGTGCAAGCGTACTGACCGCTAAGGGTATCCACCCTAAAGAAGTGAAGTGGTTAAGCTGGTTGCATGGAGAAACAGAAGAAATGCAGAAGACCGTTTATGCTGCTTGCCCACTAACGTGTGACATCAAACTGTAACCTATTGCTGAATTCGACAAACAGTGCATCCTGCCCGGTTTTACCGGGTTTTTTCATGCTTTTTTGTCATTTGTCATTTGTAATAATTGGCCATGACTTGAACTTAATAATTATTGACAATTGACTATTGACCATTGACCACTGACTATTGATCAATGACCAATGACTAGTGACTAATGACTAATAACAAACTCGTTTACATTATTTTAGGTACTCGTCCAGAAGCGATTAAACTAGCTCCAGTCATTCAAATTTTCCAAGACTTTCCAGGCTTTGAAACACAAGTTATTTTGACTGGACAGCATCGTGAAATGGTTGAACAAGTGATGCAGCTTTTCAACCTTAAGGCAGATCGTGACTTGGAAATTATGCAACGGCAACAATCTTTAACTGATATTACTTGCCGCAGCTTGCGAGGATTAGAAGAATTATTTCAAGAAAAGAAACCAGATTTAATTTTGGTGCAAGGAGATACTACCACAGCATTTGCAGCGACTTTGGCAGCCTTTTACCAAAAAATTCCTGTCGGTCATGTAGAAGCTGGGTTAAGAACAGATGATTTATTTAATCCTTTTCCAGAAGAAGCTAATAGAAGGTTAATTTCACAACTAACTCAATTGCACTTTGCGCCAACACCTTTAGCTGTGGAAAACTTAAAAAATTCTGGTGTTTTAGGTCAAATTCATTTGACTGGTAATACAGTGATTGATGCACTGTTGAATGTGGCTGCAAAGGAACCAGCCTGTAATATACCTGGGTTGGAATGGAATAAATATCGTGTTTTGCTGGCGACTGTGCATCGACGGGAGAATTGGGGAGAACCACTGCAAGGAATCACCCAGGGATTTTTACAGATACTAGATAAGTTTCCTGATACAGCCTTACTATTGCCATTGCATCGAAATCCTACGGTACGAGAGCCATTACAGGCAAGTTTGGGCAATCACCCTCGGATTTTTTTAACAGAACCTTTAGATTATAGTGAACTGGTAGGAGCAATTATGCGATCGCATCTTCTCCTCACTGACTCTGGTGGTTTGCAAGAAGAAGCCCCTAGTCTAGGTAAACCAGTTTTGGTTCTGCGCGAAACTACAGAAAGACCAGAAGCAGTCACAGCTGGTACAGCTAAACTTGTGGGTACTAAATCAGAGACTATAGTGGCTAACGCCGTAGAATTGCTGAGTAACCCAGATGCTTATGCAGCAATGGCAAACGCCATCAATCCTTTTGGAGACGGTCATGCAGCAGAACGAATTTTGCAAATTGTGCAGAATTATTTGGGGATAGGGGATCGGTGATCGGGGATTGGGAATTGGAAGGGAGACAAGGGGGACGACTTGGAGGACAAGGAGGACGGGGAGGACAAACCAGACACGGATAAAGATTCTCCCACACTCCCCCCATCTCCCCATTGCTCCTAATCCCCACTCCCTGTCGGTCGTGGAGGCCGGTGAGTTCCCCATTGCCCCCAACCCCACAAAGTGGGGACCCCTAGCCCCCCATTGCCCCTAATCCCCACTCCCTGTCGGTCGCGGGGGCCGGTGAGTTCCCCATCTCCCCACCGCCCCACCTCCCACCG
>NZ_AJLK01000153.1 GCF_000317205.1 Fischerella muscicola PCC 7414 | reverse complement strand
CCCCACCTCCCCCACTATCCCCAAAATAGGGGTTCCTTCATGTTAAAATTAATCGGCTTTCAAAGCAGTAGCAAGTTTCTTGCAAAAATATGGTTCAGTACACTCTCGCTCAAAGCCCAGATATCATCCTCACTGTACCTGGTAAAGATTCAGCCAAAGCCCGCGAGAAAGCGATGGATCAGCTGATGCAACTCATGGATGAGGGTAAGTTACCTACGGAACTCGAAGACGGATTTAGTGCCAAACAATTAATCGAGGTCAAAGAAGTATCAATGGATACTACTAACGGTGAGGACGAAATTACTCAAGCTGTTCAAATTCTCAGTAACCTAGCTACACTAAAACTGAAAGTCCAAGACTCACGCGCCGAAGCATTGGAAGTTCGCAAACAGGTTGATATCCTCTTCTCAGACGATTCTGTAACAGAAGAGGAAATTACTCGGCTTAAGGAAGGTTTTAAGGTTCTCAAAACTTTTGCTCAAGCAAATTTACGTTATCAGGAAGCAAAAGCGAAAGCAGAACAGGCTAGGCAAATACTAGATCGCGCTTTGAAATCGGCGGATAAGTAATAGTTGGTAGTTGGTTGGTGATGGTTGCTAGTTGCTGGTTCCAAACACCAAACAACAACCCTACCCTTACCTTAAGCCACTTCGTGTCTACGGGTTCGCCAGTCCCCCTACCCTTACCTTAAGCCGCTACCTGCGGAAGCCGCTTCGCGTCTACGCGTCTACGTGACGGAGACCGCCTTTTTGGGGGGCTGGTCTCACCAACAAACAACAAACAACTATCCCTTAATTTTCCTCACAGAAGAAGATGTGGGCACAGAGTTATTTCTGATGTCTGTGTCATCATCATCACCAACACGTTCTACGCTCATGTTCTGCCTGTAATACTGCTGATAGTAGGTATAGGAACCAGGTACGGCATCTCTGGACTTATTAGCTACCAATCCCAAGATAGGTGTGCCGGATATTTGTAGCTCTTCTAATGCTTGTTGGAAGACGGTACGCTTTAACTTACCTAAACCAGCAACTAGTACCATACCATTGGTGTTAGCTGCCAATAAAGTTGCATCAGCAAATCCAACTAAAGGTGGTGTGTCATAAATTACTAAGTCAAAACTACTATGTAAGTCCTGCATCAAGTCCTGCATTTTCTGAGACGCGAGCAACCTAATTGAGTCTGGGGGAACAGGGCCAGCAGAGAGGACATAGAGATTGTCTTCTAGAGGCGATCGCTCAATCACGTTGCTCCAGTCTAAGTCAGAAGAAATAACATCCGTCAATCCCTGAATATTCATTAACCCTACGCGTTGGTGTAGGCTGGGAGAACGTAAATTTGCATCTACAAGCAAAACTCGGTGTCCCATTGCAGCTGCTGCCAAGGCTAAATGTACAGCAACTGTTGATTTTCCATCTCCTTGTCCTGCGGAACTGATCACAAGTGAACGAATTGGTGCATCAGAACCTAAAAGCAGAATATTGGTGTAAAGAGAGCGAAATACTTCAAAAAATGAAGCGCGAGCTGCTTGCTGCAAACCACTAGAAGTGTTACCTGCATTTGTGGAGAGGGCAATTTCTTTTCTTAAAGGAACTACTCCTAATAATGGCAATCCAATAGTTTCCTTAAGTTCTTTGGAAGTATAGAAGACATTGCTGAGTTTATCAACAACTAGAGCTGCTCCTACTCCCATTAACAAACCTAACATTCCTCCCAATATTAAATTTCTCTTAGCGCTATCTGAGATGGCGTCAGGTTCACTCACTTTTGTCAATTGAGGATCTAGTAATCTCCAAGGTTGTAATCTTTGAGCATACTCGATTTGTAATGCTTGTTGCTTGGCTGAAAATTGGCTTAAGCCTTCGGTGGCAATTTTTAATTCTCGCTGAATGTTATCGTAATCACGACTCACTGCTGCTAAAGCTCGCAAATAACCATTGAGATTATCTATTTTTTCACTAATAGCCAGATCACGTGCTTCCAATTCCCGGATGCGGCTTTGAAAATCTCTGTTCACCCGCGCTCTTTCTTCCTCCAACATCGAAATCATGCTGTCTCTTTGTTGAGAAAGGCGTACCATGCCTTCTTCTTCCTCAGTGAATATAGATCCTCTTTGAGCAATTTCCGCATTTGTTTGCTGAAGTTGATCAAGAATTTTTTGGTAGCGGGGGTTCTCACTGAGTAGTGAATTACTAGCTAATGCACCCGGTTGTTGCAAGAACTCTTTTTGCAACTCCTGATATTTGGCTCGCATTTGTTCTAGCATCACACGATTTTCTAGTTGCTGCTGTGTCAATGTAGCAACATGACTGGATACTTCCTGTGCTTTCTGGGCTGGTTCGACTAAATTATTCTTCTGTCTGATTGTTCGCAGTCGTTCTTGCCAGTCTTTGACTCGTTGTTCTAATGGTTTTCTTTGTTTTTCTACAAATTCAATTGCCTGCTCTACGTCGTTACGGCGTTCTGCCAAACTATATTGCAAATAAGCATCTTTAATACTATTTAGCAAATCTGTAACTAGCTGCTGATCTGCATCGATATATTGAACTTGTAAAATGTGTCGCTGTTTTGACTCAATCTCTAAGTTCTCAATTACATAGTCGTATTCTATTTCTGGGTACTTAGTCTGAAGCTTTTTGATGACTGGCTCTAGTATTCTACGACTTTGTAAAACTTTTATTGTTGTCTTGATTTCTTCGGTGGTTTCTGGAGCTGCGATCGCGTCTTTGCCATCTCCTATAGTTTGAGGAACATTAGCTATAACTTTACCCTCACCAGTCACAGGTTTGGTTAAAATTTCAAAGCTGCCTTGGTATACTGGTGGATCTGTTTCTGCTTTTAATGCCCCTGCGGTTGCTACTACGCCGGTTAAACCAGCTATTAATAGCGCTCGTCGACGAAGGGCTGCTCCCACTTGACCTAAATTTAATCCGCCTTCATCAGCATCGTTTAATTGAGCAGAGTTGGCTGTTAACAACGGGTGATGATATTTTTCTGATTTCAGCATAGCCTTAGTAAATTTAACTACATTACTGACCGAAATAATCGGATATTCAGAATTCAGAATTAATAAAGTCAAAAGCAGAAGCCCGCAGTTTGATCATGTATAGATCAAAAAAATTATTTTCTTTGTCTGGGGTTCCCAGCTTTAATTGTGGGGTAATTCTAAATACTGAATTCCTCATTTCAATTCATTGTCACCCTGTATTAAGTCTTGAAAATGCCCGTTAATTTGGAGCGATGCACTATACATACAGTAACATTACGTAAGGTAGATTGGTAGCTTAATTTAGACAGTTAATCAAGCTGTATATAGATTTTTTATACGTGCATCCTGCCATCTATACCTCCGGGTACTCCCATCAAGCGTGTGATAGCACTTGACGGTGATGAGTAATGGGCGCTGTTGCCTATTACCAACTACCGCACATTATATTTTGCGATTTTGCGAAATTGCGATCGCTACCACAAGTTTGGTAAAATTACAGTTAAATAAATTTGACAGCAGCCAACAATAATGTTTGGCTGGCTACTTTAGTTTTACTCTTTGAATTAACTGGGGCGCTAGGATTCGAACCTAGGGATGGCGGGACCAAAACCCGCTGCCTTACCGCTTGGCTACGCCCCATTGCGTTTTCGCTGTTTAACAATATAGCAGTTTTGACTATGGTTGTGTCAAGTACTTTAACCCAGAAATTTTGAGTGTATTAGTGGATGCACTGGGGAGTGTGAGGAGTAAGTATTAAACAACCACTAACAACCACCAACCACCAACAAAGGATATCAAACCAAAGCCTTGACTTGTGCCAGTAGGATTACAGTTGACATTATTTTCATCTGGCTGCAATCTAAATGTGTGCATCCAGCAATTTTGGCTAGTTCAAGTGTTATCTGCAAGGGGAGAACTAGAAACATCAAGTCAAAATCAAAAGTCCTTGATTGTTTGCAGCTTGAGACTAGTTGTCGGTTGAATGATTACTCTGTGAACAGCATTAATTTGAGACAAATTTTATTGATAAGCAAATAATTATGCCTTTTAGTAGGTCAGGGATTAGCATTAGTGTTATTTATGAGTTAGTCGCGCAATTCATTTTTACTATACCAACGTTCCAAAAACATAAAATACACGACTTTCGGGGATTGATTTATGGGCGCGACTATATATTTGAGCCTATAGAAGGTTTAAAAAAAGGTTATATGACCGCGCAGTGTAAAGGTGTCAAGCGTGGTGACTGGATTATTTTAGAAGATGATAGTCGCTCTTATAGATATCAAGTTGAGCAGATTGATTACTACTCAGAACCATCAGACATGTGGATAGCTTTGCTTAATCAAGCAATAGTGGAAGAAACTTAAAAATTAGTTCAAAATTACAGGTTTAGACCCCTACACCCCCATTTCCATAAACTCCTCAGAGCAAACTTTACCCAAGATTAACCTAATTATGTTTTTTTGATGAACTTTACGTACATCGTGAGTGTTATGTATGTATACTAATAGCTTAGAAAAGCTACGTAAGCATCTTCCGCATTCAGGGTTGTTAATTCGTCAAAAATCTACCTCTGCAACAATTAAAAACGCAGTTTTACGGTAAAAATTTCACAAATTTATACCATGGGTGTTAGCAAAACTAAAGCTTCTTAGTTATATGATCGTAAGAAAATATACTTACATTTCAAAAACATTAGCATTGTAGCCATACCTTATTTTCCCAAGGTAAGGCGCGGGTATTTCCTGGGTGCAAAGAATAAAAAAGAAGTGAATCTATTAGTTGTTGGGTGCAAAGTTTGGGAAGTTCTTCGCTTTTTTTTACCTGAATATCCGGATAAGCACTGAGAAAGCTAGTTAGATGTTAACAGGAGCCATTGCATAGCCAAAATAGAATAGCCTAAGGAAATTGAGTAAACATGTCAAAAGCAGTAGAAGTTAAAATCTCAGAAAATACAATTGTTGTGGCGTCTGTTGAGCAAATTTCCTCTGATTTGGGAGGTGAAGCAGTAATTCTCAATCTTAAATCTGGTACATATCATGGTTTGAATGAAGTAGGAACATTGATCTGGAATTTGATTCAAACACCCAAAACTGTCAAGGATATAAAAGCAGCTATCTTGGCAGAGTACGAGGTCGAAGCCGAACAGTGCGATCGCGATTTGCTCAAATTACTTGAAGACCTTCTAGCTGCGGAACTAATAAATATTCAAAATGACGCTACTGTTTAAATTTTTGAGTTTTAATCCAGGCGATCGCCACTTATTAATCATGACCTTGATTTTACTGGCAGCTATGCGCCTGGGGTTGTGGTTACTGCCGTTTCGCACTCTTTTAAAACTGTTAGCAAAAATCAGTCAACCAGTCAGCACACAAACTACAAACCAAGTATCCATCCACAAGATTGTCTGGGCCGTAGAGGTAGCTAGTCGTTATATGCCTGGTGTCAAGTGCTTAGCCCGTGCCTTGACTACGCAAGTCCTGATGAATCGGCATTGTCACCCTTGTCAACTCCGTATCGGTGTCGCTAAAGACAACAAAGGAATCCTAGAGGCTCATGCTTGGATAGAACATCAGGGAAAGATTGTGATTGGGAATCTCACAGACCTTTCTCGCTTCATTCCCCTGCCAACGCTAGAAGGAGTCAAGTTATGAGTGGGATGATGGGAATTTACTATCTTGACGGACGTTCTGTAGACAAGCAAGACTTAGAAAAGATGGTAAATACTCTAGCTCACCGTGGCCCTGATGGTGCAGATATCTGGCATGATGGAAATCTGGGTTTTGGCCATAGAATGCTGTGGACTACCCCCGAATCTCTACTAGAAAAGTTACCTCTAGTTAATCAAACAGGTGATTTAGTCATTACATCCGACGCTCGGATCGATAATCGAGAAGAATTATTATCTATATTACAAATAAATGATTGTCCAGTCGAAAAAATAACGGACACTCAACTAATATTAGCTGCTTATCAAAAATGGGGAGAGCTATGTTCAGAGCATCTACTTGGTGATTTTGCCTTTGCCATTTGGGATAGAAAAAAGGAAACACTCTTCTGTGCTAGAGACCATTTTGGAGTTAAGCCTTTTTACTACTACCATCAACCAAATCAAGAATTCATATTTGCTTCAGAAATTAAAGCACTTCTGTGTTTACCACACGTGCCACGTCGCCTCAATGAAGTTAGGATTGGCGACTACTTGGCATTGATGATGGAAGATCAAAAGATCACCACCTATAAAAATATTCTGCGACTTCCTCCGGCTCATAGTATGGTGGTCAGTCAATCAGGAATACAACTATGGTCTTACTGGTCACTTGACCCTGAGCATGAAATTCATTTAGCTGATAATGAAGCTTATGCTCAAGAATTTCGGCAGATCTTCACAGAAGCTGTAAAGTGTCGCTTGCGTACCGCCTTTCCCATGATCAGCCAACTGAGTGGTGGCTTGGATTCTTCTGCTGTGACTTGTGTAGCACGGAATCTGCTTGCGGAAGCAGGACAAACTCCATTGCACACCATCTCAAGTATTTTTGATAAAGTTACTGAATGTGATGAGCGCCCTTTTATCAATGCTGTACTAGAACAGGGAGGATTCATTCCCCACTACATTCATGGTGATGAGTTTGGCCCTTTGTCTAATCTAGATAGTATTTTTCAGTATGAAGATGAGGCTTTATTGGGTCCAAGTCATTTCTATCCTTGGATGATTTATCGCGCTGCCAAAGAACTGGGAATGCGGATTTCCCTAGATGGCTTTGATGGCGATACCACGGTTAGCCACGGGATAGCTAGACTCACTGAATTAGGACGTCAAGGTAAGTGGAAAACTCTCATCCAGGAAGCTAAAGCCATTGCGGCACATCACAATGTTTCACCATACGTAGTTTTTAGAAGTCATGGATTACCATATCTCCAGGATTTGGTCAAGAAGTGGCAATGGATAGAGTTCGTTAAAGCCGTACAGTTGATTCATAAACATTTTGGTGTTTCCCGGAAGTTGTTAATTATCTACCACGGAATTAAACCTTTGTGGGAACAAATACGACTATTTTGGAGGGGACAACACAGACAAAAAATATCTCCGGCTTCGTCTTTGCCTAAGACTCCTTTAGTTAATCGTAACTTTGCAAAACGTATTCGTCTGGATGAACGGATACAAACGTTAGACCCTCCACAGGAAGCGCCCCTGACTTTAAGACAGGAGCATTGGCGTAGTTTAACTCAAGGAATACTAGCCTACACCCTAGAACAGATGGATCAATATGCAGCAATGTTTTCTTTGGAAGTTCGTCATCCTTTCATGGATAAGCGACTCGTAGAATTCTGTTTAGCATTGCCTTCTGAACAAAAACTATATCAAGGATGGGGACGGATGATCATGCGTCGTGCTTTAGAGGGTATCCTTCCAGAAAGCATTCAGTGGCGTGGTGGAAAAGCAGACTTGTCACCAAACTTTAACAATGGGTTGCTCAACCGCGATCGCCAAATTCTCGATCAGGTGATGTCCCAAAAAATGAAAAACCTGGAGAAATACATTAACTTAGATTTCTTGCAAACAGCCTATCAACGCATACTTTCCGCAGAAAACCAAGCTAGCAACGATGATTGGATGGCAGTTTGGCAGGCAGTCATCTTAGCATCATGGCTGGACTTTAAAGGATTGACACCGTAATTTTCAAAACTTAGCAAACTTGGATTTACAAGCACTTTTAACATTATAGCCACTGTAAATCCAATTAGTTGGGTGTATCACCACAAGTTTGAAGAAAATTAGCTAAAAATCAAAGGAGTTACAGCGATGAAGAAAACGTATAGTACGCCAATGCTGATTGCACACGGTAGTGTCGAAGATATCACACAGGCATTTGGTAACAAACAATTGACTGATTTTCTGTTTTTTAACGGTTCAAACATTCCAGATACAGATGGAACAGATGACGGTGGTACACCTGCTCAAGGATCTATAGACGGGATCATTCATCCTGTACAGAAGTAGAGTTTGAGCTAACTAGGCCACTGATTCATTCAAATCTTGATTATCACCGCCTGAATTAAGACAGGCACAGCTAACAAAAAGCTGATTACTTCTACAAGCAGGTGATGCTCTAAGTTTTACTTCTTGTAGAAGCAGGTGATCATATTAAGTTCTACTTCTTGGCAGGTTGTAGCTTAGGGATTATGGTACATATCGCTCTCGACAATACCGTAAATCCAACCTCTTGGCAGGTTGTGGTTATAGATACGACAGTTCTATGACCACTAAGCTACACCGTAAGTCCAAGTCTGGGGCACTACCTTTTACTTGTAGCAAAAACTATCTACACTCACAAATTAGGAGACACATGATGAAGAAAGCGTACAGCGTTCCTAAACTAACCGTTTACGGTGATGTTGCTGAAATTACACAAATTCTTGGTAGTTCCAGCAGGATAGATTTTCTCTTTTTCAATGGCAATTCTATATCTGGCGGTGATGATATCGGTTCGCGAGATATAAACTGCACTAGCAATGGCAATCGATTAAATTGCAAAGTCAAGTAGTTTTACCAGCAAAATCTTGGAAATCAAGCAGTAAAAACTATTTGAGCAAATGCAGGCGCAAATAACATCAAATTTGGTTTTTCTTGTTAAGCAATTAAGCTGAACTAATGTAGAAAAACATAATTTTTGCTGTTGCAGTTAATAGATAGCTCACTGAGAGCAAATTTTTTCCTTTTTAGGAAAAAGCACAATTTTGTAGGTTGGTTGAGGTTGCAAAACCCAACCATTTTTGATTGGGTTTGAATACCGTTAACTTCAACCTACTACATCTTTATTATCTAGGAGTGTAATTGCTCAGATACATATGCTTGGTAAGTTTGTATTAAATCTCTTTTATGATTGCATTCGATAAAACCAATGAAATTTTTCAAAGTCTATAACTTGTGCATTGCTTCTGAATTTACACTTCCCGAACTGATTGAAACTGAAGGTGAGCCAGATGTAATTGTGCGGTTTGGCAAAATAGATGATGTAACTGCAATACAACATGATGGCGGTAAAAATTTCGTTGGAGAAATACCAGAAGTAGGTAAGTGTTTTATTCAAGACGGACGGGAAATCGTTATCAATCCTTTACCGAACGTGGATGAAGCTTTGCTTCGCACTGTACTTTTAGGCCCCATGTTGTGTGTACTTCTGCGACAAAGGGGCTTGTTAGTTCTACATGCTAGTTGTATTCGCATCAATCACAAATGTGTGGCATTTATGGGTGGTTCTGGATGGGGCAAGTCTACTTTGGCAGCCGCTTTTCATCAAAAAGGCTACAATGTTTTAACTGATGATGTTATGCCCATCGAAATTACAGCAGGGCAAGTGTTGGTATTACCTGCTTATCCTCAATTTAAAGTGTTTCCAGAAGCTTTAATTTCTTTAGGACACGAGACCAAAAATTTATCGCCAATTTACCAAAATGCATCAAAACTATCCTACAAATTTGCTCATGGTTTTCAGCAAACTCCGCTCCCGCTACAACGGATTTACGTTTTAGATAAAGGAAGTGAACATTTGATTACCAAAATGTTACCCCAAGCAGCATTTGTAGAATTGGTACGTCATACTCGTGCTATTAATTTACTAACAGAAAAAGAATTCATTGCTAGCCATTTACGTCTTTGTAGCGAGTTAATTAAAAGTGTGAGTTTCTGTCGTTTTACTCGCAAACCTTCCTTGGAAGATTTACCAAATTTAGTGAAGTTAGTTGAGGATGATATTGCCCTGCTGACAGCACAACATGATAGTAGTAATACTAATAGTCTTAAAACTTCCTCTGATTATTCGTTAGCTACCAAATCTTGAATTCACAGGGTATTGATATCTTGAAGAGCAAATTTCGTAGTGCAAACACTATACTAGGTCATTTACGTAAAACTCTAAGTCTTGTCTGGGCGGCCTCTCACTACTGGACTTTAGCTTGGATGGTAATGTTATTAGTGCAAGGATTACTTCCAGCTATTTCCATTACTTTCACTCGTCAGGTAGTTGATAATTTAGTAGTAGTTGCCGGACATGGTATCTCTGCGGCAAGCGTTCAGAAGATTTTGATTCCAGTAGCATTGATGGCGGGTATCATGCTGTTGGGAGAGTTTTTAAATAGTTCTGGTGAATGGATTCGCACTGCTCAATCAGAATTAGTAAATGACCATATCACAGCTTTGATTCATAACCAGTCAGTGGCAGTAGATTATGGTTTTTATGAATATTCAGAATATAATGACAAACTTAATCGCGCCCGAGAAGGAGCAAGTGGGCGATCGCTAGCATTATTAGAAAGCATTGGTAGTTTGCTGCAAAACAGTGTCACATTGTTTGCGATGGCAACAATCTTAATTCCTTATGGTCTTTGGCTACCGACAATTTTAATTATCAGTGCTTTTCCTGCGTTCTACGTATTAATGTATCTCAGCAAAATTCAATATCAATGGTCACAGCGGACAACAACTGACCGTCGCTGGCTGATGTATTATGACTATCTGCTAACAAACAGTTCCACAGCCGCAGAAGTACGATTATTTGACTTTGCTAATCATTTCCAGTCTTCTTATCAGATTCTGCGCCGGCGACTTATGAAAGAACAATTCCATTTATTAAAACTGCAAACTTTAGGTCGCTTTGTTGCTGCCATCATTGCACTGACAATTACTGGCGGGGCCCTAGCTTGGATGGGGCGGCAAGTATTATTAGGTATTCTAACATTAGGAGATTTAGCTCTATTTTTTCAGGTATTTAATCAGGGGCAAAGTATTGTTAAAGAATCATTAAGTAATATTGGAAAAATTTATCGTAATAGCTTATTTGTTGGTAACTTATTTGAGTTTTTACAAATCCAGCCCAAAATAGTAGACCCAGAAAATCCAGTTACTGTACCTATAAAACCTCAGAAAGAAATTCGATTTCGACAGGTTACTTTCCGCTACCCTGGTGCTACAGAAGCTGTATTAGAGAATTTTAACTTGACGATTCCAGCTGGTAAAGTTGTAGCGATCGTTGGTGACAATGGCGCAGGCAAAAGTACGCTAATTAAGCTTTTGTGTCGCTTTTATGATCCAGATTCGGGAAGGATTGAATTAGATGGCATAGACTTGCGTGACTTTGCTGTCAAAGAATTCCGTAGATTAATTACTGTTTTGTTCCAATCTCCAATTCCCTACTACACCACAGCAGGTGACAATATTGCTTTGGGAGATATCACAGCACAATCAAACCAGGCAGAGATTGAATCGGCAGCTAAAGCATCTGGTATTCACGATAAAATTATGCGCTTACCTTTGGGTTACAACACGATGCTGGGTAAATTGTTTCCTGATGGAACCGATTTAAGTGGGGGTCAGTGGCAGCGTTTAGCGCTAGCACGAGCATTTTTTAGACGCGCTCAAATCATTATTTTAGATGAACCAACAAGTGCTATGGATCCCTGGGCTGAATACGATTGGTTAGAACGTTTCCGTACCCTAGCAGAAGGTCGTACTGCTGTTGTGATTACTCACCGTTTCACTCTTGCTATGCAAGCAGACATAATTCACGTAATGCGTGCTGGTCGGATTGTAGAGTCAGGAAATCATGGCGAATTATTAGCTTTGGGTGGACTTTATGCTGAGTCTTGGAAAGCACAAATGGAGTCCACTCCAAGTCAGAAAGTTAAAAATGGGATTGCTTAGGCAGAAGGGCGATAAATCATAGACTTCTAAAAAGTGAAGAAAACAAATGCAAACTCTAGCAAAGTTAAATACCAAGATTTTAAATGTCAATGTTCGTCCTGAAATGCAGCTACTTCTTTGTTGTGCTTCTACTAAAATAGATGCTGCCAAAACCGAACAAATAAAAAGTTTGGTTCAACGAACAGATTTAGACTGGCAAGAGATCACCAGTAGTGCATGGAAACATGGTTTGATACCACTTTTGTATACTAATATAAATGCGATCGCATCAGATACTGTTCCTCAAGATGTTCTCGAGCAACTTCGCAAGCTTTTCTACACAAATGCTCAACGCAGTTTACAATTGACCGGGGAACTTGTACAACTCCTACGCCTATTGCAAGAAAATGGAATTTTGGCTGTTCCTTATAAAGGTCCTGTTTTAGCAAACTTATTATATGGAAATATCGCACTGCGCCAGTTCTGCGATTTAGATATATTAGTACAACCACAAGATGTTTTAAAATTTAAAGATTTACTAATTTCTCAAGGATATAGACCAAAAATTGAATTAACAAAAACAGAAGAAGCCGCTTACCTAAAAGACAAAAGTAAGCATACTTATAACTTTATTCATGATAGCAAGCGAATAATGCTGGAGGTTCATTGGCGAATTACACCCCGATACACATCTTCAATAGAAGTCAAGTATATTTGGAAACATCTTCTATCATCTAGCTTTGGTGGCATGGAAATCTATAGTTTCTCACCAGAAAATTGGTTACTATTACTGAGTACACACGCATCTCGACATCGTTGGGAAAAACTGAGTTGGTTGGCTGATATTGCAGAATTAATCGGACGGAATCCAGAAATTAATTGGCAAATGTTAATTCAACAAGCTAGCGAGTTTGATTGTAGGCGAATGGTTTTTATTGGTCTTTTCTTAACTTATAACATTATAGGCATTACTCTACCAAATGAGGTTTTACAAGCCATAGAAGCTGACCCAGAAGTTGTTTCCCTCTCTTCAAGTATATGTCAGCAACTATTAACTAGAAATACTGATTCTCATAGATTTATGCAAAATACTTTTTACCAAATTAGGGTGAGAGAAGGCTTGCAGAACAAACTTCTGTATTTTGAATTATTTCTGCGTTGGTTAATGAGAGATAAAAATGTTTTACTAGATGAATAATAGAATTTTTGGGAAAATTAGATTTTAAATGATTGTGCTTACCAGATGTACAGATACAAACGTAAATGCAAATCTGTGTACATATGTTTTTATATGCAGTTGAATTTTTAGGAAATAAACTTTTGCACAAGGTTTATTCTCATGAGAACCCTAACAAGAATGTACCGCTACATGCGATTCTTATTTCTTTACTTACCGAATTTCGGCTAATTCAAGCACCCGAAAAAGCGAGTTTAAATTAATCAAAATATTATCATTATTGGCATAGGGATCAATCGGCTCAGGTGGTACTTCTCCTTCACCGAGAAGATAGTAATAGTCCAGTCCTACCTGATTACTTAAAGACCAATACATGAAATTAACTGCCTTAGGTGACAGCAATTCAATGACTTTTGTACCTGGTTGGCAAAAGACAATGTTAGTTAACCCGGCCCCATGAGGTGCAATTACTACTTCAGCCGCCGCCATCAATTCAATTTGTTCTGCAACTGACAGGGTTTCTAAGGAAAGATTGCGAAATCCCATACCACTTAAAAAGTCAATAACTTCTGATTCATTCTCTACTTTGCGGTGAACGACCTGTGTGCGATTTAAGTAGAGACGAAGTGTCTGTTTATTTTGTTTTGTTTTGTCACCGAGAAAATTTTCCCTCAAAAAATCGCAAGCCCACTTAGGCATATGACTAGTTTCTCCAACTAAAGCAGGAACTACAAGTTGTTCAGCTTCAATGTGTGGATTCCAATGATTTTCAATTATTTTGCTACGGGGGATACCTAAAGTATTTAATGTTTCAATCTGAAATCGTGAGATATATCTATTAACTAAAAACTTATCAATCTCTTCAAATGCAATCTCTGCTTTTTGTAATAATGCTAAGCGTGGCAAGATATCAAAGAGCCAGTGATAGTAGCCTGTTCCCCCAGCAGATGAGAGAACTGCTACACTTCCCGATATTTTTTGGACAGGCGGCAGTTTTTCCTGGAAGAAAATGGGATGCTTGGCTGAATCGAGAATGTATTCTCCTTTGCCTATGACTTTTGAAACTTCTGCTAGAAGTTGATTGTCGGGTGTAATGACATTACCATCACCCCAAACTCTGCCATTAGGGATGGTAGCAACAAATGCATCTGGCAGTTGCCGTTGTTGGTTAATCCGAAATTTCCAATGTATGTTTGCATCAATGGTTTTTGGTAACGCTCTAGTAACTGTGTGACTAGGGTAGATGACTTGATAGTTAGCTGGCTTTTGGTTTGTGGCACTAGGGTAGGTATTTACCCAATCTTGAACTGACTGGCAAATTCCGCTTGGTGGAGGTAAAAATTTGGAACGATTAGATAAACTACGTATCCAGACAGCAAACTTTGATAGGAATTGCCAAATTGGCATCACCAAATTTTTTAGCCTGTGATCGCGTTTGATGATTGCATAGAGTTGAGGTGTGATTTGATCGAGAATTTGCATAGAAAAATATTTAAGTAAGTCGGCACAAACTCGTTAGGGTGGTCATTGGTCATTTGTCAAACTAAAGATCGCTTGGCAATCTGCACCTCATGCCATCGCAGACCAATCAAACAAGCCACACAAAGCATATATCCAGGTTCTTCCATCTGAGTGAAAATAAAACCAAAAATCATCACAGTCAGCATCTGGAATTTAGAATAGTCATCCAAACAAAGCCGACGCCATACAATAGAAGCAAGATATATATAAGCTCCCAAACCTAGAAATCCCAAATCTCCCCAAATCCCTGCCCAACCCCAAAATGGAGCAAAAAAGCTAGAGTCTAACCAAGACAGTTCACTCCAAGCATCCCAAACAGCCTGACTGGCGGGATGAATGGTAGCACCCAATGGACTTAATAAAGCTGAATAGTCTTTTAACATCCACCCTCCTAATCGTCCAATAGTATGACCCGGTCCAAGACCGAATAACCAATTTAAGGGTGATTTATAAAATGAGGGAATAATTTTCAATGGTTCTGTCTTCAGTTGAGTAGCTAAACCGTCAGGGCCGTAAAGTTCTGGTCTCATCCAAACTTTGAAAGCACTAAAGATTTCTAGATTTTGTAAGCACCAATTCAGAGCATAACCAATTAAGATTGCGGCTATTAAATACTGTATGGTTGCTTTAATATCGTTTAATTTAATAAATATCAATAGTACCCAGGCCATAAGCCATACGAGCAGTACCTGTTTGGCATCCGCAATTAAAAGGTGATAAAAAGCAGCAAAGAAAACAGAAATTCGCAGCCACATAGGAGCAGTCTTGGCACTGACGAAATAATATAGACCAAATGCCATAGACACAGAAACACCCACAACATGACCAGAACCTGAGACAAAAAACACTCCTTGGATACTGTCTGGTCCTGCTATAACGATACGTGCAGGTAAAGGTCTGCCAATACTGAGAAGAAAATACTGAAGAAAAGCCAAAAATAGGTGTACAAAGGCAAACCTTAATATCCAGGTTCTAATTCGTTTGAGAGTTTCAGGAGAATTAGTAATACAAGTTATTGCCAGTAGCAGTAAAAAAGGCTCACCAAGCAACATCAATGAGAGAAAAACGTTAATCACTCCAGCCCGATTAAGAAGGGCACTAGCAGTCATGACTGCTAGTAAGATGAAAAGAGCAACTATGAGAGTTTGAGAAAGAGAAATTTGCTTTTTATCTTTAATTTTTGTTTTTATTATGATAATGCCGCAAGCCAGTGGAACTATGAAAAAGTGAAAAAAATTGATAAATGAGGGAAAACCTAAAGAATAGAGAATCCGGGGGAAAAAAGCGGTAGCAAATGCAAATGGTATGAGTAAAGAATTTTTAATGTACGCTGCTTTTTTTCTATAAATTCCTATCCCGGCGTTCATCTATCCCCCTAAGTTTTGATTTGATGATTCAATGATGTCGTAATTTATTATTCGGAACAAGTTTTTGCATCTTAGTATAAATTTCCATTAGTTTTTGATAATTTTGCTCTGCGGTGTATTTAGCTTCAAACTCTGCCCGTGCTTCTTGGCGCATGTAAGCAAGCTTTACTGGGTTTGCTAACATCCACTCTACTTTAGCTATTAAGTCATCTGGATCACCTGGACGGAAATGCAGGCCAGTTCGACCGGAATCTACTAACTCTGCGATCGCACCGATATTGGCAGCAATGACTGGAGTTCCTTTCGCAAAGGCCTCAACTGCAACGCGACCAAAAGTTTCATACCACTTTGAGGGAAAAACCAAAAACCTCGCTTCTCCCATTAGATCATGCACTTGTGACATTGGTTTGCGTCCCAGCCATTCCACACTAGAATGCCGTTTTGCAGCTTCTACTACTTGGTCAGCTAAAGGGCCATCACCTACAATGAAGAGAGGAATTTGTGGACCGAGATGTTCCCAAGCTTTTAAGAGGGTATCTATACCCTTTTCTACAGAAAGTCTACCTACATAAAGGGCGTAGCCACCACTGCCGTTGCCAACAGCAGGTTCGGGACTAACAAAGTTTGGTTTGACCACAATTTTCTCTGCTGGCAGACCACCAGCAATAAATTTCTGTCGGGCAAACTCAGTCAGGGCAATGTATAAATCTACCATTTTTGTCCAGGTATTTATTGCCCGATGCACCGCCAGCATCGTTGCTACACCTCCACTGGCAATTTGACTATTGCGGTAACAACCATGCAACACTCCCGGATAGGGAATAAATTGCCCCAAGCAGTCTTCACAAATATTTCCATTACGGAAAAATAAAGCGTTAGGACACAAAAGACGGTAATTGTGTAAGGTCTGGACTACAGGTACTCCTTCTGCTTTTGCTGCATAGTATACTGACGGAGAAATTAGGGGAAAAAAGTTCTGTACATGCACCACATCATAAGGTTGTTCTTTTAATAGATGCTTGACTGTTTGATAAGTTTCCCGAGACCAAATTGTTTTCGTAACCTTGCTGAAGTTACTCAATGCCGCCATCCGATCATTGTTTTCCTCATGTACTTCAACATGATGTCCTCTCTCGCGTAAGAGTCTTACTTCAGCTTCATGACACTCATCCTCCCCTCCTCGAATCTGATAGTAGTTATGAATAGTTAAGATATGCATTATCTAAGTACCAAACATATATTTAGCAATAAATTTATTTTTGAGCATGAGATATACAGTGAGCCAGCTTAATAAAAAGCTGCAAATAGAAATCCTTAGCAGGGAAAATATCGTTATTTTTGTCAGCAAAATTGGCAGGTATTTTTCTATTATTATTTGAAATATATTTATAAATATTGTATGGATTAAGTAAATACCAAAGGAACAAAATCCTAAACTATTAATTAGATTATTATTTTTTAAATACTGTGATAAATAAATACCCAAAATTAGTAGTGAATAGCCTAAGAATAATTCCTGTACGGCAATAGGTAAAAATAGTTTACCATAACTACAAACAACAATAAAAAAAACAAAAAAAGAGAGAGTTATAAAGTTAACATGCTTAGTATATTCTTTTCTGGAAATTAATGGCTGAAGAACCATTGCAATAAAAAGGTATGGAAGACATCTGATGAGAAATGCTATTTGAACAAATATGATTCTCCAGGGAGGAATTTCATTCGCATTAGGTGCTATTAATTTAACTATATTTTGAAAAGCGACGTTAGGACCCAACTGAAAATCATTTCCAGACACTAAAAATAAATTGTAGATAAACATACTGACAATACTCAAAAAAGCTAATACAATAACTCGAGTATGCCGCTTAACTAAATACTCTGCAATTAACAATGAACAAGTACCTACTATCAAAATAGGTAAGTAGTATAATTGCAGCGATGCTCCTCCAAAAAAAATAATTGAAACTGGGTCTAAAAATAAGTCTTTAATTTTATCTGGTTGTTTGCTAATGTTAAACATCAGTATTTTAGAAAAGAAATAAAATATAGTCCAGATAATGTATGGCATGATAATACGCTGGAATCTCTGCTTCCAGAAATCAACAGTCAATCCTGTATATACTTTGCCCATTGAGAAATAAAAAGATGTAGCTAGGAAAAAGGGAACTGCAAAATAAAAGAAGCTTCTAAATTCTGATGCTAAAGGACTGATATAACCCCAACTTTGATCACCAGAATGTAATAAAACAACAGCATACGCTGCAATTCCTCGACATAGGTCTACACCCACCAATCTTGTTTTTTGCATATTCTCTGTTTATAAAAATACTGTCAATGTATTGATAAACTTCATCAAAGTAAACTGTTCTCGCAGTCTTACTTAGCTTTTCACTTAGCAATACGTTATTATACCTCTATTATCTCTCTCTATAGAAAATAATCTTGAAATTTTGTTTGCACTTAACTTTCGCAACTAACGAAGTTTAAATAATAAAGTAGAAATGTGTTAGCAAAGTTCTTCCCTTTGGGAGAATTGTACAAATTACAATCAAGATATTTTCTGAGGTTTTGAGTAGGGTTAGTATTTTTATTTCTCCAGAGTCATACAAGAAGATTAGTTTGAGTGAAGCAAAATCGGCTTAGGCTGATTATTATTTGGTGCTGCAATTTCCTCATAAAGTTGAGCCAAAGCTAAACCCATTACTTCTCGGTCAAATACTTCTCTGACTCTGGTTTGTGCTGCTGTGCCCATGTGGATTCTCAGTTCTGAGTCTTCTGCTAAGCGGGTCATTGCTAGAGCTAAATCCTCTACTGCTTGTTGGGGTGTATGGGCAGAAACTTTAAAACCAGTTTCAGATGTAACCTGGACTGCGGGTCCTCCTAAATCAAGGCACAGTACCGGACGGCCTGCTGCCATAGCTTCCAGACAAACCCAACCACCAGAGTCATGGAGGCTGGGATGAACCAGTGCGATACACTTACTTAATTTTTCTAAGCTTTGCTCTCTTGGTAGCCTACCCCAAAATTTCACCTTTTCTGCAACTCCTAGTTCTTCAGCCAGATTTTGCAGCCTTTGGCGTTCAGGTCCATCGCCTAAAATCCAGTACTCGGAATTTGGCAGATTAGCTTTAGCAAAGGCACGTATTCCCAGGTGAAAACCTTTCCAATGTAGTAGCCTACCCATACTAATAAACCTAACGGTAGAGTCGGTGGGCATTGAACATTGAGCAAGACTAAGAATTTCTTCCTTGGGTAAACCTGATTCGCAAATCACCTCTACCTGATTGACACCCATTTTGCGAATGCGCTTAGCTGTATCCTCTGTTGTAGCTCTAACTATGGCACTTTTTTTGGCAGTCATGTGGACAAATGGATCAAGTTCACCTAGCCAACGAACCAAGCTGCGTGCAGTTTCGTAAGCTTTGGCACGCCAACAAAAATCTTGCCAAAAGGCTTTTGGTGCAGATTCTCCGCCACCAACCGGACCCCAAATAAAAGGAACAGGTAACAACGAAAGGAAACTAGGATTGGAATATTTCACAAAAGTAACATGGTGAATCGCATCAAAGCCAATCTGACCATGCAGGCGACGGGCAACAAAATATGCTTGAATTTGCCAAAGATAGTAGTGAATTTGCATCGCCCCTGATTGGTTCCAACGCCAGAGGCTACCCAAGATGGGTAAATTGAAATACACAAAGTGCAAGTTAGGGACTGGATTGCGAGCTAATTCTGCTTCAATAATGTCACCACTTTCATCAGGTCTAGTTAATACCCAGACCTCATGGTACTTAGCAACTTCTCGCGCTACGTTCCAGCCCACACCAGGTTCAGAACCCCTGCCTGGTTCACAGGAGTAGGCTGATATCAGAATTTTCATAGTCTAAATACCTCTTGGACATGGTTAGATAAATAACACTAAATTTAGAGATAAATATACTTAATATAATTATTTGTTCCAAATAATTTCTCTAACTAAATTTCAGCCATTTTTTGATTTCTTTTAGTTGAAAGTTTTTATTCATACATAATGATCTTCTGCCTTCTGCCCTCTGCTGTTCTTTGTAGTAATTCCTCATATTTTTGAGCAATTTGCTCTGCGGTTTTTTCCCAGGTAAATGATTTTACTCTCGCTAAACCTTTTTCAGCTAATTTTTGATAAGATATAGGGTCACTGTAGAGATGACACACTGCTTGTGCTATTTCCTCAGCATTGTTTGGGTCAACCAGAACTCCTGCATCTCCTACTACTTCGGGCATAGCTGACACATTTGAGGTAATCACTGGTGTTTTACACGCCATTGCTTCTAGGATTGTGATTCCAAATCCCTCATGGAATGAGGGCGCTATTAACATATCAGCAGCATTATAAATTTTGACTAAAGTTTGTTTATCTGGTTTTCCGAGATAGGTAACATATTCTTCAAGTCCGTGAGTTTGGATAAATTTTTGATTATCATCTGTAAGTGGCGAACCTGCTTTCCAAAAATGTATAGGTAGCCCTTTTTCTTTTAATATTTTTATGACTTTAAGAATAGTAGAAATATTTTTACGTGGATGGTCATTCCCGACATTAAGCAGACAAAATGTTTCTGATGAAACCCCATGTTTTTGACGAAAGCAATCATACTGATTTTCTGGTAACGGCTGAAATATAGGCTCAACAGCGTTAGGAATTACACTAATACGTTTTGGCTCAATATTTAGTATTTTATTTGTATCTTTGGCTGTTACAGAGGAAACAGTAATAATGTGGTCGGCGTGCTGCATAGCTTGCACGGAGCGCAGCCAAAGGTTACTACTAACGATAGGTACTTGCACTGCACCATGGAGATTATCTTGATAGAAATAGTTAATTAAATCGTGACAAGTAACTACTATAGGTTTGTTCTGATTTTTTAACCAATTAACAATATGACCTTCGCTATGGTCAATGATATGAAATATGTCTGCTGTTTGAGATTTGACAAAATTAGGGAAGCGCCAGAAACGCTCATAGTATTTTCTAGCTCTGAGAAATAAAGAGGGGTTATTTCTATCTATGGGATGAGGTGCTAGTTCAACTATTTCCCAATCGGGTCGAACTTTCTTTAGTCCTGAAATGACACCATCGGCATAAACATCCATACTAAAATTGGGCATTGAACGCACAATCGCTACACGCATTGTTACCTCATTTGTGCATTACAGAACTTTACTAAAAGTTGAACTGAAGGGTTGATCATAATTAGCTATCTGCGCTCAAGGCATACTCTTGTGTTTTCTGATTCAGAACTATGTTCCAAAGCTTAATTAAGCGTTCGGCAATTCGTTCGTGGGTATAATTTTGAGCTACTCTGGTCATGCAGTAGCATCCTAGCTCTTGCCTCCAGCTTGGTTCAGTGATCATTCGTTCTAGGATAGCTGCTAAAGCTGGTGCATCTCCTTCTGGAAAAACTAAATCAGTACGCCCAATCACGTTAGGAATTTCTCCACTGTTAGAGCCGACTACCGGAACTCCCATAGCCATTGCTTCTATAAGTACATGTCCAAATTGCTCTTTCCAAGTATCTGTGGTGCGTGAGGGCAGAACCAATACGTCAAAGTTGCTAATTTCTTCAGGCGCTTGGTTGTGGCGCACTGACCCCCGCCAGATTACTAAATCAGCTATTTGCTGCTGGTGAGCCTCTTGTTGTAGCGCTTCTTCGTGGGAACCTGAACCACAAAGAATAACCTGAAAGTTAAGTCCACGTTCTCGGAGTAAGTGAGCAGCTGCCAAGATGGTGTCAATACCTTTTTCTGGTACTAATCTTCCTAGAAAACCGATGCGAAACTCTTCATTTTTGCGTTCCTGGGATAATCGCGGACTGAATAAATGAGTATCTACTCCCATTTGTGGCATGACTTCCATCAATCCGGTGTAACCCCAGCGCTGGAGTAAATCAGCTCCGTCTTGATTGCCAGGAAGCATGAGTTGGGCTGTATTCAAGACAAATTGACGCACCCAACGACGTAGCATTGGTAAGCTTCTATTCATGTTCTCCCAACCAAATACCACTAGTGGCTTACCTGTAAGTCGACTCCAAACTGCAAGTTCTAAGGCACAAATAGAGAATACTTCTTCCTCAACTTGTACCAAATCAGGTTTAAAGTCATTCACTACTTGCCAGATTTTCCAAGGTGCATAGATGTAAGCGCCACCTCTACCTGTAAACAACACGGGTGCTGTATAAACTTTAATTGTGGGGTAGGGTGTTTCTACTGCAAACAGGCGATTCCACTCCAGAGCTTTCCAATTACTGGGAGTTAGCAAGCCTACTTCTACTTTGCCAGTTTCTGCGATCGCATTCAACTTTCCCTGATTCACACCTACTACATAGGTGTGACTGATAAAAAGTACGCGTAGGTGTGAGTTCGCCATGAATTTGTTGTTTTATACAATACTACGGCTACATATAGCTGAAAATTGTTTCGGCATACTTTTCAGCAGAGTGTTGTCGGGCAAACTTTCTAGCACTAATCGAATCGAAAAATTTTTCTGGCGACTCCTGCAAAAACCGAGTTAAACCTTGGGCGATTTCACTTACCACTGCCGAATTTACACTTAGACCTAATTTGTAGTGGCGTGTCCACTCACCCATCAGTCCGTAATCACTACATAAAACAGGTTTTTGAGCAGCAGCAGCCCGAATCAGAGTATTGCTTGTCCCTACATGACGTTGATGGATAGTCAATACCACATCTGATATATGGAAATAGGACTGAATTTCCCTCTCCATCACAAACCGATCGCGAGTGATGACTTGTACTGATTGAAGCTGAGAGAGTTTAATGATTTGAGCTTTTACCTTTGGTTTGTCGGCGCTACTGATACAACCAACTAGCAGCAAACAAAGTTTCTGGCACAGATGTGGCGGTAGCATAGCAATTGCATCTAGAATTTGATGAATGCCTTTGCGCTCATCTATAATGCCAAACATCAGAAATACCAGGCGACCTGGTTCAATTCCTAAATTCGCTTTGAGAGAATTAGCCTGAAATTTGCTATCGGGATAAGTTTGTACTGGGTCGGGTAAGTAGACTACTTGGGTATTGCTGCTAGATTTGTTAAGGTGCTTGACTGAAAACTGATCTAGGCTAAATAGGGTTTTAAGCTGGGGATGGCCCAGAGCTAAGGAAATGTGAACACGTTCTTGCAAATGGCGGATGCGATCTTTTTGCGAAAGAGTAATAGCTTGAAAATCTCCATAGTGAAATCTTGGTCGGAAGTAGATACCAGAAAAAGCACAAGGCAGCTTGCGACGTAACACGACTGATAACTGAAAGGTATCAAAATACATTAACAAGCATTCTGTAGTACCTAGGTTTTTGGCATACCGACTCATTAAACTCCACTCACGCAAAGCACGCATTTTGCGTCGCGCAAAGGTAGACCAGGGACCAAGTTCAGCCTTTTCTTCGGTAGTAATTGGGACAAAACGCAGGCGATCGCTTCTATAACTTGCAGCTAAATCCACTACGTCTTGATGTTGCTTTATAAACTGGGGCATAACTACAATATCCATGTATCCTGGTAAGTCATGTTCACCCCAGTAGCGAATCAAATGTTGGATGAAAGCACCATGATGACCACCACAAGACATATCAAACAGCATGAGCCGACGGCTATTGAGTGCTTTGTGCTGCAACTGTGGCTCTGTTAGCTTATAAGATGTTGTCATCTTTTATCCTCTTGAGCGACTGCTTTGAGCTAAATTGCGCTTGTGGCCATCGCATTTAGCTAACTAAATATATAAAAAGGTTGGTTGGTATTTACTTTCTTGTTTCAAGCTGTCAACGTTTCATTTTTGCATTACACAAAGTAAATGCTAGCTAGAGTTTGTTATTTTGTTTGCATCAACAACTGCCCTTGTGTGTATTGTGTTGTGAGTCTTCGCGCCAGCAGGTTCCTTGCCCAACGTTTTAGTCTACCAGAACCGTAAACGAATTTGAATATAGGGGGAAACAGAGGATCTGGTATATACTCACCCCACTGCAAAAACCACTTTTGATGGGGAGTGCTATTACAGGTATAAAATTGTGGATGATTCACCAGCTGACGATGAAGTTCTTTTGTCTGTGCCTTTGGTAGACCTTTGAGACGGGCAATCAAGTAGCGATCGTGGCAGCATAGTAAGTTGCAGTTCAAATTTGTTAGTCTTTGAGCAACTGCCTCACCATAAACACGTCTTAAAAACTGTTTTTGTTCTTTGTGAATTGCTTCACCAACACTTTGCCCCCTTTCTAGAGTATCTACTGTCAAATTTACCTGACTGGTTGTATTTCCTCCATGAAAGCGAAATTGACTTAATGCTTCTGGAATAGATGCAATCACGGTAATAAATGGTGCTAAAAAGGAGACTAAACTATCTGCATTACGCCGAAACGTTTCATTGAGAGGAAAAATAAATTCAGCGACTTCTCGCCGCACACTTAATGCAGATGCTGGAGGTACATCTTGCGGAAAACCACCATTTTCTAAGGCATGAAGTGCAACCCAACCCGAAGATAAATGCTTAAACATAGGAGTCGGTCTGAGAAAGTTTCCTTGCCCATCAATTTGCATGACGTTGTGAATGACAAAGCCATATTGAGAGTCAGACTTAAAAGCCTCCACAACCTTTTCCAACTTCCTATCCATCCAGACATCATCTGCATCTAGTAAGCAAATGATTTGACCTTGACTCTTCTGGTAGGCTGCATTTAAGGCGCTAGCAACACCACCATTTTGTTTACTGATGAGTTTAATCCTAGAGTCCTTACGAACGTAGTTGGCAATGACGTCACAGGAGTTATCAGTGGAACCGTCATCACAAACAATGATTTCAAAGTTTTGATATGTCTGGGTAAGGACACTTTCTAAAGTCTCACTGATGTATCTGTCATAGTTGTAATTAGCAACTAATACAGAGACTAATGGGTTGTCAAGAAGCCGGGACATTTGAATGGGTTGCAGTTTTTCAGTTTGCAGTTCTTGCATTATCTACTCCTCATATCTTAAATATTTTAGTCTCATGAGTTTTTATAGTAATTCTATGATTTGAAATGCTTGCGACAATAGCAGAAAACTAGTTTACTTTCGCACAGAATTTACAGTTAGTCTTTCCCCAAGTATCGATTTAATAAAGCGTTTGAGCCTACTGGGACCGTATAATTGATAGGATAATATGTTAAAAAGTGGATCTGGCAGATCCCATTGAACTACCCATCTATGAGGCTTAAACCAGCTAAACGTGGTATCGAACTCAGGGTGAGTAATAAGTTGCTGATGTATTTGCTTGCGATCGCTTTTAGATACACCTTTTAGGCGGGCAAGAAAGTAGCACTCATTGACAAACGCTATATTATGCTGCTGACTCTTTAGTCTTTCTGCAATCTCTGCACCATAAATTTTGTTGAGAAACTTTTTCTGCTCCTGATGTACAAGCCTAGCACTATCTTGTGCCTTTTCTATAGATTCTATGCTCAACAACGATGAGTTACTTGTCAGATTTATGCTATGCAAACGAAACTGACTTAGCACTTCTGGTACAGACCCAATTACTGTGATCAATGGTGTCAGACGATAGATAAGACTGTCTGTATTGCGTACCATAGCTTCGTTTAAAGGAAAAATTAAGCTAGTGATTTCACGTCGAAGACTTAGTGCAGAAGCTGGTGGTATTTTATCTACAAATCCACCATTTTCTAGAGCGTATTCTGCCATCCAGCCTGAAGCTAAACCATCCAACATAGGAGTTGATTTTATAAAATTTCCATGCTCATCAATTTGAATCACATTATGAATTACAAAACCGCACTCTGGGTTAGACTTAAACGCCTCTAAAACCTTTTGCAGCTTATTAGGCATCCAAACATCATCTGCATCCAAGATACAAATAATCTGCCCCTGACTTTTTTGATAAGCCGTATTTAAGGCAGCAGCCACTTTCTTGTTCTGTTGGCGAATTAACTTTATTCTCGAATCTTTCTCTACATAAGTTTTGATGACTTCACAAGAGTTATCTGTAGAACCATCATCACAAACAATGATTTCAAAGTTTTGATATGTCTGGCTAAGGACACTTTCTAAAGTCTCGCTGATGTATCTGTCATAGTTGTAGTTAGCAACTAATACAGAGACCAGTGGACTGTCAGGAAGCGGGGACATTTGAATGGGTTGCAGTTTTTCAGTTTGCAGTTCTTGCATTGGCTTTTCTCTTGAATTTAATACTCTATAAATTTTTGTTATTTTGCTTGACTTGATAATACCTCTCTAGCTTCTGCTGGGATTGTCTCTAAAGAAAGTTGAGGATATATTTCTTGCAAATATTCTCTCATCGCAGCTTCTTGAGGTCGAAATGAGAAGTGTCCAGCAAATACGTTGTGGAGGACAATAATGGGTCTAGACAAGTTCATACAATCCTTACATAAATGTGACTCATCTAGCCCAAGGCCACCTTGAGAAAAAGAAGTTCGTAAGCCACCAATTCTTTCCCAAAGTTCCTTTTCAAATAAAATAGCTCCTATACTGAATCGATGCGGTACTGGTGAGTAACTAAAAGGTTGTGCTTTGATGTAACTAGCTATTTCATCAAACGGCAGACTTTTTTTCCACAACCACTTAGCTGCTTCTCCATCAGATTGTGCTTTAATATCACTAGCAGCATGTATAAGTTCGCCGAATTTATCTTTATATTCTTTTTCAGCAGCAATAATTTTTAGAAAATTAATGTAAGAATAACCATTGATATTCAAAATGGGAGCGCAAACTCCAGGATAGTACAAACCTTCTTTCTTAATACGCAAATATCCTTCCTGTAGAGAATCAAAAAATCCCTCAGATATAAAAATATCTTCGTCTAATTTATAAATCCATTTTGCTTGTGGATGGTTAGCTATTGCTAAGTTTTGTACAAGCGCTACTTTGTTGTCTTTTGTATAAAGATATGACCAGCCCAAATTTTCTGCTAATTGTGCTAAGGGAGCAACATACAAGCCAGAAGAAGCTATACACACATCAATATCTGATGGAATAAACTTGGCTATTCTATTTAAAGTTAAAGGCCAAAGAAAATCTTTATAACCAGCAAGTATGACGAGAAGACGCTGACTACCCTTGCTTCTGTCAATGAATTTGTAAGCGCCATTAAAGTTTAACCATGTTATCCATTTCATTAACAAGCTAGTATTACCTTCATGTGTGATAGGTACTTTTGGAAGCCGGGAATATTGGTTCTGAGGCAGTTGTTTTGATTTAGTTTTTGTCATCTTAATTGCTAAGTTCGTCTGGTGTGTAATTGATGAAAAAGACAAATGCTCTATCAAATTAGTTTAGGATTTAGAATAAATCCTAAATAATAGTTGCTATTTCCCTTTCAAACAGACCAAGCGCTCTTAATACAGCTTGATCCATATCGTAGTACTTATAATCTGCAAGCCTTCCTGCAAAAATTACTGTTCCGTTTAATTTCTCTACTTCTTTAAGGTAAAGGTCAAGACGCTCACGATTTTCTTCATTCAGAATGGGATAATAAGGGTCATTTTTCCCTGGTACATAAGCTTGAGGGTATTCCATCACCAAGGTAGTTTTGGGTGAGGTTTGTCCTGACAAATATTTCTGTTCGGTGATCCGGGTGATATCGTAGTCGTTGGGGTAATTGACTGTTCCAACCTCCTGATACCACTCCTGGTCTAATGTCTGAAACTCAAAATGTATACTACGGTATGGCAATTCACCATACATGTAATCAAAGAATGTATCAATCGGGCCAGTGCAAATGATCCGATTGAATTGAACGTCATTGATAATTTCGCGGTAATCTGTGTTGAGAAGTACCTTGATGTTGGGATGAGCTAACATTCGGCGAAACATCTCAGTATAGCCAAGCTTGGGCATGGCTTGGTAGGGGTCTTGAAAATAACGGTTATCCCGACTGATATAGACTGGAACACGTCCTGTGACTCCCCGATCAAGTTCTTCTGGTTTGACTCCCCACTGCTTCATTGTGTAGCGCAGGAAGACATTTTCATAGATGTAATCAGCTAAAAAAGTTAGATCTCCACTAGCACTTTCACGTAGTTTTAAAATGGGTACTTTGACTCCAAAACCAAAGTTTTCTAGAAGCAAGTTTTCTAACTTTTCTGCATATTTTGGTGGGAAAAGAGCATAGAGGGAATTCAAATTAAAAGGGATAGGGACTTTTTTACCTTCTAACACTCCAAGCACATGGTGATAGTAATGTCTCCACTCTGTAAATTGTGAGAGATAATCCCAAACTTTTTTAGATTTGGTGTGAAAAATATGGGGGCCGTATTTATGTACTAAGATGCCATGTTCATTGTAGTAATCGTAGGCATTCCCACCAATGTGATCTCGTCGTTCTACAATTAAGACTCTCTGTGCAAGTTGAGTGGCAATTCTCTCAGCCAGCACACAGGCAGAATATCCAGCCCCTATTATTAACCAATCAAATTTCACAGAATTTCTCCTTGTTTGAGACTAAGAGGTTTTGAACTTTCACACTCAATTAAACTTTGTGTATTTTTTTCAATTTCTAACTCAGTAAAAGTGTTTTCTGCTAAATTTTCTAGTAGAGATTGTAATTTCAGACGATGAATATATGGCCAACCACCTTCCTCCTCAATATTTTTTAAAAGGGTGTAAAGAGCCTGACGATCGCTTGGCAAAGATTCCAGAAATAGGCTATCTCGAATTTCTCGATGTAAACTCTCTAGCAACCGTAGCAATGCAAGTAATGCCAAACTATTGCCCTGGCAATTTTTTGCTTCTGACTGAACTTTCTGTGCAATAGTTTCTAACCTCAAATTGTTTCCTTGTGGTTTCAGCTCTGTATTGATGTACATGCTGTATGCTCTTAAGAACTAAGGTGGGGTAGATTGATCTCTAGAGAAAACGATAACTCCAAGCTGATTTTAGGTAGGTTGGCTGAGTTGTTGAGTTGAATTAGTGAGCTTCGGCTTGATAAATTTTCTCCTAATTTGACGGATCTTATTAACTGTTTTGACTCCAAACAAGGTTTTCATAATTGGATTAGCTCTGACAACTGAAGCAGTAAACCAGGCATCTGGATGTGGATGCTTACTAAAAAGCAGCAACTTACACCAGTCAATCAAACTGTAAATTGGTGCTAATTCATAGAAGCTATTTTCAGTTATATCTCCAGCCATAACAAAGGAGCCAAATACTTCTGCTTCCTGATAGGAAGGTTGTAAGACAAGCTCTCTTGACAAAATTTCAGTAGCCTCATCAAAAAGATCAGTTGTACATTCTTGTGCCTCCAAATTAGTCGTTAGTTGCTTTGCAAATTCAACCGCAGCACTCTGCAAAACAGATAACCCCCAATTAATTGCTTCTTCGTTTTTCGGCTGACGAAGGACGGGTAGATACTTGTTATCGCGTTGTTCATATCTAGTAGTGCTACCATGATCTGCCGACATGAACAGCTCGAATAAGCATCTGTACTTACAGAGAAAATAGCGATCGCCAGATGGTTGGTCTACATCATAAAAATAAGCAAGTGATTGGTCTTCCTGAAATGGCTTAACCCGTTCTTGCAGCGCAAAGTAAAAACCATAGATGCCAGATTCAGGATAAATACCAGCAATGTTGAGTAATTTACTCAAAGAGCGTTGTGTGCGTCCACTCCAACCAATATCGACAAAACCAAAGGGAACTCCATCGCCTATCCCTTCTTGACGGAAATAACCAATTGCTTTTTCGCGATAATTAGCAGCAGTCGCAACGATCAGATCGGTAACTTCCTTCTCAGTAAAAATATTCCGCATCAAGTTGCGTTCGTGCTGCTTGAGGTTGAGATCCCATTTTTCGGCTGCAAAGCCGTAACGACTCAACACATCTTTAAGTTGCTCAGGTGATATGTTAACGCGATCGCACAAGGAGCGAATTGATAAAAAGCGATCAAATGAACCAGTAGAAACCAAAATCCAATCAAGTTCTGCTTCACTAATTTCTTGAATTGCAGGCATGTACCATGCGTGCCGCGAACCATATAAATAACGGCAGTCAATTGCAAATCCCCAATTTCGGCAAATAACTTGAGCGATCTTATGCAATATCTGCCCATCTCTGGCAACAAAGTATAATCTTTGGATCCCTCTTTTTTGCGCTTCGACTAAGCACCAGTACACAAAACCGAACAACGTTGGAGCGATCGCACTTGCTGTCGTCTCCCAAATAACTTTTTTATGAGGACTTGTTTCTTGAGACTGCAAACGAGTCAACCTACTCGCACCAGCGAGTAGGGATCTAAACTTTAGGGGAAATTGAGTTGCTTGTGCGATTAGTTGTTCGTAGCGATTAAGGTGAGCTTGAGTAAAATATTCAACTGAAATACCAAGTTTTTTTGGAACTTTTACATCTGCTTGTCGATTATCTCCGACATGTTTCAACTGCGATGGCTTGACTGCTTCTTGTGCTAAACAGTATTTAAATAACTCACCACTTCCTTTATTGATTCTTGTTTCAGCTGAAACGTATAAAGTACTACCTGGAGTCCACACTTTGTTTTCTTTCAAAAAATTCCGAATAACTTCTTCCGGCAGATACATATCGGAAATATAAATTACTCGTTCATTTGCTTGATAGAGCGACTGAATGCGCTTTTGGATGGCGGGTACTGGACGCAAACTCAATAGCTCTATTTCTATTTCTTTTTGTTTTGCTCTTTCAACTTCAGCGGTTGACCAATTTAAGGAACGAGCGATGTGTTCATATATTTCGTCTAGTTTGACTTCATAAACAGGCCCTGTTTCTCTGACAATTCTTTCAGCCTCCATTCTTAGGTGAGACCAAGATTCAGGTGAAATTTGAATTAAATTTTCTTGTCGGAGTTGATCACCTAATTCCCAGAATAGGTCTGTTGGTTTTGCCCAAATTCTGGTTATGGATGTATCAAACACGTCAAAGGAGTAAACAATCTTTTTCATCAGAGTCTCACCAATGCTGCTAAAGGATTCAACAAAAAATACAAGGCTTGACTTGTGGATTTATTTCAGGCTTTTTGATACAACGGACTATTGCTCAATGACAATAAATCCTCAGAATTCTGATAGAGTTGTAGATGCTTTTCTAGAAAAACGGTTCTTGAAAATTTATTTTCAATATCTCTTCTTGCTTGCTGACCGATTGCTTCCAAATCAGAAGCTGATAATACTTGGCGCAAGGCTTGATTTAGGGCTTGTTGGTTAGTAGGTTCAACCAAAATACCGTTGTGTCCATTTTGGATAATCTCTGGTACACCTCCTGTAGAAAAACCAACGACTGGAGTAGATGCAGCCATTGCTTCTAGAACAGTAAGTGGTAGGTTATCAGCAAGGGTACAAAAAAGCATAACGTCTGCTGCTGAGTAGACTTTTGCTAATAAATGAGGGTCGGAAATATAACCCATCTCTTTGTATTCAAGTCCCTTAAGTGAGTGCTTTAACTCATCGTTGCAAAGTCCTACAACTATTACAAATGGAGATAAATCACCTATACTTTGAAGTGCTGCGATCGCATACTTTACACCTTTACGAGGATCGTCAAGAACATGGGCAGAAATTGCAACTACTCGGCGATTCTCTGGAATACCTAAACTAATTTTTGCGTCTACTTTTTTCACCATCGGGAAAAAACTTAAATCCAAACCATTAGGAATAACCACAGGTAAAGATTTAAATTTGAGAGCTTTTTGAGCCTCCTGAAGCATCCAGTGGCTGGGAAAGACATAGCGAATATTAAATTTTCCCGCAACCCATCTTTTGATTGCTTGAACTTCTCGTGTGCGATCGCGTAGCTGATTTTTCCATCCATCTTGAGATAATTGGGGACATTTGTGACAATAGCTAGCAAACTTTTCACACCCCATTGGATAAAGACAACCGCCAGTAAAAGCAGAACAATCATGTACCGTGAAAAATGTCGGTTTGCGTCGAGAAGCTAGAGCTAAAGTTACTGGAGATATAGCAGTATATAAATCATGAAAATGGACTATATCGTAATCATCGAGAATTGCGTTGATATTAAACCAGTACTCAACGGGCAGTAACTCTCGAAAACCATATTTATTCGTTTTTCTATGAATAGTTTTACATAATCTAAATTTAAGACCTTCTCCATAAAGACTGTATTGAAATGAAAGAGGTTCTTTGAAATTAAAGGCAATAAAATGATCGGTTGGATGCCCTGCATCATTTAACCAAATAGCGAGATCCTCAGCAACTCTGCTTGCCCCACCCCCTTTTCTATCAGATTTGCTAATAATAGCTACTTTCATATATCCAGAATAATTACTATTGAAATTTATTTAGCTAGCACAAAAAATATATTTTTTAGCATCAGTCTTACTCGTTTTCGCATACCCCAAATTCTCCAAGCAGAAAATGTTAATTTTTTGAAATCCTTTAGGGATATTAATCTATAAATTAACGCATTTAATATTATTTTCTGTGCATACAACTTTTCTCCTCTTTCAATTAAAAAAGGGAGTACTTGTGTGAGCATAAAACCTGTACTTGCTCTGGATGATATCGAGGACTGATACTCACGAATCCAGTTTACTGATATTTGATAATCAGGCATTCTCGATATGCGATCTTTGCGTGGATCGGCATTCCAAATTACTAAAGGTTTTTTGATGAAGGTAAAAATTGCTCCTTGAGCTTCAAGTCTGAAGCAGAAATCCCAGTCTTGGTGTCTTTTTAAACCTGGACGAAAACGAGCTGCTAAAGCAAGCGATCGGTGCATCATCAAAGAGCTTGTGTGAAGTTCCCCATGATGGCAAAATAGATAGTCTGCTATAGTTTCTACTTCACCCTTACCTTTTTCTGGAACTATATGTAAAGTTTCAGTGTTAATTGCAAGTTGATCATAGCTAGACACTCTTGTGAAACTAAAAACTATTTGAGTATGACAAACTACTTTTTGAGGATTAGGATGTTTCTGAATTGAAGCCAGTTGCAATTCTATTTTTTCAGGTATCCAGAGGTCATCTGAATCCAAAAATGCAATATACTCTCCTCTAGCATTTTCAATACCAGTATTGCGGGCAACCGAGCCTCCACTATTGTTTGGGAGACGAATATATCTAATCCTAGAATCACCAATAGCTTTTACAACTTCTTCGGTGTTGTCTACGGAGCCATCATCAATGATAATAATCTCTAAATTTTTGTAGGATTGCCTGATAGCACTATTTAAAGTGTGCCTAATTAAATTTGCGCGATTGTAAGTTGGTATAACCACACTTACAAGGGGTTCTCCCGAAAAATTATTCGTATTTGGATATTGGTTATTTTCTATCAATTCCATAATAGCTTCATCGATTTCTTAATTAAATTACTTTCTGTAAAACTGTAAAAATACCGAGCTAATTTAATTAGTTTTGGATATTTAATTATTAACAACATCATTACAACAAATTTATGTAAATTATAAAACTTTTTGTGTATTAAATCAGTTTTTTCCCCTAAAGATTGATTTGTGAGACTGTCAGCATATTGACTAAAAAGTAAAGCTAGCTTTCTTGATTCCAATCCGTTCTTATAGCCCCATATGAATAATGTTTCCCACCGAGGCAAATTACTGTAGTAGACTAATTTCTCATGAAATCTTGTCACGTGGTTATGTCCATGTACCCTTCTCATGGCAACTGGTACGTCTAAACTTCCAGGGAGCAATTTACCAACAGCTGCCATTTTGAACCACATCACAATATCTTCGCTAAATTCCAGATTCTCATCGAAATAACCTGTTAAATTAAAAATAGTTTTGCGAACCAGTAATCCATTAGCATGGAACCAACCAACTTCCTTATTGAGGAGTAAAGTTTCAAATAATAATTCGGGATTAATTATTTCACTAATAGTAGTTAGTTTATTGTCGCCACGACCAATAGAAGTCCATGTATTCTTACTATTTTCATCTTCAAAATAAGTTCCAACTGCTTCATATACGCCATCTATTTCAGGATATTTGGTTAATTGATCACCTGCTAATTCAAAACGTCCTGGTAAGTAAAAATCATCAGCATCTAAAAATGCAATATAATCACAATTAGCTTTTTGTATTCCTACATTTCTACTTGCACTTGCACCATGATTTTTTTTATCACTATGACAAAATAATTTAACTATAGGAGATTCATTAGCTAATTCTTGGCATATATTAAAAGAGTTATCAGAAGAAGCATCATCTATTAAAATGACCTCTCCTACTTCGGGTTGAGATAAGGCAGATTCTACAGCTTGTCGAACATACTTAGCCGCATTATATACAGGAATAATGACCGATATTTGCATAAGTTTCCCGTCCTCCATATTTGTGCTTAATCTGAATAATTGCCATAATTTTTATGATGACTAATCTAGCTAGTTATGATGTAGGCGAGGCAAAAGACATTTATTATTTGCTAATTGATACATTGGTTCAGCAATTTTCAAAAATTATCTAATAGCTTTGCAATCATATCGAAGTTACTTGCTGAATCCTGCTTTATCTTTGGCAACACCTCTTTGAGTTGACTTGCCACCTCTTGGCGTCTTGTCCAGGCATTACGAATAGCTACACAAGCTTTATCAGTATCGAGAAATTGATGGATTGGGATGAGTAAACCGTTATGAGCAGATTCAGTTCCTAATAAATTGGTCATAATCCCTTCAGCCTTAATTGAATACCCGACTGCAACAGTGCAAACACCACTAGACAGTCCTGCTATTGCAGCGTGCATACGCTCAGCAATAACCATGTCGCAGGCACCTATTAGCCCTTTGAATTCTGAAGCAGAGTGGTCTGCACCAGCTAAGCGAACACGTGGGTCAAAATCAAGACTCCTGAGAAGCTTGGTGGCAGCAATCCGATCATCATTTGTGACATAATTCTCTTGGACATGAGGAATGAGGAGAACTTGTGCATTCAACTCATCAATGAGTAATTTAATGACCTGATGCCAAGCTTTGAGATGTTTATCAGCATCGCAACCAGAAAATGTAGTGATCCCTTGACTGATGGAGAGTGCTATTACTGGTTGGTCTTTTTTGATGCAGTAGGAACTGAACATGTTAGCTACAGCCGTTGGAGAAGATGGTTGCAGCAAAAATGCTGGATCAGCAGTATGTTTAACTAAGTTTGTTGAAAGACCGAGTTTTTCTGTTAGATAACTGTAGGAAATTTTCTCCCTAACTGTAATCAGTTTTGAGTGACGAGCAACTTTTAACCATGCTTGGGCTTCTTGATCTGTTTTGAAAGGCCCTATTGATTGAGCTAGAAATACTATAGGTACTTTTGCATCTAACGCTATTTCTAATGGCTTTAAATGTTGATAAAGTCCGCCATAATCGGAACTAAATATATCACCACCAGAAGCAATAACAACTGATGCTTCACGGAGTGCTTGTACAGCAGGTGTTTCTTTGGGCTGATAAAAAGGTAGCTTGGCACCTAGTCTTTTAAGGCGAGTCCGAAAAGGAGTGCTATGGGAAAGTGTGCGGTCAATTAATTTAGCACCGTAATGCTGTAGCCGCATCTCATCATAGTCTGGTGTTCTAGTAAGAACGCTAATGGGAAGGTGAGGATGACGCTGATGCAATTGTTCGATGGTAGGCACTACTAATGCTTCAACCCCTCGATTTCGTAAACCAAATATTCCTGTGATGACTACTTTCATATAAGCCTAATGTCACTATATAGGGAGAAATTACTGAGAGATGTTTTCAAAGAAATGTATTCAATAAATGCTTTACAAATCCTTTGAATTGCCACATGAATTGCTTCCATGTTGGAGGCTGAGACAATGCTCGATATTGCCTAACTAAAGGCTCCATGATTTCAACGAAAACTGAAAACTGACCAACTTCAACTGCTTTTTTGAAGGCGTCATGGCTTTCTTTTGCCAGCAACATCCGCATTAGATATCGCTTTTGAAAGTTGCGTTCTATATTTCTTTTACTCGGCTGTATTCGCTTTTTAGGACGCCATTTACCCTTAGTATCTGCTAAGTAAAGACGGTATGCTAGTCCATCATGTCGATGTGCGAATCCTGATTTTTGTGATCGGACGACTTCTTCTGCATCAATTAGCTCAAGTTTCAAATTGCCTGCTGCGATCGCTCGTTCAAGCATATTATGAATAATTGGGTGACGAACAACAATTACATTCGTACCCTGGCTGTCTTTAATATATTGAGGCAACCAAGCATCACCGACAGTTACATCCGCAGTTTCAGCAACTACGTCATCGCAGTAGTCACAAGCTTTGTATTTGAAAAACCCTAATCCCCAATCGTAACCGTACATGTCTTGAACTGGACTAGTGCGTGTAACAAGTTTGCCATTTTCCAGTCCAACTACTTCTACGCCATATTTGTTAGCATCTGCATCAGGTAGCTTCTTACGAAAGTCAACTGCTAGAAGTTTGCCGGGTTCAACACCGCATTGCCAAGCAAACATTTCTGCAAACCGTATACTCTTAAGGTGTCCGCAGATCAGTCCAATACAGAACCGAATCCGTTCACCTAGTAGAGGATCTTCCTTCATCAGCAGACGAACTGCTTTGATAAAACATGGAATACCAACTAAGACATAACGTCCAGGTCTGTCACGAATTATCTGTATAATTTCGGACATTTCAATTGGGTAATAGCGAGACTTAGAGCCATGACGTACCTGTTCTAATGTTGTAGATAACTGATATTGGAATAATCTGGGGTCTGTCTCAGAAGGTTGACGTTGGTGAACATGGAGAACCCCATCAACTAATCCTTCTTTCAAAAGGTTGCTAGCAATCCAGGTACCCATACCACCAGAACTACCGCGATCGCGGAAATCATCTTCACTAACGTAACCTGCATAGGTTGCTAGATGATAGCCAATCTTTTGATGGTATTCACAATTATTACTGAATAATTCCTGACTAATTTGGTCTTCGTTTAGGCTCTCATTAGAGAATGGGCAAATAGCTTGTACTGAAGTGTTTAAAGCTGATTGCTCAGCAGATAAATTTACAGTAGCCTGAAACTGACCATATTTATTTAACCTCATCTGAATTGGTGAACCATTAATCGAAGCACATGCGCCACAGCCAATACAGTAGCCGTTGTCGACAACAGTTTTGAAGAGTTTTGCTACCTCAGAATTTTCACTACGAACTGCCATTATGGATCACCACTTTGAAGATTATTCAGCTACATGTAGTAGTTTGGGTTTATCTCAAGGATTTTTTATAAGTTATTGTTTAACTATTTATGTTTACTGTGCTTTGTTTTTCAACAGACTTCCATACCCGTGGCTGATAAAATAAACATTTAGTCATAGTTGTTTTTGTCTTGACGGAAAATTGAAAAGATTCATAATAATCTAAAGTATAAAGTGAATCTTTTTTAATATAAATTTGCATGGTGTATAAGCCTGGTCTTAGACCAACATAAGGCATATGAACTTGTAATTCATTTTCTCCAGGCAATATTTCTAGTGTTTGCTCATCATCAAAACTGCTCAACCTTAAGACAACATCTTCTTTTCCTATTTCCTGGATAGCAAAACTTAGGTAGACTTTATCAATTTCTCTATCTTGAGATGCTCTATATATTATGGATAAACTAGCTGGTTCGCCAGTGATAGGATTTTCAATTATATTTCCTTGGGAATTTCTAAAAAAGATAGCATTAATATCGACACCTAAGCTTTCATGTTTAGGTTTTTCTTTTAAAAATATTGCTCCTCCTTTTTGAAGTTTCCCTTGAGCAAATAAATCTTCTTCATATCGATTCATGATAGAAACTGGATCACCTGACTCAATCAACTGACCTTGCAATAGATAAATAGCGTGATTACACACATTTAAGATTGATTGAGGTTGGTGGCTAACTAATATAAAAGAAGTTCCCTTCTGACGCAGTTCTTGCAGTCTTCGATGGCACTTAGCCCTAAACCTTATGTCTCCTACAGCTAGAACTTCATCAATCAGAAGAATATCTGGATTAGTATGAATGGCGCTGGCAAATCCTAACCTTGCAGCCATTCCAGAACTGTAACTTTGTACTGGTGCATCAATCGCATCTCCAATTTCTGCAAACTCTACAACTTGATCAAATCGCTCATCAATTTCCTTTTTAGACAAACCCAAAATTGACATATTGGCATAAATATTTTCCCGCCCTGTCAAGATTGGATTAAATCCTGCTCCTAGTGCAATTAATGGTGCGACGCGACCGTAAACTTCTACAAATCCAGCATCAGGTTTAATTAAACCTGCGATAATTCGCAGTAAGGTTGATTTTCCACTACCGTTTTTTCCAACTAAACCTAGTGCTTCTCCTCGTCGCAATTGAAAACTTACATTGTTCAGCGCCCAAAATTCTTTGGGGCGTAATTTATCGCTCTTTTCTCGTAGTCCTAATAGTTCAGAGGTGATATCTTGAACACCATAGAACAAAGACCGTTTCAAATCCCGACAAAACTTTTTAGAAACTCCATTCACTGAAAGGACAATATCACTCTCACTATCTTGCGGCTTTGCTGTCATATCTTGTTCATTGATGCTGATCATGATTACGAACTAATCCTCTCAACTACAAAGGGCATTGCTAAACGATAGATAATCCAAGCTAGCAGCAATCCTAATATTGCAATCAGACTTACAATCCAAAATCCTTGAGGGTTAGATATCACACCTGTTGTTGCTAGTTCTCGTGTTGTTACTAATAAAGGTGTAACAGGATTTAGCTTTACAATGGTGCCAAATACTCCACTGTTGGGAACTGGATAGACAACTGGGGTGAGAAACAACCAAAGTCCAGAAATCAAAGTCAGTCCCATCGAAAAATCCTGATATAAAGCACCCATCGGTGCTAATAACAAACCAATAAATGTTCCTAGTAACACCAGATGGATTAAGGCAACAGGCGCTAATATAACGCTCCAGGTAATTGGTATTTTAAACCAGAGAAATAAACCAAAAATTAGAATCAGCTTGATGCCAAAGTTGAAAAATACTTCACCCAACTTGGCAATAATTAGGGCTTCCCGAGGAAAGTTAATTCTTGCCAGCATTGGCTTGGCAGATGTTACTGCTTGTACTGGGCCATTTAATGCTTCGACAAAAGTTTGCCATAAGGTCATGCTGAACATGACATAAGCAGGATAAGGTAATTCTGTATTACCAAGATTGACAACGCCGCTACCTTTAGCAAAGGTAAAACCAGCTGCCATGATGACTGGAGGAATAATCGCCCAGAAAATTCCTAGAAAAGATTGACGATATTTCGCGCTAATATCTCGAACTAATAGCCTCCAAGCTAATTCTCGTGATGCCAGCAAGTCATATACCATTGCCCTAAATAACTGAAGCGGATGTCTCATTCGACTTTCGGGCCGATACACTTCTCTAGGCGAATTCCTAATTGCTTTTCGAGTCTGGCTTGAGACTTGATCTCGTCTAAAGTTATGCTGGCTGTGTTGCATAATTAGTGTTAAGGTTTACTTTATTTTCTTGCTGAACAAAATTTTTTCAAATTTATTCTAGCCATACTGATTGATCAGTAGATTAAGCTACCTCTTCTACAAGACTAAAACTAGCAGACTAATTAATTTTTAGTAATTATCCTAGTTACTAAAGCTGTGATTTTTGTGATCAAAGGCTACCAGCAATTAGTAATTATGACAATTACGACATCTTAGTTTTTTTTACAATCCTGCTATGTGAGTGGTGATAGCCATAGTAATAGTTAAGAAACCAGTATCTAGATACTGTTATAGACTTAGCCACTCCGGATGGTTTTTGTTTGGCTAATAATTTTGTGGGAAGAATTCAACAAAAGTTAGTTCAGCTTTTTGGTTGCATCACCTCCATCAAAACTAAATCTGTTTGAGCAATGTTTAGAACTAGAAGACTTTAACTTACTCAACCCTCCATCCAAAGTAACGTTCGCGAATATGAAATGGAGTACTAAATGAACTTGACATCAATATTTGCTTAAAAGCTAACAATAAAAAGGGTGGGATTGTTGTAACATAGCGATTCCAAAGGCGGCGGGGTTCTTGAATCCATCTATATAACCATTCAAAACCTAGATCCCGCACCATACGAGGCGCTCTTTTGTGAATCCCTGCGTATACCGGAAATACCCCACCTAACCCAATCATTACTGCTTGGATTTTACCTTGGTGTTGATCCATCCACTTTTCTTGTTTGGGACACCCTAAGGAGACAAAGACAATACCAGCACCACTGGCGTTGATCTTTTCTATAAGGGCTTCGTCTTCTTTAGTTGTTAAAGGACGAAATGGTAAGGGTTCCATTGCAGCAACTTTCAAGTTCGGGAATTCAGTCTCTAGCCTTGTTCTCATACGAGACAAAATTTCTGTTTGAGAACCCACAAAAAAAACACTTACGCCAAGTGTTTGAGCTAGCTGACATGATGCTAATAAAATATCCATCCCCGCTACACGGTTTTGGTATCGCGCTCCTTGAAGCCTCATCATCCAAACCAATGGCATTCCATCAGGAGTGACTAAGTCTGCGTTCTGTAATATGCCAGCAAACTCTGGATTCCAATGAGCTTCCATGAGCATATGCACATTGGCTACACATACAGTCTTGCTCTCGCGCGCGATCGCCCACCTCAGTATCGTCTGTATTTGTTCATCAAAACGTAAGGCGGTAATTGGAAACTCTAGTACTTTCTGAGTAGGTAGAAAAGTTCTTCCTACCATAAGTCACTCCTTGTGTCACAGATAAAATCACAGAACCGCAAAACCATTGCCAATGCGCCAAAACTCAAGCTCAGACTAAACTTTTGCTTTTAGACACTTAGGAAACGGTAGGCAGTTAACACATGGAGATGCAATTTGTCTTTACAGTAAATTACTGCTTCCCTGGTAATAATTAAATCAAGCAACCTGTATCCTACCTTACTCCACATTCGTACCATGTCAGTAGTTTTTTAGTAAACTTCATACTTTCTTTATATTTGCTTTAATGTTTTTTTATCAATCTTAAAAAGATTTTATAAATCAAAAATATATTCTTTATGTAAAAACTATTACTTATGCAATAACAAAAATATTTTAGGTGGATACATTAGCTATCTTATGGATATTCGTTATAGACAATTTATTTAAACAAGTAATTTTTCTTGCCAAGCAAAATCTTAACTACTTGATTACCAGTAGTGTGCTAGTGAAATAACTGTCACTTGGTAGCATGAAATTAATAGTTTTATTTTTTATCATCCTAAAAAAGCCCAAAAAAAAGGGGGAAGCTAAGATTTTCTTCCCCCGTTCCCTGATTCCTATTCTTATCGATTTCGTTGTCTGTCTTCAGCCTCTGCCTTAGCATCTGCTGCTGTTTCTTTAGTTGTCGTTTTCTTGCTGAGCCGCCTTTACCTTTATCATTTCTGCCTTGGCGGCGCGGAGACTCCCATCTTTTTAGCCTCATAAATATATTTTCCTGTAAGTGAACTAACTAATCCAAATATACTCAATTCCAAAACAAAAGTTTTGCTTAGGATATTCCTATAACTTGGATTAAGCAATTGCGCTACTCTAGTATATTGTAATTCATTTTTATCTGAAGAGTTAAATTATCATCAAAATTTTTAGACTAAAATATACGCTGCTTTGCTGGGAAATCTAAAGTAGTAAATATTACTAATAAACAAGTTCAAATCAGTTATGTATATCCTGAATTTAGTTGCTTTATAGGGATTTACTTATGTCAATTCGTTTTTTGAGTAAGAATTACACAGTAATTTCTGGGTGTTAAAAAGCAAGTATAAAAAAATACTTTAAGTTTTTCTTATATCAGGAAGACATAATTTTTATCTGCCATAAGCAGTATTCAGAATTTTGCAGCTATGACCCGGAGAAAAATGCTAGATATTCAAGAGAAAATCATAGATTTATCTGAATGATGAACTAAACTCAGATAAGATTTATGAATGGTATATTAATTAGCTGACCTCTATGGCTGCAAAAATAGGTTTCCACTTTAAGATAAGCCGAGAGGCTATCTTTAATAGAAAGCCGCTATAACATCTACAAAGCGGTAATATTTTTCAAGGTATGAGAGCCTAAGACTATGGAAAAAATATTAAACAAAAATTAAGTGCGATCGCTAACTTCTATAATGTTCTACTACAGCAGTGGGCAGGAGGAGAATCGAACTCCTATGAGCGCAAGCTCGCCACATTTTGAGTGTGGTGCGTCTACCAGTTTCGCCACCCGCCCTTAATTTGCAACTTTATCATTATACTACATTTTTTGATTTTGCAACAAGTTTAACAATTTTTTTGTGTTGAGATGGTGTAACAGCACAAATACTTACGTAAGCAGCTTGTTGTTAATTGTTGAAATAGTCGCAATCAAACCTAAATCCTCTACTTTTTCCAAAATCGAGGATTTTGGCTTTCACGACTGTTATTGATTGGCTTGTAATCAAAAGTTTGGTATGATAATTTTTTTGCTAAAAATTTTGGGTAAATCTAAATTTAAGCTTTTTTTAAAATTATAAAAATACTGATATGATGTCTACATGCTAATAAAACACACAAGCAGTTTCACGTAACTTTCATATCGTCAGTTTTTATGCAAAATTAAACGTGCGATCGCAATCAACAATTACAAAATAGAGCCTATTAATCTAGCTTAAGATTTACCAAGATAGTAAATTTTGCTATCTGACAACATTCTTTGCAGGTGTTAAATTTTTTCTAAAAAATATAGGAACTATTTCATTATTCAATCGTCTTAACTCAGTTCGTAAAAGGGCTACTAAATCTTTGAAATTTTTCGGATAATACTGAGATTTATTCCGGATCTACTGAGATAAATCTGAAAATCTGTGCAAGCAAATTATATGAATAACAAGATGAGATTACGCTTTCTGTTACTTAGCGTCGTCAGTGTTGTGCTGCTATCTTCTCCAATCAAAGCAGCTCGATTGCAATCTTGGAGTTTTGATCAGGCGCGCAATCAACTACATTTAACTACTGATTTAGGAGTTCAACCAAGAGCTTTTTTAATTAAAAATCCTACAAGACTTGTACTAGATTTACCTGGAACTAATCTCAATCGTGATACAGTTCGCCAAAGATTTGGGTCAGCCATCAAAGAAATTCGGATTGGACAGGTTGACTCTAAAACTACCAGAATGGTAATTGAATTAGCACCAGGTTATACAGTTTCTCCTGATAAATTACTGATCAAAGGAGATTCTTCCTCTCACTGGATTGTAAACTTTTCATCAATTGAACGTGTAACTGCTAACAATTCATTTGAGCAAGGTGCAAACAACAAGTCTAACGAAGAACAATTTCCCATCCAGATTGGTGATGCTTCTTCCTTTGTAGGAGGAATTCGTTTAGGCAAAGATATATCTCAGTTAAATACTCAAGTTAAAGCATTAATGGCTCGCTACAGCTATCTTCAACCTGGGATGTTCTTTCTAGATATAGATACAGGTAACTATCTAGATTTGAATGGAGAAAAGATATTTCCTGCTGCTAGCACCATTAAATTTCCTATTTTGGTGGCTTTGTTTGAGGAAGTGGACGCAGGTAGAATCAAACTGAATGAAACCTTGGTCATGCGACGTGACTTAATGACTGGAGGTTCAGGAACATTGCAGTACAAACGCCCAGGAACTAAACTGAGTGTTTTAGAAACCGCTACTAAGATGATTACCATTAGTGACAATACTGCAACCAATATGATTATTGATCGTTTGGGTGGCAAGGCGAAATTAAATCAGCGGTTTCAGAGTTGGGGACTGCAAAATACAGTTATCCGTAACTTATTAGGTGACTTTAAGGGAACCAACACAACTAGTGCAAAAGACTTAGTGAGACTAAGCGCTTTGCTAACTAATAATCAATTGTTAAGTGACACAAGTCGTTCCAAGGCTTTAGATATTATGCGTCGTGTAGAAAACAGAAGTTTATTACCAGCAGGTCTTGGTAAAGGTGCGGTAATAGCTCACAAAACAGGTACACTTGGGATTATTCTTGGAGATGCAGGTATTATTCAAACATCAACAGGTAAGCGCTATCTAGCTGGAATCATGGTTCGCAGACCCTTTGGTGATAAAAGAGCAAAGTCTTTTATTAATCAAGTTTCCCGACTAGTCTATAGCTACATAGAAAAAAACAGCATCAATGCATCTAGTACTCCAGCACAGCAACTTTAACAGCGATCAGTTATCAGTGATCAGTTATCACTTGTTGTTTACTATAGCAATCCTAAATTATTTGTGAAAAACAAGATCCCCAACTTTTTCAAAAATTGGGGATCTGGGCGATGTGATTGTTTACAACTCAAATAGGATTGCTATATAGACTTGACAACTATTTTAGAGGCGCACATTATTTGTGCGTCTTTACCTTTTGCAGGTTAGTTTGGTAATGTTCAATTCAAAATAAAAAATTAAAAAAGGAAAGTCGAGGTACACCAAACCTATAAACTGCAACAAGCAGAGAAAACCCTTAGAGGAATTCAAAGTCAATATTTAAGTGTCTAGAATTAGCCCTTTCAAGGTGACTCATAAAACCTCTTTTTTCTCTGCTAACTCTGTACCTGGTGCGGTTTAAAAGTAATTTATTTAACCGCACAGGGGCAGAGAACACAGAGGTAAGAGGTAATAGAGGAATTTATTTTCGAGAATTTTTACTCACCTTGAAAGAGCTAGTGTCTAAAATTTTCACTATTGACTATTGACCACTTACTATAGTTCCCAAGGAGAAAGAAATGACAGACTTTCAAGATTTTCTCAGACATCAATACGTTTATGTAGCGACAGGAGAGTTTAAACCAGGTAAGTTTGAAGAAGCCAAGCAACTTTATGAACAAGCTGTCTCAATGTATACTAAAGGCTTCCAAAAAGCATATCTGTTGCAGCAACCAGGAACTGACAAAGGTATCGCAATCATTTTCTGGGAAAATATCGGTGATATGGAGGCAAACCACAGCGAAGCTTATCAAAGTATCTTAAAAAAGATGAGCCACTTGTTTGCTCACGCTCCAACAACCTCTTATTATGAACTCGTTTGCGAAATTCAACCTGCTTTAGATCAACAGATTCCAGTTAAATAATAAAGGGGTTTAGTGCTATCAATTTTTGTAAACAGCGATCGCTTCCATCTTTTGGCTATATTTTTGGCTATGGTGGGCGATCGTTTGTTCATGCTCACTTCGTTTTAAACTAAAATAAAAAATTTTGAGTAAGGCTAAGCTGTAGCTTGCATTACTCAACTAAATCATTCATTTCCTTGGCAGTAGAGAATGAATTATCAGTGTAGTGATGTAGTGAGGAGCGAAGTCAAACGCCCTTAATGAACTAATGTGAGACTAGGATCTAGGGAGTAGTAGTAGGAGTAGGAGTCGCAGGTGTAGTTGTAGTGGTGGCGGGTGTAGTAGCGGCGGGTGCAGTGGTTGCACCAGTATCAGCGGGTTCACCTGGAGTAGTAGTGGTAGTGTTGGGAGTCTCAGTACCACCTTCACAGGCTCCAACAGCAGCAGCTAGACCAAGTAAAAGAGCAAAACCAAAGATTTTTATTTTCATAACTCCTCTGTCACCAAATGCGGCAAAAACTATTTTAGGCCTGTTGAATAAGATACCGCATTTGTTGCTTAATTTTAATAATTTTTAGATTATATCTTTATAAAGATGATTTTTTTACTTTTTAGTCTGTTTAGTCTGTTGTGAACTACCCACACTGACCTGACGGTACAGTGTGGGCTTCCAACTTCACAGAAGAATGCCTCATCTTGGATTTGCGTCCGCGAATTGGTCTTACATCCTCTCCATTGGCGTTAGCCTCCCCCGTCCCAGAGGAGGACAGCATTCTGATACCTTCTGCTCTAATATTGATTGCAGCATTACCATCTCTATCATGATGAGTCCTGCAACTCGGACAAGTCCAAGTTCTTACATCTAGCGGTAACTCAGATATTTGGTAATGACAATTAGAACAAAGCTTGGAACTAGGAAACCATCGGTTTATTTCTATCAATTTTCCGCCACTACGTTCTAATTTGTAGCTCAGAAAATTTACAAAGGTTCCCCATCCAGTATCAGAGATTGCATAGATCAGTTTGTGGTTACGAACCATGCCCTTGACGTTTAGGTTTTCGACTACTACAACCTGGTTGTTATCAACTATCTTTCTAGATAGTTTATGTAGGTAGTCTTGGCGGACATTGCTAACCTGTTCGTATACCCTAGCTACAATCTTCATCGCCTTCTTGCGACGATTGCTGCCTTTTTTCTTACGTGTAGCAATGCGTTGTTTTACGGCTAATTTCTTCTCATATTTGGGTAAATGTCTTGGATTGGGATATTTAGAAACTTTTTCGCCGTCATAGGTAATCGCAAAGTCCTTGACACCCAAATCAATTCCTACAACTTTGCCACCAACATTCGATGCCGGATAATCACCTTCATATTCCATCAAAACCGAAGCATAGTACTTGCCTGATGGACATTTGCTAACAGTTACAGTTTTAATTACCCCATCAAGCGATCGATGAATTTTTGCTTTTACACTTCCCAATTTACCGGGAAACTTCAAAGCATTATCCACCTGCTTTACTTTTTGGGGATATTGAATTGATTGGCGATCATGTTTCGATTTGAATCTTGGATATTTTGCTCTCCCCTCAAAAAAGTTTTGATATGCACGGCTGAGGTTGAGACTTACAGATTGCAAAACCTGCGAATAACATTCCCCCAACCATTGAGTTTCTTTTGCTTTTTTGAGTCCTGGCAATAAAGAATTTAGCCCAGATTGAGACAAGCCTTTTCCGGTTGCTTTATAGGTTTCAATACACTGATTCAACCCATAATTCCACCACCAACGCGCACATCCAAAGTGTTGGGCTAACACTTGAATCTGCTCATCAGTGGGGTACAACCTGACTTTTACCGCTTGTCTTCTCATCTCAACTACTCCAAATATCGACCATTACTATTATATACATATCGCAGTAATTTAATTTCGCAAATATTTGGTGACTCCTCATACATCTCCTCTGTTGCCTTACGGCATTGGTCGCAGATGCAATCGTCGCCACCCGCCTTGTATCCCACCACTGACTTAGCACTAAACCGACAAAAAGGGGCGAAGCCTAGCAACGCCCCTTTTTGTAAACCTTTTATCCCTGACCTGGAGTACCAGGTTCAGTGGGGGACTTACGGCGAGTTAGTTAAACAGACAACATAGCTTTCTTTATAACTGCACTAGAATTATTCCATTTTTTTTGATAAAACACCTAATCTTACCAATAAAAGAAATTTTAGGCAATCTCTTGCTCTTGCTATTTTGCATTGCCATACTTTAGATGCGATATTGGCTACTGGGGATTGGGGGTAATGGGTATTGGGGATTGGGCATGGGTGTTTATTTTCTCCCCCTTGTCCCCCTTGTCTCCCTCCCCCTGCCTATCTAATCCCCAGTCCCTAGCCCCAAAAATTTATTTCCAAAATAAAATTATGGCTGTTACTCGCAAATCAGATGCTTCTGCAAAGCGTAGTTGGTTCCAGCGAAATTCTCTGAGAACAAGAAATTCTTCCACAATCAAGCAGTCCATTTCAGTGGGAACGATCGCAGACAAAACCTTATCTCCTCCAGTTTCCTCTAGAAGATACAGGCGCTCGTCTGCCACAATACCAGTATCCACTTCAACACCTGTCCCAGATTTAAACCAACAAGGGACAACTCCGGTTTGGTTGTTACGCTTGTATGCCGCACATCGTCATTCAGGAATTATAGCGTTTGTGTTGGTAGCAACAACACTGGTAATTTATGGTTGGACAGTATATTCTCAGCAACTTTGGAGTCAGTCGTATCGCAAACTGCAAACCTTACAGCGCGATGAGCGACAGTTAACGACAACTATCGAAGTATTAAAAAACAAAATGGCTCAGGAAGCACAAATACCAACAGCAGGATTGGTATCACCATCTCCTGCATCGGCAATTTTTTTGCCTCCAGCACCAGAGGGTTCTAACTCATTATCATCTACCACAACTTCTGAATCCAATTTTCAACTACAGCAGCAAGACTCTGAACCAATTGGATATTAAAGTCAATAGTTATTGTTGGTGGGTGTCAGTAATGGGGAGGTGGGGAACTCACCGGCCCCTGGTGGGGATTAGGGGCAGTGTGGAGGTGGGGAGGTGGGGGGCTAGGGGTCCCCACTTTGTGGGGTTGGGGGGCAATGGGGAACTCACCGGTCCCTGATGGGGATTAGGGGCAATCGGGAGTGTGAGGAGTAGTAAACAACTAACCACTAACCATTAACTACTAACTACTAACTACTAACTACTAACAAAAAAATATGCAAAAATCACCAAGCAGAAGAAGATTGAGAAAGTCTCAGAAGGCAGAATCACTCAAGCGAGAGGGTCAAAGAAAAAGAAAAAGACAAAGGTTTCTACCCTCGTTTAACTTTGATAGCCAACCGCAAACACCCAACATTAAATCTCGCCTTTTGATGGTTTGGGGAGTATTAATTGCTGCTGGATTTGGGCTAGGTGTGAATTTGTATAATCTCCAAATTGTCCAAGGGCCAAAGCTAAAGGAAAAAGCACGAAACCAACAAATGGTAAATTTGCGACCTTTTGTACCTCGTCGTCAAGTAATAGATCGCAATCGAGCCGTACTGGCTATTGACCGACCCGTGTATACTGTTTACGCCCATCCCAAACTATTTAGCAAATCTAATCAAGAAATTGCAAAATTACTATCCCCAATCGTAGATAAGGACGTTACTGAATTAAAGAATAAATTTGACAATAAAAAAAGTGGTATTTTACTGGCATCGGCAATGCCTGAAGAAATAGCCAATCGCATTTTCGCATTGCGCCTCAATGGTTTAGAGTTGATTCAAAAATACTCTCGATTTTATCCACAACAAGATTTAGTGGCAGAAGTAGTGGGGTATGTTAATCTTGACCGTCGGGGTCAGGCTGGTGTGGAATATAGTCAGGAAAAGTTATTAGAACGTTCCGTCCAAGCAGTACGGTTGAGTCGGACTGGTAACGGTTCTTTGATGCCAGATTATGCACCGGATGGTTTTCCCCATTCTGATGACCTGCAACTACAATTGACTATTGATAGTCGTTTGCAACGAATTGCTCGTGCTGCACTCAAACAACAGATGGACAAGTATAGTGCTAAGCGTGGGGCAGTGATTGTTATGGATGCCTGGGATGGTTCCTTACTGGCATTAGCTTCTTTGCCTACCTACAATCCCAATGAGTATTCCAAAGCAGATATTTCGCTGTTTAAAAACTGGACTGTAGCGGATCTCTATGAACCTGGTTCTACCTTCAAACCTCTCAATGTAGCGATCGCTCTAGAAAATGGTGTCATTACAGCCAATGATACTTTTAACGACCCCGGTTATATTCAAGTAGGCGATCGCACGATCAAAAATGCTGAGAACAAAAGTTACGGACGTATTAATATTGCCCAGATTCTCCAACATTCCAGTAATATCGGCATGGTGCAGATTATCCAACGTTTGCAGCCTTCTATCTACTACGGTTGGTTAGAAAAACTAGGACTAGGACAAGCTGTGTCTACAGACTTACCCTTCGTTGTAGCCAGTCAACTCAAAAGTCAAGAAAAATTTATTAACTTACCGATTGAACCAGCAACAACTTCCTTTGGTCAAGGCTTTTCCTTAACACCGTTGCAACTGGTACAAATGCACGGAGCTTTAGCCAATGGTGGTAAATTAGTCACACCCCATGTAATTAAGGGTCTGGTTGATAGCAAAAATCAGATGCACTATACACCAACCAGACCCGCACCACGGCAAATTTTTTCACCTGTCACTGCCCAACAAGTAGTAGAAATGATGGAAACTGTTGTTGCTGACGGCAGTGGCAAAGCATCACAAATTCCAGGTTATCGCATTGCTGGTAAAACTGGTACAGCCCAAAAAGCTAGTAGTTCTGGTGGTTATATTAGTGGTGCGAGAATCACTAGCTTTGTAGGCATATTGCCAGTAGATGCACCGAGGTATGTAGTACTAGCCTTAGTAGATGAACCAAAAGGTGCAAATGCATATGGTAGTACTGTCGCCGCACCAATTGTCAAATCAGTCATGGAAGCATTAATTACCATAGAACAACTCCCACCAAGCCAGGCAATTAGGCAATAGTTTGTGGTTGATGGTTAGTAGTTAGTGGTTAGTGGTTAGTTGGTTACTACTCCTCACACCCCTCACACCCCTCACACTC
>NZ_AJLK01000152.1 GCF_000317205.1 Fischerella muscicola PCC 7414 | reverse complement strand
CCACTGCCCCTAATCCCCACTCCCCCAAGGGAGTGGGGACCGGTGAGTTCCCCATTGCCCCCCAACCCCACAAAGTGGGGACCCCTAGCCCCCCACCTCCCCATCTCCCCTTGAGTAGAATATTTGAACTACTACTTTATATTTTCTTTATGACCGCAGAGAGAGGTACACAAAGCTACAAAATGAGAACCTAAGTATGTATATGAAGTGTGAATTATCCGCACTGATGGCAAAGCTATAAATCATCTATGCAGAGCAAGTTAGTTAAATTTCCTCTCGCTTTTGTAGTGGGAGAATTTGATCATGTAGGGGTAACAAAAGCTACTAATTATCAAGCTGCTGAACAGCAATTAACAGAACTGTTAGCAATAGATAATTTAGACAAAAAACTGGAGAAAGAACCCTCACTCAGGAGTGAGTTTGAAGATGCACTTTCTATAGCAATTAGTGCAGCTTACCAAAATGCTTCTGGTGATGATGCAGCTCATCGCTTTCTCCAACGTATACTATACAGAATAAATCGCTTAAATTTATTTTGGTATGATGATTTACGGCATTATACGAATGAGCGATCACTCTATTTATATCAAGTACGCAATCAAATAGAAGCAGCTTGGCAAGAGTGGGAAATTGCTCAAATCGACGTAGTAGGATTGCAACAACTGGATGTGAAGCAAGCACTCATTGACCGTGCAGCTGAAGATTTAGATCCCCCATTATCTCCAGAAAGCCGTTATCTTCGTGAACAAATGAGTAAGGCTGGCTATCAGCATTTGTTGGCGATTGGTTCATTTGACGGCCTAGTTGAAGGTAGTCGCCTTTCCCGCATCCTTGGTGGTGCTGCCAATGAAGTGCAATGTACACTTGTGCGGGTACTTCTAGAAGAGTACGGCAACGGTCGCTTCTCTCGCAAGCATTCGACGTTTTTTGCTCAAATGCTGAATGAGTTTGGCATGAACACCGAACCAGAAGCATATTTTGACTTAGTACCTTGGCAAGTATTAGCTTGTGCCAACCACAACTTTTTGATGACAGAATGCAAGCGTCATTATCTGCGTTACGCTGGTGGACTAACATATTTTGAAGTGGCTGGTCCTGCGGCTTACAGAAATTATCTGACAGCAGCACAACGTCTGGGATTATCTGATGCAGCAATGGGTTATTGGGAACTGCATATCCGTGAGGATGAACGTCATGGTCGCTGGATGTTAGATGATGTGGCATTACCTTTAGCAGATATGTACCCTAATCATGCGTGGGAAATAGTCTTAGGGTACGACCAAGAAAAAATCATGAGCGATCGCGCTGCTAAAGCTGTTGTACAAGCCATACGTCAAGCAGAGGAAACTGCTTCTTAAACTTCATTTTTGCAATTAATACTTTCAATCTAATTATTGCAAGTAGGTAAAGCATATGCCTTACCTACAACTACTCTATTGCACATACTCTTAAACTCTAATGAAAGACATATTTTTTTGCCCTGAAGAATCTAACTTCTACTCAAATTGCTTAGAAAATTTTGCTCTCAGAAATTGTAAAAAATCTGAATGTATTGTTGAATTTGGCTCAGGAGATGGTAGCCCGGTCATCAATTCTTTACTAAGAAATAAATTTGATGGTCTCATCCAGGGATTTGAATTAAACACCTCTGCTTGGAAAGCCGCCAATTTAACCATAGACGAATATAATCTTGGTCACAAATACGTCATTCATAACTCATGTTTATTTGAGTCTTCTCAACCAGAAGCCCAGTATCTTGTTGCCAATCCACCCTATATCCCTGCACCAGATAACGATATTTACATGCCGTTGTTATTTGGTGGTATAGATGGAGCTACAGTTACCAATAATCTTTTATCACTCGGCTATGAAAATGTTGTACTGTTAATCTCTAGCTTTTCTAATCCCAAAAGTACAATTGACCATGCCAAAAATAATGGTTATTGTGTGAGTAGTTTTCTGATTTTACCCTTGCAATTTGGTTACTATAGCTCTGAACCCAAAGTCAAAAAACACATCGAAGAATTACGCAAGCACAAAATGGCATTTTATTCTGGCGATTATTACTTCTTAGCTGGTGTTTTATTTAAAAAATGTCAAGAAGTTAAAGTTGATTTATCTGATGAGTTAGTACAAGCAATGACAAGTTTGTAAAGAAGGCAGAAGGCAAAGGGCAGAAGGAGAGGAATAAGGTATTTTCATGCGTGCTGGTGTATGCAGTTCATGGAACTAATAGCGAATAGGGATTAATGATTCCTTGTAGACAAATACAGCATCGCTTGACCATCTCTAACTACTGATCTGCTAATGTAGTTTCAATTGGCGCACGTTTAATCTCTCCCTCACAATAACCTAGTTCGTACATGCTAGCAGCTTGAGCATCTTGTTGTGGTGGCACTTTGGGTTGTCCAGCCCACGCATCAGATTTTCCTAAATTAAACCAATCTTCATCAGTCATCCCAAAGCCAAATTTGTTCTGCGTTGTTTTTTGCATTTGGGCATCCCTAGTTCTGTTATGCGTATCAATTTCTTTCATAACTATCCCAGAGCGCTACAAATAGCGTTTGTGCTTTACCCTATTGTAATAATTACAATATTCTTGGTCATACATACCTCTTCCCTAAGTATGAAAAAGAAGCACCTCGCCCTGAGTACGCCTTGAACCGAAGTTCAAGGCTCATATCATAGCCCAAGTCAGTTTTAACTGACTTACGCTTTTAGCATCAGAATTTATTCCGAGGCGGGATATCAGGTGGGTGCAAGATTTGAGTTTACGGTCTTTTATGTATCCGGCTTGCAGAATTGTTCCTGCTTGGAAAAAAGCCCGAAGTTTGATTTTGGCACATTGACAAAGTTTGTGAAATTGTTAGTCCTTTGCGTGCGTCAGTTACTATCTGCTTTGACTCAAAGTCACGACAACCTATAGCATCTTCTGTACAAGCTACGATTGGATTGACTGTACATTTGAGACGATGATCATTGGTGAAATAAACACAACCAGCACAAGGTACTTGATGTAGTTTCTTGACATGCTTAATTCCTTTTCTTATTGATACCAAGATACTACAAAAACCCAAAATCAAAATTGCCCAAGCACATAAACCACAAAACAATTTACTCAGCAGCATAAATCATCCTCTAAATTTCCCAAAAAATAGCCGGCAGCTAACAGTTGTAAACCGCAGGCATGAATTTTATTGAGCTAGTGTTAGTGTCAAAATCAGAAAGCGAGGAAAGAAAAATTATGAGTTTCTAGTTCGTAAGTAACACCTCAAACTGAGTAAATATTTGTGTAAATTCAATTCGTTATTCTTGTTTCCTAATTCCTAATTGAATTGACGGGAACGCCAATAATGCCAAAAATAACCTGCCAGTGCCAATATTCCCAAAAAACACTGAATTGTTGCTAGAACATCACGATTATCACCGTAAAACTCTTTTGGATAAACAGTTTCGTTATATCCAACAAATACAGCCGAGATAAAACCTATCAAAGCTAAACCTAGCAAACTATAAGACAGAATTTCCTCGCCATTGTCTATTGGTAAAATTTTTCTTACCCAAGTAAATGGTGGTACAAGAATATGCCATATACCACCAAATATCAAAATGAAACCAATCCAAATATGACCACCTATAACGTCTTCTAAATTATCAACACTTGCCATTCCCAATAAAGTCCAATTACCATCTTTTAGTCCCACCAAATAACTAAATATTTTGACTGGGTCTAAAGTCGGGTTACTAATCAAACGCACATCTCCTGAATGGGTATCATAAACTCCTCCAAAAAACATGGCTTTTAGAACCAATAAGAATGCAGCAAAACCCAAAACAATCAGGTGATGTCCTAAAATTAAACCCAGTTTTTGCGAGTCATTCCACTCATAGTGAAATTTGGCAACTTGTCCGCCGCTAATGTATAAAATTTCTGGGCCACGAAAAACATGAAATAAACCACCTGCCCCTAAGACAGCAGATGCAACTAAATGTAAAATACCAATCACAAAATAAGGATAAGTATTAATGATTTCACCCCCAGCACCTACACCCCATCCTAAAGTTGCTAAGTGGGGTAACAAAGTCATTTTCTGCTCATACATTGGTATGCCAGGAACAAAGCACGTTACTTCTGAGATGGTAGTTGCTCCTGCCCAAAACATAATTAAACCTGCATGAGCAACATGGGCGCCTAATAGTTGACCAGACAAATCTATTAAACGAGCATTACCAATTAACCAAGATGAGTTTGTATTAGCTGCAAAGGTTTTATCAGTCGATATTGCCACTGTTCAATACCTTTTGAATGTGGATTTTATAAGTTTTGATTTGGGATCTCATGCCCCAAAGAAACAGTCATCTGAAGATGACTTTTGCTATCAGCCTAGAACTAAAGTTCTAGGCATACTTATAGATTGCAAGATTATGTTTTACGAACTTGTTTCAATTGCACTCAATGCTCTTTCAACTCGTTTGAAGTCAAAGCCAATAGCTCGTAGTGCGTGCCACAAGTGACCTTGCAGGAAAAAGAAAGCTAGGAAGAAATGAGTATTTGCTAACCATGCTCTGGAAGTGTAATTTCCATAAGGTAACTGAATAGTGTCAGCAAAATAGGGACAAACACCAAACTTGATCTCTAATGCAGGCCCATAAAATTCCACAGGATAAGCTAGGGTGTTAACTGCACAAAAGTAAGCTGCAACAAAACCTGCTAAGGCAATACCACCTAAAGAGTAAGAAAGAATTGCTTCACCCGAGAAAATGAGTAGTTTCTTGGCCCAAGGTAGAGGTTTGACAAGAATGTGCCAAACGCCGCCAGCAATCAAAAGTAAGCCAACATAGATATGTCCACTAACTACGTCTTCTAGATTGTCAACACTAGCAAAGTGAGTTTGATAGCCAAAGATGACGAATGGGTTGAGAGTGGGTTCAGTAACTACCCGGACATCATGAATTGTGGTGTCGTACAGTCCACCCCAGAACATGGCTTTTCCTACTAGTAGCAAAGCACCAGCACCTAAGAAAAGTAGATGATGTCCCAGAATGATGCCAAGTTTATCGGGGTCATTCCATTCAAAATGAAATTTACGCGCACGACCTGTTGCGTCTTTCAGGTTCTCAGGCCCCCTAAGAGTATGGAAAAGCGCACCTGCACCCAGAACGGCTGATGAAATGATATGTAAGGCTCCAATTACAAAATAGGGATAAGTATCGACAACTTGACCACCTACTCCCACACCAAAACCTAAGGTAGCTAAGTGAGGCAATAATATTAGTCCTTGCTCACCCATTGGTATATCTGGTTGATAGCGTGAAAGTTCAAACCAGGTAAAAGCCCCCGCCCAGAGAGTTGTTAAGGCTGCTTGCGCGACGTGAGCGCCAATAAATAAGCCAGAAAGGTTGGCAAAACGAGCGTTACCCGCCCACCAATCATATTTGACTTTGGGATTATCGTAAGTTTGCATTGCCTAGCTGATTACTCCTTATTGCTAGTAATAATCAAAATTTATTTGTCCTAATCTAAGGAAATACTTGCTTGTAAAGGTATTTACAAGCAAGCTATTTACTTGTTTGCTTGGACGTTGAGAGGAAACACAATTGAGCCGTGGAAGATTCTGCCTAACTATACAAAAACGAACTCAATCCATAAGCAGATTTTGCAAATGGAATTGCACCCTGCTGAATCTGTTGAGCTTAATAAGCAACAGTTCATGATTTAGAATCAAGTTTATTGAGAATAAATATTAATAAGCAAGCGTATTTACAAAATGTAATAATTACCAGATTGCTGAAAGTCCAAATTCTATATCTTTTCAAATAAGTGAAAACGCCTGTCCTGCAAACGTTTGATTGATTTATCTGAGATATTGCACTGTGAAGCGATCGCACAATTGAATTTGATTCAGCAACTTTAGATAAATTTGTGCTTGAGGATTTGGACACGCTTGGGCAAATTATCGGTATTAGCTATACAAATGTGCTAATCATTCAAACCTATATATTAACTTGCTTTCCGCTGAGTCTTAATGTCATTACCCTATAGCTGTTGTCTTACCCTTCAAAATAGCTCAAGTCGATCTTAGAAATCATCTCAACAACACTGTTTTTTCTTACATTTCTCTTATAAATTCCTTATACGCTTTTTATGTGTTGATTGTAAATTTAGTATGTGATTTTTAACATTATATATCTTTTAAATAATTCAGAACTCTTTTCTTTGCTTCTGCCAAGCTGGGTGATGCCAGGTGCTTTATGCCGGGAGACCCGTCCACCGCACTGGCTCCTCTGCCTTTTGCCTTGCCCAAAGGGCTGATAATGCTTTTTCAAAAACTATTTAGGATTCCTGTGGATTAAAACTACTGAGAATACAAGAGGCAATATGACAACAATAAGCCTTTCTCAAAAACTGTTATTAAAATTTAAGCGCAGGCTTTTCTATTATTTAAATCTAGCCATTAAAAAGCCTGATTATATTTTCATGTTTTGCTTTAGCCGTATTCATATTATACGTTATTTTGTGCAATTTATTTGCAAAGAAAAAACGATTCTAAGATATGAAGGTAATTCTATTTTTGAAGATATTGAAGTAAACGATATTGTTGATACCCTCAAAAAAGAGGGTATATATTTGGGTCTTAACTTGCCTGAACATATCTTGCAGGAAATAATAAACTGTTCTAAACATATAACTTACTTTGGTAATGCCAATTTACAATTCAGTTTTTATCTTGCTGAAAAACAAAAAGAAGAACAGAAACACGGAAAAGACTTCATAACTGGTTATAATTTCGATATTTCTTCAATTTGTCCGGCTATCAAAAAACTGGAAAATGATCCCAAATTATGGTCTATTGCTACAAAATATTTTGAAAAAAAACCTGCAAATGTTATAAGCAAAATTTGGTGGACGTTTCCTCAAAAAAAAGAAGTGGAGGAGCGTGCCAAGAGTTTTTTTTGCTTTCATTATGATTTGGAAGACTATTGGTGCCTAAAATTTATGTTTTATTTAACAAATGTTGATCTACATAGTAGTCCTCATGTCTGTGTTAAAAGTAGCCATAAGAGAAAAAAGCTTAGTCATCAGTTTTCTTTACTCAGAGAAACAGATGACAAGGATATTATTAGCTATTATGGCTCAGAAAATATTCTCACTATTTGCGAACGAGCAGGGGTTGGATTTGTAGAAGATCCATTTTGTTTTCATAAGGGAACTATTCCGATTCAAAGAGAGAGATTAATCTTAGAAGTAAAATTTACCTTGCATAATTACGAAACGATACCATAACTATAGCGAACAAAAAGATCCCTGACTTCTTTAAGAAGTCGGGGATCTGGCTCTCTCAATTTTCACTTTTGCAGATAGGATTGCTATAGATAAACAACTAAATTCGATTTAGTGGGGCTCTGAATCCCCCACTAATTGCCTTCTAACTCCTACCTTATTCAATTATCTTGGATGCAGTTGATGAAACGACTTAAGCAGCAACAGGTTCCAACAATTGGATGTTAGAAAAGATAAACTCTTGAACAGAGGGTTGGTTCTTGGTATCGGTGCTGATGAAACGGCGATTCAGAATAAAGTAATTACCAACCTTTTCGTATTGATCTTCAAATTCGCTCCTACCACCTTTTTGTTCGCCCGTTTGCGGATCGTGATATACGGAGTCATAAGTGTGAGAGAGGTAGCCTTCTCCGGTATCATGAACACTAAAGGTGTTAATTGTGACAACAACACCGTGGATATGACGATGAACAAGGCTGACTATGTTATTGCGGACTTTGTATTTATCGCCTGCGGACTTACCACCAACGATAATTTCAACAGCGCCTGTCTCATCGGTATCACCATAGCTAAAAGTATTGGCACCGTGGGTTTCTTCAAAGCTACGACGGATACGATGAACTGCTATTTCCCAAGCTTGATGATTAATCGCCTGCTTGGCTTGCTCATCTTCTACTTCAAATACTTCTGCTTTGAGATTGGCGTTAACGCGAATTTTGCCTGTAAATACCTGTTCATCTTGTTTGTAGGTAATATCTGCGGTGTATCCAGGGAAATTATGATCCCAAGTGTAACGGTTCTCGTAGGCAGCGCGGAAGAGTTCTTGAGCAGATACTTGTGTTGCAGTCACTGGTTTCTCCTATATTTGTTAGTTTATGTTAGTTTTTTAGCTTTGCTACTATTAGCTAGCATAGAAGTAATTCTCAAGCCCGCCTAGTCCCCAAGTGGGTACACTCTATGGTTAGTTCTCTCCACACTTTACTTGATGCGATCGCTAAAGCAAATAATGAACAAGAACTACGACTCGCTGTGACGAACACAGTCGGGGAGCATTTTGGTGTCGAACGTTGGGGTTTATATCTGTGTGACGACCTGTCTACAGCAGAAAACGTTGAGGTACAAAAGATTCCGGAGGTCTGTTTAGAGGGAAATCCAGTCGGACGCTATGTGGTTGAACGCCATGCACCCGCCCATGAACAATTAATTTTAGCCCCTGGAGACTGGCAAGATATTTGCCCACGCCAAGACCACGCCCACGTCATGAGTGGGCCGATTGTCTGTGATGGTCGTCTGGTAGGGACGCTTAACCTCGCCCGCGCTGACGGTCATCCTCCTTTTGACGCCAACGATTTAGCTGATTTGAGTGCTTTGTGTTTGCATTTGTCAGCCAAGCTTGCGACTTTGAGGGCGAAACCAAAAACCTTCAATTCCCCCTTAGTTGGTCGCCTGACACCACGAGAGTTAGAAATTGCTGAGTTGGTAGCCCAGGGGTTAACCAATGGGGAAATTGGCGAAAAGCTTTTTATTACCCAAAATTCGGTGAAGCAAGCCTTAAAAAGAATGTTTCGCAAATTGGGAGTTTCGGCGCGGGCGGAAATGGTGGCGAAGTTACAGGATGTGATTTTGTAGTAATTATCCCGGTGACGAGAAATCACATTCTCACACCAAGACGCGATCGCTATTATCCCTATTTTCTTACTACGAGAAGAGAAAAATAATGCTCCAACTCTGAAGGCTAAACAAAATAATGAATTGTGCGATCGCATCCTCACACCAAGACGCGATTGCTGCAATTTTTAATCCCCATCAGGGGGATGTTTGCAGTAGCAAGGCGGTGCGAAATAAACAACTAGATTGAACTTGAGGTAACAGATTTGTGTCTGGAATTGCTGGAGTGGATAACCCGAAGTCTGCCGTTAGACAAGTGCTTACTAAAGTAAATGCGATACAATTCACGACTGATGCTTATTCCACCATCCATCTGAAACTTCACCAACCCCATACTCTCTAATTGATGAGCAATCGTTGGTTCTAGGTAAATACTGGGTTCTGAACTGACTAAGACTGCAAAAGCTTCAGCTAAGTAAGGATTTTCTTGCAGCATAACCAGTAGCCGCCGTAAGTGAGTGCGATAAATTCCTACTTCTGTAGCTGCTTGTTGCAACAGTTGCGATAATGAAATTTCTTGACGGCAAAGGTAGTAAAGAGCAATCCGCACCAAAGCTGGATGTCCACCAACCATTGCCATCAATTGTTCAGTTTCCTTGTACTGCCAATTGAGTCCATGACGTTTTGCCAATTCCTCGATTTGTGAGTGAGTAAACTCAGGTAACTGTAATGGTAGCCCCACGTTGCATGGAGATTGGCACAGATTTAGGGGTATGTAAAACTCTGTAGAGTAAGTCATGACGAGCCTTAGTTTTTGCCATATCTCCTCTTGTTGAGCTTCCTCATGCCAGGAACGTAACAGAGGTATAAACTCTTGAGCTAATTCAGAGTATTCAAGAACTCGGTTTAGTTCATTTAATGCTAAAACCACAGGAGTATCAACAGACTCCAGTAGATAGTTTTTGAAGTATAAGCTACAGCTTACCTTGCTACCAGTTTCTTGATCCCAGTATTCATCTAACCTGGGTTCCAATTTCAATTGCACAGAAGCACTTTTACAAAACCATCGCAGGAATCTATCAAGGTTGCTGAGAATGGCGACATCAACTTGATTGATATCTAAAGTGACAATCCGATAACCCAAAGCTTTGGAACGGGCCAAAATCCTGAACATGAGGGAGGTTTTTCCCATTTCTTTAGGAGCTTTGATGCGAATTACGCATCCTGGTTGAGTAATTTCTCGATAAGCCAGTTCTTCAATGGGAGGGCGAGGAATGTAATATATCGAATCTAGGGGTACAGGGCCGCTAGGATATTTCAGAACAGTAGCCAGAGGTTGGTAAACACTACAATCTTTTGTGGAATTTTGGATTTGTCGCCGTTGTGCTTCAACCACATGATGCTGACTAGAACAAATATCTACGGCTTCTTGGTTATCCAAAAGATGGATATAGTCAAATGCTCTATTAAATTCACCACTTTTATCTGAACAAGTGTAATCTTCTTTTCTTAAATCAAGATTAAAGGCACTGAAGCAAAATTTCAAAGTACGCTGGTCTAGTCCAGTAGTCAGAGACCATAGGCGGCTGATAGTTTTTGTAGATACTTTCATCCGCTCGCTGAGTTCTTCTTGAGTAAAACGTTCTCCATTATTTTCTTGTATTTCTGCTAACTCAATCGCAGCTTGTAAACGCTTTAGTCCTACGGCAGTTAAGATGACACCACGAATACGTTTTGTTTTTTGGTTTTCCATATATCTGTAGATAGATGCGTATCTACTTAAATTGATATATTCATCTAGATTAATTCATTTTTACTTCCACGCTCATTCTAACTTCAACTGCTCTGTTTAGAGAAACTTAAAGTTAAACAATTAATAATCTTAGAGCTGATTCAAAATATCAAGTTCTAATTCTACAAACTTAGTTGTAAGATTCATTTATATCTGATTCATTTAAGATACTCAAATATATCACTGTAGTGAAAATTAACAATTTATAGTAAGGTAATTAATCAATAATTTTTCTCTCGTTAAACAATAATATGTGATTCCAGATCAATAAATACACCGAGCAAACAGTTATATTTAGTGTTAAAAAGTTTATGATTTTTTCTCCAGCTTTGCTTATTGAATTATCTTTAATTATTTGCTCCGATATGATGTAGTAAATTGATATAGCATTCCTAAATCATTCATGAGAGACAAAATCCCTGACTTCTTTAAGAAGTCGGGGATCTAGCCAAACTGTCCAAATCAATTTGGTGAACTACTAAATCTCTTGTGTTCATTTATGCGCCTTCACCCTGTTGCGATCGCAACAGGGTCAAATTAGATTTTTGTTCGATTACGCTCAAAGCTCTAGAACTTTTATCTTAACCTTTAGTTAAAGTTTACTTATGTTTTATTTTCTCTGTTAAAATAAAACTGCCTGAGTAACTATCTCTTTTCCTTTGGTAGAAAGCTTTCTTTGCTTAAAATGTATTAGAGATTACTAGTAAAAATAACTCCATAGATAGATTTATGATCGTAGGATTTATTATATAAATCCTTAAGGATTTTGTATGATTCCTTGTAAGTGAAGGTTAGTCCTTCATGAAAATTCTATTAGTTGAAGATGATCTATCTATAGGTGAGTTTATCTCAAGGACACTGACAGCCTATCGATATACCGTCGACCTTGCCACAGACGGTCAACTTGGATTGGAATTAGCTATCCAAGGAGAGTACGCCGTCATCGTGCTGGATGTTATGCTTCCCAAACTCGATGGATTGAGTATATGTCGTAAGTTACGTGAGCAGAGATGCCAAACCCCAATCCTCATGCTAACAGCAAAAGACTCTGACGAGGATGTTGTTGTTGGTCTAGATATGGGAGCAGACGATTATGTAACAAAGCCCTGCGAACCCTCTCAGCTGATAGCGCGAATTCGTGCTTTGTTGCGTCGTCAAGCAACTGCAATGTCTTCTTCAGTTCTGCTATGGGGAAAATTGTGTCTCGATCCAAACTTGATTCAAGTAACTTATCAGCAACAACTCATTACCCTTAGCCCCAAGGAATATAGCTTACTAGAGCTTTTTTTACGGTATCCTCAACGCATCTTTAGCCGTAGCGCCATTATTGATCACCTGTGGTCAATTGATGAATCACCTACAGATGCTGCGGTGACGAACTTAATTAAAGACCTGCGACGTAAACTGAAAGCAGCGGGCATGATGGAGGAGCTAATTGAGACAGTGTATCGTTTGGGATACCGATTAAAGGTTGCGCCAAGCGGAAACATACAAGAGAAACAAGATCAAGCAGAATCGGAAGATGAGAAACAGACTGATCTGGAGCCAGAGGGCTTAGAGCTGATTGAGGAGGTAGCACAGGATTTTCAGGCTTCGTTGGCAGAAAGAATCGATGTTTTGGAAAAAGCCGCGCGATCGCTCCAAAATGACAATTTCGACTCTGCACAACGAGAACATGTCATCGACGAAGCACATCGATTAGCAGGCGGTTTAGGGACGTTTGGATATGCTAAAGGCTCAGAGTTAGCACGGGCCATTGAACACCTATTTAGAGAGAAATCCGAACTTGGTAAGCAAGAATTGAACCAATTTCTACAACTGCTAGCGCAGTTGCAGCAAGAAATTGATCAGCCACCAGTCTCTGCTGCAATCTCCCAGCCACAAGCGGGGATCATGCCTTTAGTATTGGTGATTGACGATGACCATCTGTTGTGTGAATCACTACGACAAGCCGCACCCATGCGAGGACTGCAAATCGAGATTGCTGACAAGTCAACTCCACTACATCAAATCGCTAACAATCCCCCTAGTGTGGTTTTAGTTAGTTTTGATCGTAATTCCATGGCGGCGAGGTTAACTTTACTGGAAAAGTTAAAAGTACATTTTCCGGCAATTCCAGTGCTTACCCTAGCTGAGGAAGATAGTTTAGACACTCGAATTACCGTTGCTCGTTGGGAAAATGGTCGTTATCTTCTTAAACCCACCACTACAGATGAAATATTTGAGGCGATCGCCAAAATTTTGCCATCACCCACCATTCCCAATGCCAAAGTGATGATTGTTGATGATGACCCGGTACAACTGAAAGCCTTAACAGCTCTGTTGCAACCTTGGGGAGTTCAGGTGACATGTGTTTGCAATCCGCAGCAGTTTTGGCAAGTGCTAATCTCTACCGAACCAGATTTGCTGCTGTTAGATTTGGAAATGCCTAAATTTAATGGATTTGAACTGTGTCGGGTTGTGCGGCAAGACTCAAAATACGCAGATTTACCCGTACTTGTTGTTACTGCTCATACTAGTACTAGCTCTATTCAGCAAGTGTTTGCAGCCGGAGCAGATGAATTCATTGCTAAGCCTATCGTTGGACCAGAACTCGTGACTCGTGTACTAAGCCGGATTGAACGAACTCGAATGCAACAACAACTGCTGCACTGCCAGCAACAGCAATTGCAAGTATCTCCAAAAGAAACAAAAATTGATTTATTAACTCAAGTGGCAAGTCGTCACTATTTGGCTGAATTCCTCGAGCAAGAATGGCAACGCCTCATCCACAAACAAAGTTGGCTCTGTTTAATTATCTGTGATATCGATCATTTCCAGGCTTATAATGATCACTACAGTTATCACACTGGGAATACTTGTTTGCAACAAGTAGCCCAAGCGATTTGCCAATGCATTGACCCTAGCCGCGATTTAGTCGCCCGATCTGGTGCAGATGAATTTATGATTGTTTTGCCAGATACGTCTTTGGATGGTGCGTTGCAGGTCGTAGAGCGAATTCAGCAGGCGATCGCTACTCTGCAAATTTCTCATCCATCCTTGACCACAAATAGCAACATCACCTTAAGTTTCGGTATCACAGGTTCTATACCGACCCCAGAAAAATCTTATAAAAATTTGATTGCGACTGCTAATCAAGCACTTTATACTGCAAAGGCAAGAGGGTGTAATACCTACTGTTTGTATCCTTTGTAAATAAATTCACCGTATAGTTTCCCTATTTGACATGGCTATTCCAACTCAAATCCCCGCAACTCCCATTTTCCTTGTGTATCCAAGTGTAGGAGAACATGAGCAAATCCCCATCACACTTACTGGCTGAGGCAGAGAAAGCGCAAGTTCTGGGTAAATTCACTGTAGCAGAAGAATATTATGAACAAGCGATCGATACAGCAAAAGCAAATGGATCTCTGCAAGCAGAAGCTTTAGCGTATGAATTAGCTGCGAAGTTTTATCTCGAACGGGGTAGGCTCAGGTTTGCTCAGAATTACATAAAAGAGGCACACTACGCTTACATACGCTTAGATGCAACGGCAAAAATAAAAGAGTTAGAAACACAATATCCCCAGTTACTATCTGAACTCTCACCAGCCAACAGCCGCACTTCAACGGATTTAGAAGTTGTTATTAGAGCAAATCAGGCAATTGCGAGTGAAATTGAACTAGAGCGATCGCTCAGTGTCTTGATGAAAATTTTGATTGAGAATGCTGAAGCACAAACGGGTTATTTAATTTTGCCTTGCCAAACAGCATCAACAAGCACAGAAAAATGGGTGATTGCAGCCTCTGGCACAGCAGATGTTACCACAAATGAGGATCATTTAGCAACACCTGTATGGCAAATCAGGGTGTTACAGTCCCTGCCGATTGCGGATCACCTACCTGTATCGGTGATTGATTATGTGATCCAGACTTTAGAAAGTGTAGCTGTGGATGATGCTACCCGTGAGGGCAATTTTATTAATGATACTTATATTCAACAACATCAAACTAAATCAATTTTGTGTGTGCCACTGCTTCATCAAGAAGAATTGCTTGGCATAGTATATCTGGAAAATAATATTACTAATGGGGTATTTACAAAAGAGCAATTAAAAGTAATAAAACTACTATCTGCACAAGCAGCAATTTCACTTCACAATGCCAAACTGTACACTCAGTTGCGTGAAAGTGAACAACAATTACGCGCCAGAGAGCATCGACTAAATCAGATTCTTGAGGCAATACCGATAGGAGTGACAGCACACAATACCAATGGTGAATTCATTTACAGCAATCTGAAGGCACAGCAGTTACTGGGGATCACCGCTCAATTAGAAGTCACAACAGAGCAATTATCACAGGTTTTTCAAGTTTATCAGGCTGGAAGTGATCAGCTTTACCCCATCGACCAACTGCCCATCGTGCGCGCTTTAGCGGGTGAATCTGTCAAAATTGATGATATGGAGTTACGTCAAGCCGATAAAACTGTGCCTTTGGAGGTTTTGACAACTCCCATTTTTGATGAGACAGGCACAGTCATTTATGCGATCGCGGCTTTTACTGACATTACCGAACGCAAACAAGCACAGAAACTCTTAGCCAACTATAATCAAACTCTAGAAGCTCAAATTGCTGAACGCACAGAAAAACTACAGCAGCAGCACGAAATTTTGCAAACGCTGTTTGACCACATGCCTGTAATGTTGAAACTTCGGGATCAAACAGGTCAAACCGTATTAATTAACCGGGAATATGAGCGTGTTCTGGGTTGGTCTTTGAGCGAACTTCGAGAGAGTGACTGGTTAGTAAAATGCTATCCCGATTTGGAACAACGTCAGCAGGTTGTGGAACATATTCAAGCTGCAACTGGAAAATGGCAAGATTTCAAAACCAGGTGTCGAGACGGTTGCTACGTGGATACGACTTGGGCAAATATCCGCCTTAGTAATGGTTGGACAGTCGGAATTGGACAAGATATTAGCGATCGCAAGCAACTGGAAGAAGCGTTGCAAGCATCGAAAGCGAAACTCAATGATATTCTCAACTCCGCCCAAGCCTCAATTGCCTGTTTCCGTGTTTACCCTGATCATACTTGGGAAAATGACTATCGCTCCATAGGTTGTGAAACAGTTTTTGGTTATTCTCCCCAAGAATTAACTGGGACAGTTTGGTCATCACGGGTTCTACCAGAAGATGTGGCAGCTGTTAATGAACAAGCGTTTGCAGCGATCCCCCAAGAAAAAACGATTACAGTGGAGTATCGTTTCTATCACAAAAATGGCTCTCTACGATGGATCGCCGAAACCTTGGCCTCTCGCTGGGATCAAACAGGGGGTTGCTGGGTTGTGACTATGGTTGGAGTTGACATTACTGCTCGTAAGCAAACAGAGCAAGCATTACAGGCAGCTTACAAGCAATTAGAAGAATACAGCACTAACCAAGAAGCAGTAAATCAGGAGTTGCAACGCACTCTCGAGAATCTACAGGTACTTGAGGAAGAACGGGAAGAACAGAATCACCAGTTGCTGATTGAGCAACAGCGCTATGGAGATTTGTTTAACTTTGCCCCGGATGGATACCTAGTTACAGATGCACAAGGGAGAATCTTAGAAGCAAACCATGCGATCGCAACGCTACTCTCTGTAGAATTGAGATTTTTAGCTGGCAAACTCTTAATTAGTTTTATTCCAGCATCTGCTCGGCGAGCATTTCGTACGCAATTAAATAATTTATCCTTGCCGCCAGATAAACAAACCTGGGAACTAAGCCTGCAACCCCGAAATGGTGAGCCTTTTCCTGTTGAAATTACAGTTGCTCCTGTGCGTGATGCCCAAAAACTCATTGCTCTACGTTGGCTGATTCGAGATATTACTGAACGCAAAAGAGCCGAAACAGCCCTGCGAGAAAGTGAAGAGCGATTTCGTGAGATTGCAGAAAATATTAACCAACTTTTCTTTGTCTGGTCTGCCGATTCTCAACAGTTTCTTTATATTAGTCCTGGGTATGAAAAAATTTACGGACTAACTTGTGAGAGCCTTTATCAAAATCCCAGATCCTGGCTAGAGGCGGTACATCCAGATGATCGCCCATCAGTATTGCAGTCTCTCGATCAACAGTATCAAGGCAAACATGCTCAGCGAGAATATCGGATTATTAAATCGGATGGCACAATTCGCTGGATGTTTGCCGAAGTGTTTCCAATTTTTGATCAAACAGGAAACCTCTTACGCTACATCGGATTAACAGAAGATATCACTGAGCGTAAACGTGCTGAAGAAGCTTTGCGCCAACGGGAGCAAGAATTTCGGGCATTAGTGGAAAATGCCCCAGATCTGATTTCTCGAGTTGATCGAGAGTATCGCTTCCGCTATGTCAATCCTCGTGTTGAGCTAGAAACAGGCATTCCGCCAGCACAGTGGATTGGTAAGACTGGGTTAGAAATGGGTTTTCCTCAAACCATTGTCAACTCATGGCACGCAGCCTTAGAGCATGTGTTTGAGACCAAACAAGAGCAGAACTATGAAACTGAGTTTCCCTGTCCTAAAGGAATAAGTTATTGGCTTTGTCGTCTGGTTCCGGAATTGGCTGAGGATGGTTCCGTTGCAACAGTTCTGAGCATTGCGCGGAATATTACTGACCGCAAACGGGTAGAGGAAGCGCTGCGAGAAAGTGAACAGTTTTTACGCAGTATCTATGAAGGCATTGCTGCTGGGGTGTTTATCGTTGATGTGCTAGAAGATGGCAGCTTTCGCTATGTTGGCATTAACCCCGCCCACGAGCGTATGTCTGGACTTTTACTAGCAGAAGTTGCTGGCAAAACCCCCGCACAAGTGTTGTCACCAGAAGATGCAGAGGCTGTGACTGCTCGTTATCGTGCCTGCGTCATAGCAAGAAAACGAATCACCTATGAAGAGCGTCTAGTAATTAAAGGCAAAGAAAGCTGGTGGATTACTAACCTGAGTCCACTGCAAAGTAAAGATGGGCGGATTTATCGATTGATTGGCAGCTGCTTCAACATTACCAGGCGGAAGAAACTGGAGCAGTCTTTGCAATTACAAGCAGAACAGGAACGCCTACTCTCTACCATTACTCAGCACATTCGTCAATCACTCGACCTGGAACAAATTTTGAGAACTACAGTAGTCGAAGTCCAGCAAACTCTCCAGACCGATCGCGTATTGATCTTCCGCTTAAATCAAGATGGTTCGGGACAGATAATCGAGGAAGCCGTGGTTCCAGAGTATCCCATGACATATCAAATGCGCTGGGTCGATGAATGTTTCCCAGATGACTGCTATGAGTACTATCGCCAAGGGAATCCTCGCATTTTACCAGATGTGGCCAAGGATGAGTGGGCGGCGTGTCTGGTTGAGTTTATGCAGCAAATTGGGGTGAAATCAAAAGTGGTTGCGCCCATTGTCCAAACCTTGGAAGATTCTTCAACCAAAGTTTGGGGATTGCTTATAGTTCATGCCTGCTCCGACTACCGCCAGTGGGAAGCATCTGAGGCAGAGTTTTTGCAGCAAATCAGTGACCAATTAGCGATCGCCATTCATCAAGCAGATCTATATCAGCAGTTACAAATTGAACTAGCTGAACGCAAACAGATGCAATTAGTGTTGCAGGAACGCCAAGCAATACTACAGGCGATCGGGGACAATTTGCCTAAAGGGTTCATTTTCCAAATTGTTTATGTTCCAGACCAAGGAGCTTACTTCTCCTACATTAGTGCCGGAATTGAAGACCTAATTGGGCTGAAGCCAGAAGCAATTATCCAGGATGCGAATGTTCTCAGAAGCTTAATCCATGAAGAAGACAAAAGTATTCGACAAAAGTTAGCCCTGAAATCTCTAAAAACGCTGTGCATTTTTGAGATGCAGATGCGGTTTCGCACCTTACGAGGAAACATTATCTGGTTAGATGTGCGCTCAACGCCCCGACGCTTGCGGGATGGTCAGATAGTTTGGGATGGCGTCGGCATAGACATCACCGATATCAAACAGACTGAAGAAGCATTGCGCCGAAGTGAAGCACATCTGGCAATGGCTCAAAAAGTTGCTCAAATCGGCAGTTGGGAATTTGATCTCCAAAGTCAGAAGATCAATTGGTCACAAACAACGTTCCATCACTGGGGAATAGAACCAACTCAAGGTGAACCAAGCTTTGCTGAACTGCTCGAAAGGGTTCATCCTAAGGATCGACAGGTGCTACAACAACATGTTGAACGGGCAATTACCCAGGGAATTCCCTACGCCTTTGATCTACGAATTGTGCTGCCGGATGGTTCAATTCGTTACCTGGATTCTCGTGCAGAACCACTAGTGAATGCCCAAGGACAGGTAATCAAACTGATCGGTACATCGTTGGATATCACTGATCGCAAGCAAACCGAAGAAGCCCTGCGCGAGAGCGAAGAGCGATTCCGTAAGGCGTTTGATGCTGCGCCTATCGGTATGGCATTAGTTTCAATGCAGGGACAATTTCTCAAGGTAAATCGTTCTCTGTGTGAAATTGCCGGATACAGCGAAGCAGAAATGCTCGCTCTTACTTTTATGGATGTCACCTATGCTGATGATCTTGAGGTTAGTTTAGAAGCCATGCAACGCATGTTGGCGAATGAGATTCCTGTGTATCAGGTGGAGAAACGATATCTACACAAGCGAGGAGATGTGATCCATATTCTGTTGAATGTGTCGCTTGTCAAAGATCAACACAGACAACCGCTCTATTTTATTGCTCAAATTGAAGATATTAGCGATCGCTACAAAGTTGATCGCATGAAAAATGAATTTATTTCGATTGTGAGTCACGAACTCCGCACGCCATTAACTGCCATTCGCGGTTCTCTGGGAATTTTAGAAACGGGTGTCTTTGATCATGAACCCGAACAAGCCAAAGAATTGCTGCAAATAGCTTTTAATAACAGCGATCGCCTTGTGCGTTTGGTGAACGACATCCTCGATCTCGAACGACTAGAGTCTGGCCAAACCCAACTTGTAATGGAAACATGCGAAATCGCTGATCTGGTACAGCAAGCCATTGAGACAGTGCAGGTGATCGCCAAAGAAGCCGAGGTGGAAATTTCTGTCATGGTTCCCAACATGCAAATTTGGGCAGCCCCAGATGCGATCATGCAAACATTAATCAATTTGTTAAGTAACGCTATTAAGTTCTCACCTGTAGGTGGTACAGTTTGGTTAAGTACCGAAGTATTAAATAAACAAATGGGGAGATGGGGGGATAGGGAGATGGGGAGAAGAGGAGATGGAGAGATAGGAAGAAACTTTTCACCCCACCACCCCACCACCCCATCACCCCACTTGCCTAATTCCCATATCCTCTTTGCCATTAAAGATCAAGGACGTGGCATTCCTCCAGAAAAGCTCGAAAGCATTTTTGGACGCTTTCAGCAAGTTGATGCCTCTGATTCTCGTCAAAAAGGGGGAACTGGGCTAGGATTGTCCATCTGCAAGAGCATTGTTGAACAACATGGTGGACATATCTGGGTGGAGAGTGTGCTGGGAGAAGGAAGTACGTTTTATTTCACATTGCCACTCAGGAGGGGAGAGGCGGAGGCATGATCAAACGCGTCCTAATTGTAGATGACGAAAAAGACATTCGCAGAGTAGTTCAAATCTCCCTGGAAAAATTTGCAGGCTGGCAAGCTTTCTTGGCTGAGTCAGGTGAGGAAGGATTACTCAAAGCAAAAACTGAACAACCCCTAGACGCTATTCTCTTAGATGTGTCGATGCCAGATATGGATGGATTTCAGGTATATGATCGCCTTCGTTCAGATGTAGCGACACGATCCATTCCAGTTATACTGCTTACAGCTAAGGTGTTACCGAGCGATAGCCAACGCTTTGCCAAAATGGGAGTGGCTGGTGTGATCACCAAACCGTTTGACCCCATGACAGTTTGGAATCAGGTGAATACAATTTTGGGCTGGTAGCTTGAGAAAGCAAAAATAGCTAATTATGCGATAATGATAATCAACTGGTTTTAGAAATTGCTTACAAGTGTCTTAGTTTTTGGTTTTATTCTTCTGTGTAGAGTAATTTAATCCTAGAAAAACCCAGTGACAGAGTTTAATCCATCTTCAAAATCCCCCTTCGGATGCCCTCTTGAGCGACCTAAAGTAAATTCAGTCATGTCTGGTAAGCTCATTTTACTCATCGATCACGAAGCTTCTGTCCGAGCGATTTTGCAAGTTTGCTTAAGTCGTCTTGGTGGCTGGAATGTGCTGTCAGCTTCCTCTCTCAGTCAAGGGCTGGAAGTTTTAATGCTTAAAGAAGCATTATTGATCAGAAGACCCGATGCTATTCTTCTAGATATGCCAATGCTCGCAACAGATGGTCTTGGGGTTATTCAAGAATTTAGAAACCATCCACTTATCCAACCTATTCCAATTGTTTTGATCACCGCAAAAGCCTGCTGGTTTTCAGATCAACAGCTTAAACAGATGAGAATTGTTGGAGCGATCGCCAAGCCTTTCAACCCAATTAAACTGCCCAAACAAATTGCTGAAATACTTAATTGGGATTCACAAATAAGCTAAGAGGTTTCAAAAATAATATTTAGTCTTATTTTATCTATTTCTTATTTTCTGCTTATTTTTTTCACCTTAATATCATGTCCATTTGAGGGCGTATCATATCTGTTAAGGAGTGTAGGTAACAGGTAATTGATAATTGGTAATTAAGATACTGATGATTTTCCAATGCCCAATTCCCAACAACCAAGCATAATACCGTAATTAATACCAATTTGCCAAAAGAATGCGACATATATGCCATCTTGTAGAGACGCGATTCATCGCGTCTTTATCCAAGGATGATTCATCGCGTCTTTATCCAAGGATGTGTTGCAATCATTAATTGAATTAGTATAATTAGCCGAAATTCCTATAAATAGGTTATCTGCAATCATAAGGCTAAAACATCAAGTATCATATATTTGCTGTATGAATTCGCATTCATGCAGCTACTAATATCCTAATAATTAAAAACTTAAGTCAAATATTAAAATGAAGATTTTCACTAGTAAATATTGTTATAACAGGCAATAATTTATTAGAAGCAAAGTGTTATTGCTTAGCAAGCTTTAAACCTAAAACTGCTTTGAAGTAGAATTTATTAGACAAAATGATAGATTGACGTTATTACAAATTGGCGCTAGGATTGATGCTTTCATAAGGAAAACCCCAGTGGGACTGGGGCTGGGTTGAACGTTTCCTATGTCACTATAGTCACATGGTGGCCATTCCGAAACAGTGAATCTCGCCCATAAAATTGGGTAAAAATTAACCCCGGTTGCACCGGGGTTAATTCTGAGGCTAGCGCTGTAGATTATTACGAGCAGAGGATATAGCAGCATCCAGTAGCAAACATATGAGGTGTATCAGATGTTTTTTTGTCATTTTCACACAAATTCTCAACACGAAAAAATGACAAGTTATGGCATATGGTTCATCCTTACTACTTCCCAAGACTATGCCGTCTTGCATAAGTCAGCTTCAGTTGCCCATTGAGTGGTGAGGTGTTCGCAATTGCTCGTCGACTCAGAGCATGAAGCATAGATTTTTATCTATAAATGATCTCTCAGAAAAAAAATATCTATAGCAATCTCATTTGATTTCTCCACAAGGAAAGATTAGGAAGAAGTTTGTCACAGAAAGTCAGCGGAAATTTCAACTCTTATCAATTAATATACCAACCTCAAAAATCATTGCCATAGATGTAGCTAAAATTAAAATTTTACCAGTAGGGCTTTTGCAATCATAAATTAAAATTTCACAATTTTATAGTATAAAGAATTTCACAAAAAATAGATGTTAAAATTCAATTTTCTGATGTAAAATGCAAGTTTATATAATTTGATTAGTCTTACTTTATTTAATGTAATTTTATTATTTATCTCTTATAAATTCCTTATCACCTTCTTATTTATATAATCTAAACTGACACAGACAATCAACATTAGTTATGCATTATTTCCCAGGATATAGGTTAATCAAGGAGTTCTATGAAATAAATGTTTTGAAATCTTCTAACTAATACCAGTGTACAAAATGATTGTCAAAATTATTGAAGTACCATGCCATATCAACAAACAGTTGTCAGACCCTTGTTAAAAGTTCTATCTGTGAAAGCGAAGCATGATAAATTGCACATGCAATTTATCCATGCAAGCAAAGTAATTGTGGTAACGATTATTTTTGTTCCTGCAAGATTACATGATCAAACAATTTGGCAAGAATCACCTAGACGGTTGCATTACCACCTTCGACAACAACACCGCCCTTGGGGTATGGAAAGTATCGGTATGAACATCTCTTTAAAACAATAGCACTAGCCAATAACCACTTTGAGAACACACTCAACAACAGTAGGACAGATTCTATGGAAAAAAATCCTATTAACTTAATTATTGCTCGTTTTAGAGACCAAAAAGAGGCTGCTGAAGTACTTGAGGAGTTAAAGCTGCTCAAAAAAGAAAAAATAATTGGCCTTTGGAATGCAGCAGTCATTACTAAGAATCAAAACGGTAAGCTGTCTTTGAAACAGACAGTCCAAACAGTAGGAATTAAAAGCGGTGCAGGTATTTGCGGAATTTTGGGCGCCATTATCGGCATTGTTGCAGGTGGTCCAATTGCAGGTATTGTGTTAGATACTGCACCTGGTGCTTTCAGCCCAAAAGTGATCAATTTGGGATTTGACGAGCGAGAACTTAGAGAAATTGGTAACTCTATGGCTCCTGGTAGTTCTGCCATCGTTGCCATTATTGAACATCAATGGGTTGGAGAACTGGTTTATATCCTGACAGAACTAGGAGTCGAAATCATTCGTCAGCAGCCCAAGGACGCAGTAGCTGGAGCGATCACTATCTAGAAACGTAAATCATTTGTGAGAGACAAGATCCCCGACTTCTTAGAGAATACAGCTGGTGAATGGGGAGTAAGACCCCTGAAGAAAACACAGATTGAGAAGAACTTCACAATAAGCAGACTAGCTCAAAAAGTGCATTGGAGTACTGCACTTTTTAAGCATAACAATGGATAACCAAAGCACCTATCTGGAGTTACCTATCAAAATCAATGTGGTGAACTACTAGCAACACCCTCAACCAAGTGAAGAGTCAGAGACTCTAGTTTTCATTAGCAGGTTGAAGCTAGTAATCAGCTAACAAAAAATATATTAAGAATGTTCACAAGCTTGACTGTGCGATCGCTTTATTGTAGCAAAATAAAAAACATAATCAAACAACATTGATCATCTTTTTAAGTAGAAAAAAGCTTAATAAAAGCAAGCATTGGCTAATTACGCATGTAGTGATTTAAAAATCATTGCTGAGTAATTGCGTGCGTATTGAGGTGCAATCAAAAATTGGAGGTTAGGAATTATGGCAACTCGCAATAATTCAGAAAATAGTTTATGGCAGAAAATGCAACAAGATTCTGTTAGCTGGGGATCTTTAATACTTTGGGTTTGTGGTTTGGCTGTAATGTTAATTTTGGTGACAATGTTTGCTTCTGCTTAAATTCGGCAAAACTCCAAGTAATCTGTGCGGTTACGAAGTTCTGATGAAACTGTCTGTCAAGTTTTGAACACGAGAAAATCAACATGCATTGAGAACATCTCGCCAAATGGCTACTCGAAGTTGCTGCGCTTTCGACAATTATCATTCCGATTGGTGTAGATGCGGTCTTGCTGGCAAAAGGTCATATGGATAACCCTGCCTGGCTGCCTCACGCAAAACAACATTGTGCCATGTCGTTTTTTGCTGCCATTTCATTTTTTTTGCTGCCATTTCATTAGGCAGCACCGCATTAGCGATTTTGAAGGCTCGTCCGGTGAGCGATCGCTTTTCGATGGATCTTGCCGCATTTTTTGGGTCTACGTTCTGGATTGGACTGATTGCTGCTGGCTTATGGACTGGAACTTCTTACGCTTTTCTCAATGTGACCCAGTTCTTGGCAATATTCGCGAGCCTGAGTTGGGTGGAATCACGATTTATCCTAATGTTGTGCTTGGTGTAATTACTATTGCGATTGCTATAGTAGGTTATTGGTTAACAAGTCAGACAAAATCAATTGATCAATATCGCTGAAAACTCCCTATGCAAACAGATAGTTAGATTTATTGTTGTGGTGGGAGAATACAAGCCATTTTTGGTTTGTTTCAGTATCACTAGCTGTTGCTAAATTGACTCGATAAGGTCTTATAATCATCTAAAAAATTAAAATAGAAACAGTGAACGACTTAAAATTCATGAATACCAAACTTTTAGCAACAGTTATTGTATTAGCTTCTAGTAGTTTAGCTGTTTCTGTACAAGCTCAACAGCCTAATACTCAAGTACCAGCCAAATCATCCAATCAAGTTCTCAATGCTTGTGTTCAAAACAAAGCAGAGACTTTGCCAAATCCTTTTAGCGATGTACCAAACGACCATTGGGCTTTTAAAGCAGTCATGACAATGTATTACTGTGGCCCCTACCGCCAAGCGACACCGCCTGCTTTATTGGAACAGCCATCACCAACTGAAAATCAACAGCAATCTTCACAAAAACAGCAAGTTCAACAATATTTTATTGGTAGTTAGTAGTTATTGGGAAATAACCAAATTTATGCACTTCAAAAATTAGGATCGTGTTCATAATCCCAACAATGACCTTCACGCCAAACTCTACCAAGGTTGTGTTCACAATCAGCTTTATTGGTTAGCCAAGGAATGGATGTTGGGTAAAAATAATTAGATGAACGACTCAAATGAGAAGTAATTAAAGTGAATCTCAAGGAACAGATAGCATAGACGCAAGTTGAGATAACAACAAAAAACACGCTTACGAATACTATATTTTGATAATACCAAGAAAATCTATTTGTTGAAGATTGAAAAGATTGTTTTGAACTATTTTTTTGATCTAATGAAAACATAAAAATAAAAACCCAGATACTACTTAAGTGTGTACTTAAGCAGCTTTGTCTTAGATGCTGTAACAGCATATCAAATTATTGATTCTGGATCAGTATATTTAGTCATGCGTTCTTCAAAAATTTACGATATTGTGTAGTTTTCAAATGGCAATGTAAATAATACTCGATTCTAATTGCAAAAAATTTTATACAACAAAGATCCCCGACTTTTTAGAAAAGTCGGGGATCTAGGTTTTGCGATTCTCACAGATCATATATAGTTCCCTCCCCTTTACAAGGGGAGGGTTAGGGTGGGGTAAAAAATATTCGTGCAAGATATCTAATTATTTCTCCCTACATTCCCCTGTGCAATTATTAAGCGACAATTAGTTCAGAGTCACTTTCCGAAGCAGCACCATCTTGTACTAAAGAACGAGTTTGTCCTTTACCTTGCAATATATTACTTGCAAACGCTAACAAAGCGTTTACTTTACGAGTACGCCACTCATCTACCAGTTTTTGCACCTCAGCAGCAGACATCAGTCGCATCATCGCTTCATAGAGATATGCAGCATGGCCAGTTTCATCCTTGGCAATACTCAACATTCCTAACTTGAGATTACGACTTTTTGGATCATCATCAGGCAACACGTTTGCCATCCGTGCAAAATCCTTACTGGCGTCTAGTTCTAGGATGTAGGTACTACCCATGAAAACATCCCAGTCAATCACATCTGGTTTTAACTGTTCTTGAGTGTAACCATCGTAGTACGCAGCAAAAAAAGGGCTACGTCTTTGTTGTGATTTGTTTTCCTCAGTTGCTTGCGGTAAGCTTTTGAAATCAATCACTTGTTTATTTAGCTGCTTTAAAGCATGGGCAAAAATTTGACCATGTCTAGTTTCATCTGCTGCATGTTTTGCCAATTTTTCTGCTAACCATGTATCGCCTTCTGCGGCGGCGCGATCGCTAAGTTTTGTCAAAAAAGGCACAGAACCAGATTCTGCTAACTGAAAACCTGCGAGAACATTAGGACGGGTTTTAGAGTCACGGATTTGTGCGGCGCTGTAGTATGCAACTGCACCCGAACCCACAAGATGCATGACGTAAGTCAAAAAGTTCATGAGAAACTTATACTTACTGTTGGGAGTTTACATTTCTTATACTAACACTCAATATCTATTCAACTTCTGTCTACGTGATGATGCGCCGTAATTCTGATACATTTGGCAAGCAACCAGACAAGGAGGACTATGAATTTTAGCGTTGTGAAAATAAGTAAACAACCTTTACTTTGGCTTTGTGGGGCTATCCTAATTTTTGGTTTGATGGGATGCGATCGCCTCTTTCCTTCAGGCGATACAGTAGAACGAGTGAGCGATGGTGATACTCTCAGAATCAAAGATACAAAAGGTAATGAATTTACCGTCCGCTTTGCTTGTGTTGATGCACCAGAAATACCTCATTCGACCAAAGAAAGACAAAGTAAAGCCGCCAGCGATCGCAACCAATTTACTTGGGGAACAAAAGCGCAAGCAAGAGTGCAAGAACTAATCAACCAAGCAGGCGATCGCGTTAATCTCACAGTTACAGATAGCGATCGCTATGGACGCAAAGTTGCAGAAGTCAGATTGCGTAATGGTACTTTTATTCAAGAATTGTTAGTACGTGAAGGGTTAGCACTAGTTTATCGTCCCTATCTAAATAAATGTCCTAGTAGAGAGATTATTCAAGAAGCCGAAACCGAAGCTAAAACAAATCAAAGAGGCGTTTGGGGTGATACCAAATTTGTGAAACCTTGGGAATATAGAAGTTTGTATAAGTTAAAAGCTAAAAGCTAAAAGGCAAAATGGTTATGAATTTATAATATAGCATTCCTAAATCATTCGTGAGAGACAAGATCCCCGACTTTTCTAAAAAGTCGGGGATCTGGGCTTTGCGATTCTCACTTTTGCAGATAGAGTTACTATATATTTCTCGTAATCATCAAGTTTTAAATGATTACGAACACAGATGCACACAGATGCACACAGATGGTTTCTCGATGTGCATCTGTTGTTTTTTCATAATTCATAATTCATAATTTCTTCGCTGGATTCATCCAAGTTTCCAACTTACTAAAGAGTTGGGAAGAAAGCAGCGTTAAACATAAATATATTACTGCTACAGCCGCATAAATTTCAAAGGGGCGGTAATTATCTGCAACTATTAATTGTCCTTTGCGAAATAATTCCTCAGAACCAATTACAGCTACTAAACTCGTATCTTTGAGCAAACTAATAAATTCATTACCCAAAGGTGGTATCATTCGCCGAAAAGCTTGGGGGAAAACAATATAGCGCATCGTTTGTACAGAACTTAAACCTAATGATTGCGCTGCTTCTGATTGTCCTATTTCTATTGATTGAATCCCAGCACGAACAATTTCTGCAATGTAAGCAGCACAATTCAAACTCAACGCTATAACTGCTGCTGCAAAGCGATTAAAATTAAACGTCAAACCAAGCTCTTGCATAATTGCAGGTATGCCAAAATAAATCATGAAAATTTGTACCAATAATGGTGTCCCCCGGAAAAAATCAATGTACGCTCGTGCTGCCCAGCGTATAGGCTTGATATGAGAAAGGCGAATAATTCCAATTAAAGAACCCCCAACCAAACCCAAAACAATAGAAAATATTGTTAGTTGCAGCGTTACCAAAGCGCCTTGTAATAAAATTGGCAGAGACCGCAAAATCACACTAACAGAATTATTTAGTCCAGATCCCCCAGAACCAGTATCAGTAGTAAATGGTAATTTTGCTGGTAAATCAGGCGGCGTTGCTTTAAACCATTTTTGATAAATTTGGGCATATTCACCATTTTTCAGTACACTTGTCAAACCTTGATTAATTAATGCCAAATTAGGTGAATTTCTCGCCGTCGCAATACCGTAATACTCCTGGGTTAACAACTCCTGCACCACCTTAATTCCCTGGAGATTACCAGTATTAATTGCATATAAAGTCACTGGTGCATCATTAATAACCGCATCTACATTACCATTTGCCAACTCTTGTAATGCCAAAGGTGCAGAATCAAAACTGCGAATTTTCGCCCCTGGAATACTTTGAGCTTTCTTCGCACCAGTAGTACCAATTTGCACAGCAATTCTTTTATTCTGCAAACTTGCAAAATTAGTAATATCTTGATTGTCAGCACGAATAGCGATCGCTAACCCCGCCTTAAAATAAGGACGGGAAAAAGAAACAGCTTGCGCCCTCTCCTCCGTAATAGTGATCGAACTAATCGCTGCATCCACTGTTTTTGCTTGTAAAGCTGGGATAATCCCATCAAACGGTATACTCTGGAAATTAACATTAAAATTAGCCGCCTTAGCGATCGCCCTCATCAAATCATAAGAAAAACCTTGGGGTTGACCACCCTCCCCTATAAACTCAAAAGGAGGAAAAGCAGGTTCCGTCGCCACCTTCAAAGTTTTCTGTGCAACACTAAGACTACTGTTAAAACTATCAATACCAAGCAATAAAAAACAACACATCCCCACAATCAAACTAAACCGCAACCAGCTTAAAACCCTCATCTTCTCTTTCCTCTGCGCCCTCTGCGTCTGTGTGGTTTTTTGAAATAAACTAAATAAACCTAACACCGATCATTTCCCTTCATGAACTCCTCCACCCCCGTCATCACATTTCATAACATTGAAAAAAACTTCGGTTCCCTCAAAGTCCTCAAAGGAATTAGCGGTGAAATTAACCGAGGCGAAGTAGTCGCTGTCATCGGTTCCTCTGGTTGCGGAAAAAGTACCCTACTGCGCTGCTTCAACCGCTTAGAAAAAATTGATAGCGGACATTTAACAGTCAACGGTATTAATTTATCCCATCCCCAATTCAATCAAAAGCAACTGCGACAATTACGCACTCAAGTTGGCATGGTTTTTCAACAATTCAACTTGTTTCCTCACCTCACAGTTTTGGAAAACTTAATACTTGCGCCTTGCAAAGTCTTAGGTATAACCCGCAAAGAAAGTACACAACAAGCAGGGTTTTATCTAGAAAAAGTGGGACTATTTGACAAAGCATCGGCTTATCCCGAACAGCTTTCTGGTGGACAAAAACAACGGGTAGCTATTGCTCGCAGTTTATGCATGAATCCCCAAATAATGCTATTTGATGAACCCACCAGCGCCCTAGATCCAGAACTAGTCGGAGAAGTTTTGCAAGTAATGCAGGAATTAGCAACTGAGGGCATGACAATGGTAGTTGTTACCCATGAAATGCAATTTGCTCGTGAAGTTGCACATCGCGTTATCTTTATGGATAAAGGCATTGTGGCAGAACAAGGCCCGGCTAGTGAAGTGATCTCAAATCCCCGAAGCGATCGCCTGCGTACTTTTCTGAGTCGCCTGAATGGAGTGGTGGGGAGGTGGGGGGAGTAAGTAGTTTAAAGAATAAGTAACTACTAACCACTAACTACTAACCACTAACTACTAACCACTGTACAGAGGTGCCACGACACGTCTGGTACAACAACCAACCACCAACCACCAACTAACCACTAACCACCAACAAATCATTTAAAGATATTCGCGCAAGAAATCAAAGGGTTCATCTTCCCAACATGGTTCTGGAACCATCAAACACAATTTACTGTTGATATCTGCTTCAATTTCATCACCATCTTTCCTGTCAAAAAGTTCTTTCAATGCCTTCCAGTCACGCTCTTTAAGGGCCGATAATGGCGGAGCGTGTACTTCTTCTTGGTGTGTTTGGGAATTGAAGTGAAGAATTTTAATTAACTCCCAGGAAAGATTGTTCTTCACGATCTATAAATAAAAATTATTCTAGCTTTAACAATGGTAGTGTAACTGCACAAGCAGCATTTAGCAGCACTTACTAGATCATTACACGTTTTACACAAATAGACCGGAAATTAAGTAGAAGCCAGTCCCAATAAAAAATTTCACCACCAAGCATGGATCTCATACAGCAAGGACTTTATCAAGCTTGTCGTCCCTTCAACCTTTACCCTATTTTCAATATAGGTTTCACTACAATGAGGCGGTGATATGGTTGTAAAAAGTAAAAGCTGCTTATTTTCTATGGGAATAACAAAGCTAGTGATTTGCCTATCGTTCACGAATGATGGCTAATCATGGGTACAAACGTAAGCTGACTGGATAAATAAACAGCTTTTAATTTCTGTTAATTTCTATTCACCTAAGCTTATAAGTGTTGGTTGTGAAAGAAAATCGCATAGTAAAGCGATGGGTCAATGCGGTCTGTGAAGGGACGGTATAAATATCGCTCTTGGGTAGAATCTGATTTGTCTTCTTCGGATTGATTATCTTGCTGTACTTCTGCTGTGCGGCTGCGGGCAGATTGTGTTAAAGCAGCCAATTTTGACCATGCAATAGAAAAGGGATTTTGTAGATATCTTTGAACTACTGATTTGTGATTAGTCTCTACAACATCTACAAATACATGCTCGGCATTCTTCGACATATAAATTCTCCTTTATAGAGTAGAGTTTATGTCAAGCTTTTTCATCAACCACACTAATGCTTGGGAACACTTCAAAATTTCTCAAAAATTTCCTGATTTAACTATATGATGCAGTTAAATCAATTTATGCACTTTTAAGGCAAGACCCAAACAATTCTCAAAAAAACTTAAGCTTAGATAGAACTACTAGATAGCTAAATAAAATTCCAGAAATCAATATGATATGTAAATAAATATAAATTATGTCTGATATGAATTAAGGCGGTAAGAAAATTTCTGTTTTAGAAAGGAACACCGATAAACACCGATAAACATCGATAAACACAGATTACAGATAGGTTATGCGTTGATGGTTGAGTGGTAATTGCTGATTGTTAATTATTCATTACTATTGAAATATTATTGCTCTTAGTAAATTGACGTTATATATCAAAATTACACTTCTCTAAACAACAAATAACTAATAACTACTACCAACAAAACACCAACTAATGAAGGGATTATTATGGCGAAAGAAATAGAGCGTAAATTTTTAGTTAAAGGAGATGAGTGGAGAAAACTGGCTAAAGGTAGTGTATATCGTCAGGGATACATTGCTACACAAAAACAAGCTACTGTACGTGTCCGCACAGTAGGCAACCAAGGTTATTTAACGATAAAAGGCCCCAGTATTAACTACTCTAGGTCTGAGTTTGAATATTCTATTCCGATTGAAGATGCTCAAGAAATGCTGGATAAGTTGTGCGATCGCCCTTTAATAGAAAAGACTAGATATAAAATAGGCTGGGGTGGTTTAGTTTGGGAAATAGACGAGTTTGAAGGTGTTAATAAAGGGCTAATATTAGCAGAAGTAGAACTCACTCAAGAAACACAACAAATTGAACTACCACCTTGGATTGGTGAAGAAGTTTCAGAAGATCCCAGATATTTCAACAGTAATTTAGTCAAAAACCCCTTTTCACAATGGGGTGGTTAGTTGTTGATTGTTGGTGGTTGATTGTTGGTGGTTGGTTGTTAGTAGTTAGTGGTTAGTAGTCAGTAGTTAGTTGTTTACTCCTCACACTCCCCCATCTCCCCATCTCCCCATCTCCCCATCTCCTATTCCCCACTCCCTTCCTCAAGACGCTTCTGCCATTCTGCGTCAATTTGATCACTGCGTTCTACTTCCTGTTCTAGCAAGTCGGTTTCAGTAGAATACACCAGATCTTCTTTACCAACTATTTTTTCGGCTGCAAACTGTCCTGCATAGGCTATTTTTTGTTGCAATTGAGTATCTGCACTTGCTAATACTCTGGCTCGTGCTTGTCTAGTACGGTTGCGTTCAGTTATTTTACGATTACGCCATTGAATCCAAAAATAACGTACTAAGGGTATTCCCAAAAAACCGATACCATAAGCTAACAGTAGCCAATAAATTCCTTGGGCGAAAGCTACTAATCCGCCTAAAACTGCTGCTGCTGTACCATCTCTTAACAAGCTTCCCAGAATTAAAGCACCGACAATATTGACTACACCCAACCCAGCACTGAGGAGAATTTGTCCTGAAGAAGCTGCACTAAAACGCCAGGGTAACTCTTCTAGATAGGGTGATATTGAGCGATCGCGTTTTTTCGCAGCACTCACTTGTAAATCTGGGAAATAGTATACAATTTGTCCTTCTGGACTTACTTCTGGCTTACCATTAAATCGAGTCAAAACTGGCAGCATATAGTCTTCGTACTCTTGTTGATATGTTTCACCAATATCATCAAGGTAGGGAGCGATTTGTTCAGCTACCACTGCGCCTTTATTATTGCGAATGACTGCTGCAATTGTGCGCCAACGACGTTTTTCTAAGTTGGCGTTGGGGTTCCCATCACCAAACAAAAATGAAAATACTGCTTCCAAAAAGTTCAGATCGCTTTGTCTGCGTTGCTGTTGTCTTTCTTGGTAGTAGGTGTCGTAATCGGGACTGAAATACCAAAATAAGTTGGGAAAATAGAAAAAGCCTCCGCCAAAATCACCACCGCGATCGCCACTATCGCGATCAGAGTTAGCAGACATAATTATCACGAGAATAGTGATATAAATCAAGGCGATAGAAGCTATGAGTAGAATACCAAAAGAAATCCGAATTATATAAAATAGGATACTCCAGATTTTTCTCCACCACTCCTGCAACTGCAACCGCAAGTATTTGTTACGCAAAATATCTCGAAAATTGCGCGGAAACAGGTAAACAATATCGCCTGATTCTGCTACCTGCATATGTCCGCCAGCATCTGAGGCGAGTGCTAATAGTCCAGCACTTGCGATTTCGACATTTAATCCTGCCTGGGATGCCACATCGCCCACTGTGACACGATAACCCAACCGTTCTACAGCTTGCATGATGGCGGGATTGGGAGCCATTGCTCTCCCCTCCTATTGAAAACTACTCTTTCTTCTTCAAGTATAAAGTTTTATTTTTTGGGGCTTGGCAGTGGGAGAGGGGTAAGGGGAAAGGAAATTCATCAAAGTCACTTTAACCTCAAACCTTTTGCTTTTGACATGGTTTGATCACAATGTACCTTTGGATAGTTATGTCAATACATTAAAATATTTATTAATATAGTTATACAGAAATTAATAGTACCCAGGAAAAAAGCGCACATGTAATCAATATCACAGGGATATTTCACTGGTAGCCAAGACAGCTACTGGTGGTTTTTCGTCATATCTAGGTTCTTTGCGTATTTATTAACTAACGGAGACAAAAAAGCATGAATAAGCAGCAACCTTCTGAATCCAAGGAATTTGTCGGCTATCTTAAGAATGGAATTTGGTTGTTTGGCATTTCTTCTTGGTTGTTTGGCATTACAGACAGAAGTATTGCTTCCTTTGCAGATGGATATCTATCTGCATTGGATTTAACGCAATTATTTACAGCAGCCACATTTTTTGTCGCATGGCTATTCCTAAAGCCGACAACTAATCCATAAAAGCAGCTAGGCTAAAGCAATTTCTTCAGCAACGGGGGTATGCAAAATGTGTGATTACTTTTGTAGCATTGGCAATTAACTACCCATTACCCATGACTGTGTGTAGCTCTGAAAACCATCACAAGCTTTTATGTTCTTCTATTAGCCAAAAGCCATGATGGAAAAAATACCAGCATGGGAACTCAAGCATTATGTATTTTAACTTTTTTCTCAGTTCCAGTATTGGAATTGTAGTTTCCGTATTGCTAATTTTTAGTATATTCCAATGGTTTCATCTACCTTCTGGCAACTTTTTGGATTGGGTGATTGGTGGTGCAAGTTTTTGGTGGTTGTTAGTGATTGTGACAGTGCCTTGGAATGTCTATTTTAAAGCTAAAGAAGTATTAGCAGAGGCAGAACAATCAACAGAAAAAGAAATTCCTGTTGATGATAAACAAGTGGATTATGTAAAGATTTTGGCCAAGCGATCGCTCTTAATTGCCATTGCTTTACACTTAATATCAGCAATCGGTCTTTATATTCTTGCTCTTAAAGGTATTAGTGCTGTTGGATATTTTGGTTCTGGTGCGGCTTTACTCCTAACAGGTTTACGTCCAGCGATCAGTGCTTATGAATACTTATATACACGCCTAACTACGATAGGTAATGAATGGAAGTATCCTCGCCAAGATATTGTTGAACTCCGTAACCGCTTTGATGTCAACGAAGACAGGATTAAACGGATAGAAGAACAACTAGACCCCGAAAATTCCTACTCGTTAGTAGCAAATCAGCAACGTTACACAGAAGAAACGCGCAAAGAATTAGCTCGTCTTTCTGCCAATTTAGAAGAATTACGCGCCACAAATCAAACAGAACACGAACGTTTAGCAAGAGAAGCAAGGGCTGCGATCACTCAACTTTCTACCGATGGGCAATTTCTCGATCATGTTCGTGAGATTATCAGATTTTTTAAAACAGCCTAGAGTCGGGAGTGTGGGGAGTGTGAGAAGTGTGAGAAATGGGGGGAGGTGGGGAGACGGGGGAGTGGGGGAATAAAGAAGATATATAATGCCTTTTCTTCTCATACCCCTCATACTCCTCATACTCCTCATACTCCTCATACTCCTCATACTCCTCATACTCCACCCTTACGGGAAGCCGCTACGTGTCTACACACCCCTCATACCCCTCTCATCACCCCATCACCCCATCACCCCACTGCCCCTAATCCCCACTCCCTTGGGGGAGTGGGGGCCGGTGAGTTCCCCATCTCCTAATCTCCCCGGTCAGCTGATCGCATCTGTTTTGGTATTACCAGGACTTTATCAACACGATTACCATCCATATCCATCACTTCAAAACGCATACCTTGCCATTCAAAGTGATCGGCTGCTGCCGGAATTCGGCCGAGATGGGTAATTACAAAACCACCTAATGTTTGGTAATTTCCTTGATGAATTCGTAGATACTCCTCAAGGTCGAACATTTCAAAAAATTCTTCTACAGATAACATTCCATCCAATAACCAAGAACCATCTTCCCGTTGTATAGCCTGAGGATTCTCTAGTTCATCTGCTGTAGGAACATCACCAACAATTTCAATCATCACGTCGTTGAGAGTGACTAATCCCTGAATCACACCGTATTCATCTACTACCAGCGCCATGTGAGTGACAGTTTGTTTGAACAACTCCAAAACCTTCAAGCCACGGGTGCTTTCTGGAACAAATTCAGCCTTTCGCAATGCTACAGTTAAATCTAGCTGTTCTCCACACAAACTCCTAGCCAACAAGTCAGTTACAGCAATTATACCGAGAACATTATCTAGTCCTCCTTGACAAACCGGATACCGAGAATAACCATTTTCAATTATCTTTTGACGATTTTCTGTGGGAGAATCATCCAAGTCTAGCCAGACAATATCCGGACGCGGTGTCATAAAAGAACTGACAGGGCGATCGCCTAAGCGAAATACTCGCTCTACCATATCTTGTTCCGCTTCTTCAAAAGTCCCCTCTTCAGTACCTTGCTCGATTAAAACCCGGATTTCTTCTTCTGTGATTTGTGGTTCTGTGGATGGTCTAATGCCTAATATACGTAGCACTGCATCAGTAGAAATACTTAATAAAGAAACAATTGGTGAGCCAATTGTTGACAACATCCGCATCGGAATAGCAACTATAGAGGCAATTGGTTCAGGGTGGTTTAATGCTACTCGTTTCGGAACCAATTCACCAATAATCAATGTGAGATAGGTAATGATTAAAACCGCTATGACAGAAGCAGCAGCATCCTTATACTGTGCCAAAAAAGGGATAGAACTAAAAATAGGAACCAGTCTCTTGGCGATCACTGATTCACCAAAAGCACCAGATAAAATTGCTAACAGAGTGATCCCTACCTGGACAGTTGCTAAGAATTGATTGGGGGAAGATGCCAGTTCCAACGCCACACGAGCCTTTTGATCTCCCCGTTCTGCCAGTTGTTGCAGGCGCACCTTTCGAGCTGAGACAATAGCCAACTCTGACATGACAAACAGGGCGTTGGCGAGGATTAGTAATAAAACAAGTAAAATTTCAGCAGTTGGTGACATTATTTAAAATTGCCGATGCTATCGGCAACCACACTTAAATTTAATTTGAATCTGTATGCGTTATTTAACACTTACTTAGCTTTACTTAGTAAAGTCAATAGCCAATTGTCAATGGTAAAAAACTACTGTTTACGTATATTAGCTATTGTCCAGTCGTAATTGTACTAGGGACTAACATTTTTTCAAGGTAAGCTCTATCATCGTTGACATTTCTAAAATAGTTAAAGTAAACGCTATCATTGTGCATTGCTGGTCAGAACGACTCCCACCTATTTAAAAAGTTATGGCATTTTCTTCCATTGTGCGCGCTCTAGGGCGATCGCCGCTCACCACAGAATTTATCTCTAAGCTGAATCGGCAAAAAAATTTACATTTAAATGGCATTCCTCGCCTGCCAAAAGGCTTGCTAGCTTCGGCACTGGCTCAAGCTGAAGGACAAAATTTATTTGTGGTCTGTGCCACTCTGGAGGAAGCCGGACGCTGGACAGCACAACTAGAGGCGATGGGATGGCAAACTATACATTTTTATCCCACATCCGAAGCGTCCCCTTACGAACCTTTTGACCCTGAAACCGAACTGACTTGGGGACAGATGCAGGTATTGGCAGACCTGGTAAGATTTGGAACCCAGGAAGATAGGGAGGTGGGGAGGTTGGGAGATGGGGAGACAGTTTCACCCCATCACCCCATCACTAACAGCCGAATGGCCATCATCGCCACCCACGCGGCCCTACAACCCCACTTACCGCCACCAGAGAGATTTGCTCCTTTGTGTCTCACCCTCAAACAGGGAATGGAGTTGGATTTAAATAGTTTCAGTGAAAAACTAGCAAGTCTGGGGTACGAACGGGTTGCTTTAGTAGAAACAGAGGGGCAGTGGAGTCGCCGCGGTGATATTGTTGACGTGTTCCCCGTGTCTTCTGAACTACCAGTACGTTTGGAGTGGTTTGGTGACGAAATCGAGCAAATCCGAGAATTCGATCCCGCAACTCAACGTTCGGCTTTAGATAAAATTGACCAGTTAATTCTCACTCCCACTAGCTTTGCGCCTGTGGTGATGGCAGCTTTGAGTGGAGAGAGGCTAGAAAAAGTGAAAGCTTATCTTTCCGCAACCGAACAAGAACAGATTGAAGCAGGTACATCTTTAGAAGGTAGCCGTCGGTTTTTAGGTTTGGCTTTCACCCAACCTGCTTCGTTATTAGATTATTTACCAGCTAATACTTTAGTCGCGATTGATGAACCAGAACAGTGTCATGCTCATAGCGATCGCTGGGTGGAAAATGCCGAGGAACAGTGGGCAAGCGAGAATCAGGAAGAATCCAACCAATTACCAATTACCAATTACCAATTACCTAAAATTCATTGTTGGTTTGAGGATTGTTTAGCTGCTTCCCAAGCATTTAAAAAGGTATATCTATCAGAAATTACCGAAGAAAATCAAGGTATAAATCTTGCTTGTCGTGGACTACCGACGACACCGCACTCCTATGCCAAAATTGCCGAAACACTTAGACAAGAGCGCGATCGCAATTTCTCAATTTGGTTAATTTCGGCACAACCTAGCCGTTCTGTCTCGCTGTTGCAAGAACACGATTGTCCTGCCCAGTTTATCCCTAATCCCCGCGACTACCAAGCGATTGACAAGTTGCAAGTTAATCACGTACCAGTTGCTCTGAAATATTCCGGCTTGGCAGAGTTGGAAGGTTTTATCCTGCCGACTTTTCGCACAGTGATTGTCACTGACCGGGAATTTTACGGGCAACATACTCTAGCAACTTTCGGTTATGTCCGCAAGCGTCGTAAAGCTGCTTCTAAGCAAGTAGACCCCAACAAACTCCGTCCCGGTGATTATGTAGTTCACAGAAATCACGGCATCGGTAAATTCCTCAAGTTGGAAAGTCTCACTGTTAACAATGAAACCCGTGATTATTTGGTCGTGCAATACGCAGATGGTTTGTTGCGGGTAGCAGCAGATCAAGTCAATGCTTTATCACGCTTTCGTACCACCAGCGACAAGCCGCCAGAACTAAATAAAATGACTGGTAAGGCTTGGGAAAATACCAAGAATAAAGTCCGCAAAGCCATAAAGAAACTGGCGGTGGACTTGCTGAAATTATATGCAGCGCGATCGCAACAAAAAGGTTTTGCCTATCCGGTAGATATGCCTTGGCAGCAAGAACTAGAAGATTCATTCCCCTACCAACCCACAACCGATCAGCTTAAAGCTGTACAAGATGTAAAACGGGACATGGAAAGCGATCGCCCGATGGATCGCTTAGTGTGTGGCGATGTCGGTTTCGGTAAAACTGAGGTGGCTATCCGCGCTATCTTTAAAGCAGTCACCGCCGGCAAACAAGTGGCACTCCTTGCACCTACTACTATCCTAACGCAGCAACACTATCACACTCTTAAAGAACGCTTTGCGCCTTACCCAATTAACATTGGTTTACTGAACCGTTTCCGCAGTCCCCAAGAACGCCGCGATATTCAAAAACGCCTAGTATCCGGTGAATTAGATGTGGTTGTGGGTACGCACCAACTATTGAGTAAAGATGTCAATTTCAAAGATTTGGGAATGTTAGTGGTGGATGAAGAACAACGGTTTGGGGTGAACCAAAAAGAAAAAATTAAAACTTTGAAAACTCAAGTGGATGTACTGACTCTCTCAGCCACACCCATCCCCCGTACCTTATATATGTCTTTATCGGGTATCCGGGAGATGAGTTTGATTACTACACCGCCACCATCCCGCCGTCCCATCAAAACTCATCTTGCACCAATGAACCCAGAAACAGTCCGCAGTGCCATTCGGCAAGAACTCGACAGAGGCGGACAGGTGTTTTATGTCGTACCCCGTGTCGAAGGTATTGAAGAAAGAACAGATGAGTTGCGGCAAATGATCCCAGGGGCGAGAATAGCGATCGCTCACGGACAAATGGAAGCAGGCGAATTAGAATCGATCATGCTTTCCTTCAGTAGTGCGGAAGCAGATATTTTGGTTTGTACGACGATTATTGAATCTGGTTTAGATATCCCCCGCGTCAACACAATTTTGATTGAAGATGCCCATCGTTTTGGCTTAGCACAGTTGTATCAGCTGCGGGGACGGGTAGGACGTGCAGGGATTCAGGCTCACGCTTGGCTATTTTATCCGAAACAACGCACATTATCTGATGCTGCCCGGCAGCGCCTACGAGCCATCCAGGAATTTACACAGTTGGGTTCCGGGTATCAATTAGCCGTGCGGGATATGGAAATTCGCGGTGTTGGTAACTTGTTGGGTGCAGAACAATCAGGGCAAATGGAAGCGATCGGTTTCGATTTATACATGGAAATGTTGGAAGAAGCCATTCGGGAAATCCGGGGACAAGAAATACCCAAAGTTGAGGACACCCAAATTGATCTCAACCTCACAGCCTTTGTTCCTGCTGATTACATCCCCGATATTGATCAAAAGATGAGCGCTTACCGTGCGGTTGCTGCTGCCAAATCTAAAGAAGAACTAACACAAATTGCTGCCGAGTGGAGCGATCGCTACGGTACAATTCCCAAACCCGCTACTCAACTATTGCGGGTGATGGAATTGAAACAATTAGCTAAAAAACTAGGCTTTAGTCGCATTAAACCAGAAGCAAAACAACACGTTGTTTTAGAAACACCAATGGAAGAACCTGCTTGGAATTTGTTAGCAGGAAATTTACCAGAAAATCTCAAATCTCGTTTTGTTTATTCACCAGGAAAAGTCACAGTACGGGGTTTGGGAGTGTTCAAGGCAGATCAGCAATTGCAAACCCTGATAGATGCCTTTGAGAAAATGCAGGGTGCTGTCGTGGAAGACATAGTTGCTTAAGATGATTGTAGAGATGCAATGTTCCTTGCGTCTCTACAATCCAAAATTTTATTAAAAAAACGAACACAGATGAACACAGATAAACACCGATAAAATCCGTGTTCATCTGTGTTCGTAATTAACAATTATCCTGATTTTTGCAACAGACCTAATAAATCCAATATGTATCAGGATTTTTGTCAAACGGTATTACACAAAAAACCTCTCAAACTCTTATTTCTCTGTGTCCTCTGCGTTCTAATGCAGTTCGTTTAGTCCCGTAACGATTATAAAGACGCGAGGCACATCGCGTCTCTACAATCCAAAATTCAGATCAAACTGACTAACCAGCAAGCATCTTAACTATCTGTTGCAGCATAGTCTTAATCGTGTAAAGCTCATTCAGCTTATGTTGGTAGAATTGCCATTGCTCATCTACTAACCATTCATCTTTGCGAGTTGCTCGAATTAGCGCCAGTTGACTATCTGTCGGTTCTCCAAGCATATCTAGCACGGTAGTCAACATAAAGTAGGCATTCATTCCTGGACTATGTAATCCTATGCCATCTTTCATTTGGTCAATTGCCTTATAGGGGAAGTTGGCTAAAACATTTATCCAAGCTTCTCGCTTAACATAGTTCCCAATCGGCTGAACACCATAGCTTTTGGCTAACGATTGTAATTCTTCAAGTTCCAGTTTTTCCAGGTATTCTCTTGATAACATAGTGTTGTCTCATTGTTTATTGGGACAGGTGGTTATCGCAAGTTTGACGACGGAAGATAACCACCTTTAATAGAATCTATATATATGTCGTCATATCATTCAAGCTTTATTTATATTTCTAAACAATGCCTAACCCAAGGGGTAATCCAGAAAATCTTCAACCATTAACAACTAATCGACCAGAACCGTTAACCGCAAAGTTAACTGTTAGAGTGCCTCAGTCAATGATGAATGAATTGAAAACTTTGGAAAATTACCCAGAGTTTGTTAGGCAAGCTATCCAGGAGGCTTTAGATAAGCGAAATTTGAATAACCAGGATACTTAAGCGCAAAATACATATTTTTTTTAGATAAACTCATTTAATCCAAGTCTATTTGAATATTTTTACAAAAATGCCTAATCCTAAAGGAACTCCTGAAAATTTAAAAAATTCGTGACTAACAGAGAAGAACCATTAACTGAACAATGGACAATGCGGATTACGAAAACAATGAAAAATAGATTGAGTCAGGTTGACGAGCCACGAGAATTTTGTCGCCAAGCTATTCAAAAAGCATTAGATGAACTTGAGCAAATAAATAAGCAAGATAGCTAAGTTTTATCTTGAAAAATAAGCAAAAGATCCCCGACTTCTACCCTTCAGGAAGCTGCTTGCGCGTCTACATTCTTCATTGCCATTTTATTTTAGGATTTGAGTCCACTAAGCGTGGAGTTAAGCTATTAGCTAGAGAATTTATTCTCTGCCGGTAAATGGGCTAAGTGCAAGACGTTCACGGTTTTTTTCAAGACTTGGGTTAGTGTAAGTAAGTCGGCGTTAATATTTCAAGCTAGATTAACAAATTTAAATGTAGGGTACGTTGTCGTGCAGCGCAACGCACCATCAGCAATTCACGGTGCGCGATTCCTACGGCATAACGCACCCTACACATAATTTATTTTTCTTCATATACATTGAATTTTTCTCAGCGACTTACTTAGCGATCGCAACACATAAGGGTACAGGTTAACTGAGATATTGCGCCAACCTAATCTCCTGCCAAGAAATTTATTTCTTGGCTAAAAGTCTAAGTCCACTCAAGTGGACTCAAATCCATGCTAAAACATGTTTTAGTCCTCGAGGAATGCACGCTATTAACCATAGGTTACTAATGCAGTATTTCTAACCAGATGTGGCAACGTCGCAAGCAGCGATACTCTACGCGATCGCCACATTATAAAAGCAGGATACTTCTTGCAGCAGCCGGGAAAAAGTAAAGGGAACAAAGTTAAAGGCACTAGACAAGCCTTTACCCTTGCTCCCCAAGAGTGTAAAAATGACTCTAACCAAACTCTGCGCTTCTGGTGCGCTTTCCTTTGCGATCCTTTGCGTTTAAAAACACTACAAATTAATGCAAACCCATACTAAGCCGTGACTGGCTTGATATTTTGATTGACACGGAACAAATTAGTTGGATCGTACTTATTCTTAATCACAACTAGACGCTCGTAATTGTCGCGATAGGTAGCCTGGACGCGCTCTTGACCCTCCTCCATCATGAAATTTACGTAGGCACCGCCACAGCTATGGGGATGCAATGCACTCCAATATTCCTTTGCCCAGCTAGTGATGCGATCGCGATTAGCCGGATCTGGATCGATGCCAGCTATAACCATTGACCACTTCGCCTCACGGAAACTGAAAGCCGTATCTTGATTGCCGACTCGGTTGGCTGCGCCATCAATCGGATACAGATGCATCGTTGACAGCAAGCTTGGCAGTTGCGAACCATATTTTAGATGTAGTGCGATCGCCTCGTCACTCAACTGCTTCACAAAATCGCCCTTCCAGTACCACTGCAACCCTGCCGGGTATAGGGAATCGAACATACTCTGCAAAGCAGGATAGGGCATTGGGCCAATGTGTTCAAAAGCTGGAGTAGCAAAATTGCGGATCGGTTGGAACGCTTCCTCTACTTTCTCCAATGCTCCGGTGTAGCACCAAACAATGCCGCACATTGTCTTTGTATGCAGATGTTCTGGAAATGGTGGCCCCGGTGGTACTTTCAAAAAGGCAAAGAAGCCATACATATCTTCCTGCACATTGATGCTGAACTCCCGATACCACCGCATGACTTCGGCTGCTTGATCCAAATGCCACAGCGTCGGCCCAGCATAAACTGTACTCACAGGATGTGCCCTAAACAGAAAACAAGTGACAACACCAAAGTTGCCACCACCACCACGCAACGCCCAAAACAGATCCTCATTTTCTTCTGAATTAGCAGTAACGAAATGCCCGTCTGCCAGTACTACGTCTGCTTCGAGTAGATTGTCGATAGTTAAGCCATACTTACGGGTCAAATAGCCGTGTCCACCACCCAAAGTTAGTCCAGCAACGCCGGTAGTAGAAATAGCTCCACTGGGTACAGCTAGACTAAATGCATGGGTTGCATGATCCACATCTCCCCAGGTGCAACCGCCTTCGACTCGCACTGTACGCGCTACAGGGTCAACGCGAATCCCCTTCAGAAGCGAGAGGTCAATAACCAAGCCGTGATCGCAAATCCCCAGGCCTGCACCATTATGACCGCCGCCTCGAACTGCCAGGAGTAGGTTGTTTTCACGGGCAAAATTAACAGCATTGATGACATCCGCCACGTCGGTACAACGGGCAATCAAGCGGGGGTGTCGGTCAATCATGCCATTGTAGACCTTGCGGGCGCCCTCATAGCCTGCATCAGTGGAACAGAGCAGTTCACCGCGCAGGCTGGCCTTGAATGCTTCCACTGCTGCTTGTTCAAGAACAGTTTCTTCACCTGTAATAGTGGCAACATGTAGGTTAACCATAATTTCTCTCCTTAGCTACTTTATATCTCGTTAGTTGAATGCCAATTCGCCATATGTTGAGCGTGAGTCTTTAGATAAGCTCCTGGCAGGAAGTGATGGTCGTAGAACTCTAAATCTAAGTGATGAGCCTGGAGATAAGTCAGAATAAACACACTGGGTACAGTAGCGGGGAATTTGCCGAAACGGTCGTATATGTACTGTGCCATCACAGCAACACATTCTCTAAACTCGTCACTGTGAACCTCCGCACTTCTACGTACCTTAGCGGTTTCTTTCCAAGGCCCGGGTGTGTCGGGGTGGAATGGTCCACCTGGCCCGAACTTCCGCTTGGCAAAGGCTTCTACCGCTGCACACATATCGGGATAGTGGGGCGGACAAAAAGCCTCGAATACTCCAGGTAAACCAGTCGGGTTAGGTAGGGCCCAACGTTCGTCGGTGTCGTAGCGGAAACCCAAACCCGGTACATCCGGATCGCCACTAGCACCCAATACAACATGGCGGTCAATGCCATCGAACATCCAACCACCCAACCCCATTGCTTGCAGCATTAGCACACCTGCGTAACAACAGGTCGAAAGCTCAGCAGTGCATTCCGTCAAAGCATACTGATCAATGAAGGTCATGGGGAAGGGTTCGTCTAAATTCACCAGATGTTTGAATTTTTCCAGTCCTGGAATTTGTTCTCGATTCACATCGTCATAAATGCAATAGCCGTTTTGCACCAAGAAGCAGAGGTTAGCAATCATATGCTGGGCAATGTCACCTACGGGAATAATCAGCAGACTTCCTGGACGATTAACACACCAGGTGTTGTGTCCTTCCATGTAGGGTTCAGCAGCTGGAATATGCAAGCGAGTGTCACTCAGCTTGCGAATCCGTTGGCGATGGGCTGCTAACAGTGCATCCAGATTGATGTCCTCGTCTGCTTGCCGTTCTACTAAAGCGTGTGCATCGCGCGTGGCAAAGAAATAGACGCCATCGTCATTGGTAAAAATATTTCACTGGTATGGAAACCTGCGGCTGAAGGAAAGGTACGTCCGCCCGCAGCAGCAGAGTAGTTCGATAAGTGTGGGGCGTATCTGGCATGACGTGTAATCATGTGGTGCCAGCCAGTGTTACCCGCTGCTGCGGTCAGAACCATTATCTGCTCTAGTTCCGAAAGCGGTAAAGGCTGATGGCGAGATGTAAACGCCAATGGCCCATCCGGAATTGCAGCACCAAGAGAGAAGCGACGAGCGCGTCTACCAAATAACGCCTCTAGTAGCGGGAATTCTAAAGCTGTCTTCAAACCAGGTAAATATGTTTTTGTCTTCATAATCCACAACTTGCCTTCTAAATTTTGTTAAATTCATAAATTAAGAATGTTTTCATTTGTTTGCATCAATTGTTTGTAGAGGTGGGTTTTGTTTGAGAGATTTGATTCCAGGCAATTAGATATTTGCTAAACCCATCCCTAAAATAGTCCTGAAAATTTTCGAGTGATGTTAATTGATTGATTGACTTGCTACTAGCTATAAATAGACATAGCTGCCTCTGTTTTGAATTGCCTAACTTTCTTCCTCATCTGCCTTTGGAGTAGTTTCAATTTCTATCTTTTGGTATGTTTGCAGACACACATAGCATGATCTGTACAATTGGTGATCGCTCACTTAGGTATTTATTAAGCTGGGTATTGCTAAATGCAGTCATCAGGAAATCTCCAGACAAAAATGCATGGTTACACATATGACAAATACCTGGAAGTAGAACCACCCAATCAAAGCTTTGTATACTTATCGGAGGCGCTTGAGATATTTACGCAATTAAGACAAATATTTACATTTTTTGAGATGCGACGGAGAAATCATCCCGATGACAGGAGGGACAACTAATCATAATGAAATTGCTGGAAATTTTTATGCTCATCTCAAATTTGGCTTGAGAGGACAAAGTTATCGCGTCTATATCGGCGATGTAAAATTGTGACCAAGCCAGATATTATCTGATGCAGTACACGAAAACCCCTGATGGGAAATGGTTATTAACTGAGTATGAATCCCCAGAGACAATTTTAGAATTAAGTTCTATCCAGTTTCAAATTAGTTTGAATGATCTTTACGAGAAAGTAAATTTTGCCGAAACTGAAGAGTAATATTAAGTACAGTTTTGTATAAAATCGTAGCTTTTTTAAACGCAGAGGGACGCAAAGTCAGCGCAAAGGTTCCCAGAGTTTTTCGGATACCAAAAAGAGAGGGATGAGGTAGTGTATTTTATTTGGTTCGTGTTCCTAAATATTCTCGGGATCTATTCCCTGGGCGCGTAAAATCTCTCGTAGTCTAGATAATTCTTGCTCTGTTTGTTGTAAACGTTCTTCGGCTTGTTGGGCGCGTAATTTTTCTTGTTCGGCTATTTCTTCAGCAGAAGGTATTAATTTTTGTTCAAGTGTAAAGTAACGTAATTTGCCTTCATGCACTCCTAAATAAAGTTCTAGTTGCTGACTCCATAATTTACCATCAGCGGTAGGTTGAATTTCTTGATATTTGCCATCAACCAAATGAAATCCCTGCAATTCTTGTGTAACAGGATCAAACCAGAAGTAATCAGGGGTGCGAAAGGTGTCTTGATAAAGTTGTTTTTTAAAGCCTTTGTCAACAGCAGCAGTAGAGTCAGATAAAATTTCAATAATTAAGTTAGGATATTTGCCTTCTTCTTGCCAGACAACCCAACTTTTACGATCTTTTTTCTCGGTTCCTAGAACTACAAAAAAATCAGGCCCACGAAAATCCTCTGACTTTTTCTGGTTGGGACTATAGTAAACCGTTAAGTTGCCAGAAGCGTAAAAATCCTGGCGTTCTCGCCACCACAATTTGAGGATACTAATTAAGAGTTCGATTTGATCGCGGTGTAGATCGCTTTCCAAAGGTGGTTCGTCACTCCATAAATCGCCGGGAGGAAAGAAAACTTCTGCGTCTGAATTTTCATTAAAGACGACTTCTATAGTACCAGGTTCAGACATAAGTAGTACCCCCTTGATTTATGTTTATTTTAGCCAGTTTGCATATCTGGACTTCTTACATCCCTACCCTCTTTTCTATTTATCCTTGCATTTTCCATCAATCTTCATGAAAATCAAAACACTTATGGCAAATCTCCATACAGAATAGTTTGCAGAACACCATTGAAGCGATTATGTCTCAACCAACGATAGAATCAATCCTGCAAGAAAAACGTTTATTCTCACCTAACCCAGAATTTTCCCAAAATGCCCATATCAAAAGCTTAGAAGAATATCAGCAGCTTTACGAAAAAGCCAAAGCCAATCCCGAACAATTCTGGGCACAACTGGCAGAACAAGAATTAAACTGGTTTGCTAAGTGGGACAAAGTCTTAGACTGGCAACCACCGTTTGCGAAGTGGTTTGTTAATGGCAAAATTAATATTTCTTACAACTGTCTTGACAGACACTTAACTACCTGGCGCAAAAATAAAGCTGCGATTATTTGGGAAGGAGAACCAGGAGACTCACGCACTCTCACCTACGCCCAGCTACATCGGGAAGTGTGTCAATTCGCCAATGTCCTCAAACAATTGGGAGTGCAAAAAGGCGATCGCGTTGGTATTTATATGCCGATGATTCCCGAAGCTGCCATTGCCATGCTTGCTTGTGCGAGAATTGGCGCACCCCACAGTGTTGTGTTTGGTGGTTTCAGTGCCGAAGCTTTACGAGATCGATTAATAGATGCCCAAGCGAAACTAGTAATCACTGCTGATGGTGGTTGGCGTAAAGATGCGATCGTTCCCCTCAAGGAACAAGTAGATAAAGCATTAGCAGATGGTACAGTCTCGACTGTGCAAAACGTCTTAGTCGTTCAGCGTACCAATCAAAAAATTAACATCGAACCTGGACGTGACCATTGGTGGCATGATTTGCAAAAGGGTGTGAGTGCAGATTGTCCGCCCCAAGAGATGGACAGCGAGGATATGCTGTTTATTCTCTACACTTCTGGTAGCACAGGCAAACCCAAAGGCGTTGTGCATACAACTGCTGGGTACAACCTGTACACCCACATGACCACTAAATGGATTTTTGATCTGCAAGATACCGATGTCTACTGGTGTACTGCCGATGTCGGTTGGATTACGGGACACAGCTACATTGTTTATGGGCCGCTTTCCAACGGTGCCACAACGGTAATGTATGAAGGCGCGCCCCGTGCTTCTAATCCTGGTTGTATGTGGGACGTTATTGAAAAGTATGGTGTGACGATTTTTTATACTGCACCTACAGCGATTCGTGCTTTTATCAAAATGGGTGAACATTTACCCAAAGCCCGGAATTTATCTTCTCTGCGTTTGCTGGGAACTGTAGGTGAACCCATTAACCCGGAAGCTTGGATGTGGTATCACAGGGTGATTGGTGGCGAACGCTGTCCGATTGTCGACACATGGTGGCAAACTGAAACTGGTGGAATTATGATTACACCGCTACCAGGGGCAATTCCTACCAAACCTGGTTCTGCAACTCGTCCTTTCCCGGGAATATTAGCCGATGTGGTGGATCTGGAAGGTAATTCTGTTAGCGACAACGAAGGCGGCTATTTGGCAGTTCGCTATCCTTGGCCTGGGATGATGCGGACAGTATACGGCGATCCTGAGCGCTTCCGCCGTACTTATTGGGAACATATTCCCCCGAAAGATGGGCAGTATATTTATTTTGCAGGCGATGGTGCAAGACGAGATGAAGACGGTTATTTCTGGGTAATGGGTCGTGTTGATGATGTGATTAATGTATCAGGGCATCGTCTGGGAACAATGGAAATCGAATCAGCTTTAGTTTCCCACCCTGCGGTGGCTGAGGCGGCTGTGGTAGGTAAACCAGATGAACTTAAAGGGGAAGAAATAGTTGCTTTTGTGACTTTAGAGGGTGGTAATAATCCGAGTGAAGCACTCAATAAAGAACTAAAACAGCACGTCGTTAGTGAAATTGGTGCGATCGCTCGTCCTGGAGAGATTCGTTTTACTGATGCTTTGCCTAAAACCCGATCTGGTAAGATTATGCGGCGCTTATTACGAAATCTGGCGGCTGGGCAAGAAGTATCAGGTGATACTTCTACCTTAGAGGATAGAAGTGTGTTAGATAAGCTGCGAGAAGGCGCTTAGCACTGTTAAATTTTTACTCTGTGTCCTCTGTGGTTAAAAAGTCATTTATTTAACCGCAGAGGCGCAGAGAACGCACCAGAGAAGAGTAGAGATTTGAAAATTGTTAATATATTTATTTATAT